>JANRLZ010000071.1:0-2951 GCA_033762055.1 Saprospiraceae bacterium
CCTTGAAAAAGGCATCAAGCCGCGTATGAAAATCGATATGCATATCACCTATAAAGATGGCACCACGAAAGTGGCGCCGGTGCTTTGCAGAATCGATACGCTGGATGAAGTGGAATACTATAAAAACGGCGGTATTTTGCAGTACGTTATGCGCAGCCTTCTGGGCGGCGGCAAGGCCAAAGTTGCATAATACTTGATGAGCGCGGTGTAACATTGTAAACAGTCTGGAATGAACGACCTTAAAAAACCTGACGCCGACCTACTAACCCGCATCATTGTGTTGATGTACGGCATACTGGAAAATGGCAATTCCTGCTGGATTTACGCGGCCGTAAAACCCAGCAAATACGAGGCTTTTATTGCCGACCAGAAGCTTGGAAAAATCAATGTCCAGGAATTTGAGCCTTATGGCGAAATCATTGTTTCCGGTGAAGGAAAATCGCCCCCGGATGAGATTACCCTGAAGGTTGCAGAGATGTATCAGACGGATCTTTCTAAGATAAAGCAACCCGATGAAATAAAAGAAGAAGTTAAGAAAAAAACCAAACCAAAAGGCTCATAATCCCGATTGTCACAAAGCTGTAACATGACACTTTTATCAATGTTCACAAAACTGTCATGCAACTTTTCAGCCAGTTGGGGTAATATGAGGGTGAAGAAAAATACTAACCTGGCCACGTAAGAAACATAGGTAGATTATGGTAAAAGATTGCAAATGGGGTTGCGCGGATAAATCAACGGTGACAGATGTGTTGCATCTTGCCGTTGGCAGCAATCCGGAATTAGCAGGTCTCGGTGCCAGCCGCTTTGCGGTTGCCGATGCCGATGTTCAGGCCCCGACATCCGGTCCTGTCGTTGGCAGCAATAACGGTATCAAACGCTAATTTTTTTCTTATTATCCCCCAATTTATGCCCCGTATGGGGCATTTTTTTTATCATTTGGGACCGGTTGAGAGCGGTTTGCGCCTATTTTTTTCCGGGTACAAAAAACGATTTTCTGTATTAACAACAGGTTAGATTCACCCGTGTTTTGTGTATGCATGCATTTTGTTGACATTTGTTGACATGCTCGCTGCAAAAAACCGCCTCTTCGCTGCATTTTTCGCACACTTATTTTTGGTGTAATCGTAATGGTCGGGAAGTAGAAAAGCGTTGATCCCGGCCTTCCGCCTACGCCAAAGGCTTCGGCGGACGCAGTCGCCGGGATGACGTGTTTTGATTACCGCTTGGTGCGGCGGCTGCGTTCGGAGGCGCGTTCTTCGCGGGCGGATTCCTTACTGGATTCCTGATTGCCGAAGTAGTTGTTGTTAAACGGCGAGAACATGCCGAATGCTTTTTCGAAAAGCGCCACGTTGTTTTTGGTCATCTCTTCGAATTGCGAGAATGGCGAAGCGTTGTTGCTGCTGGCGGTGCTGGCCGCTTTGCCCATGGAGCCGCGCATCTGGGAACGAACCTGATCCTGGTTGTTTACGAAAGCCTGCATGCTGGCGTTTAAGTATTGTTGTAGAACGTTCTGCATTTTGTCGTCGTAAAAACGGATGACCGAGCGCAGGAATTCCACCGGCAGCAATTGCGAGCCGGCGATTTCGCGCTCTAAGATGATTTGCGTAAGAACCTGGCGAGTGAGATCCTGACCGCTTTTCGCATCGACTACGACAAAATCCTTGCCGGATTTGATGCGCTCGCACATGTCTTCCAGCGTAATGTAGGTGCTGGTGTCGGTATCGTACAGGCGGCGGTTGGCGTATTTTTTGACGACGATGGGATTTGATTTCGAGGAGCTCATGCTTGCGTGTCCTAGCTGTTTTGTATAAATTGCAGGTAGTTATAACATTAGTGCACAGGCAGCGCAAGAAAATATTGCATTGCACAAAACGGGGTGGCCGATGGGAGATGATAAATATCAATACCTTGCGGGTGAGTTTTTGGATATGTGGCAGAAGCAAATGGGTTCGGTTGTGCGTGACAAACAGTTTATCGAGGCTATGCTGAACAACATCAGGAACTTCCAACCGGGAATGGCCAATGCCAAACGCACTGCCAAATCTGCCGATGCAGATGATGATGTCAATGACAAGCTGGCTGAGCTCGCCTTCCGGCTTTCCGCCATCGAACGCAGGCTTTCCGCTTTGGAATCCGACCGCGTCAGCAAATCAGCTAAACCCCGCCGAGCAGGCAAAACTAAGCCAGGCCATAGCAAACGAAGCAAAAAACCGCGCTGAGGGTTTTTTAAAAGGCCTGCTGCGTTATACGGAAACGCCTTACCGCCGTACGCTTAAAGAACCGCCCGCCATCTGGCGCAAGGGTAATGCAAGGCTCCTTGATTACAGTGAGCGCGATGCCGATGGGCCGGTAGTGATTTTTCTCCCCTCGCTCATCAACCGCTACTATATATTAGACCTCGATGAAGAGCGGAGTTTACTGCGGCACGCTGCTTCAACTGGCGCTTGCACATTGGTGCTCGATTGGGGTGCACCAGGAAAATCTGAAATAGATTTTTCCTGTGCCGATTACGTGAGCGATGTACTTTTGCAAGCCATTGAATTCGTGCAGCGTAGCACTGGGAAAAAAGTGACGCTTGCGGGTTATTGCATGGGCGGTGTGATGGCGTTGGCCGCTACAATTTTAAAACCTCAGTTGATAAACTCAATTGCGCTATTCGCCACCCCATGGAATTTCCACTGCAAGAGTTTTTCCCCTTATATTTTCAGTGAAAACTGGCACCCGACTATCGATGCGATGCTTTCCAAGAAAGAAACGCTCGCGGCCGATACCATTCAATCACTCTTTTATTGGACTGATCCGTGGGTGTTTGAAAACAAATATCGCCGTTTTGCCGAGATGGAAGACGATAAAGAAATCGACGAGTTCGTTGCTCTGGAACAATGGGTTAACGATGGTGTGCCCATGACCGCTCCAGCAGCGCGTGAGTGCCTCATCGGCTGGGCGCA
>JANRLZ010000072.1:0-11510 GCA_033762055.1 Saprospiraceae bacterium
GAGGCCGTATGGATGCAGAGGAAGGCTGGGTAAAACTCGGCGGGATGGACGAACACCTCAAGCGCCTCGTCAATGCCCAGCGAATGATTATCCTGGGCTGCGGCACGTCGTGGCATGCCGGCCTGATTGCCGAATACCTCATCGAAGACCTGGCCCGGCTGCCGGTTGAAGTGGAATACGCCTCCGAATTTCGCTACCGCAACCCGGTTGTACGCGAGCAGGACGTTGTGTTGGCCATTTCCCAATCCGGCGAAACTGCCGACACTTTTGCGGCACTTGAGCTGGCCAAAGAACGCGGTGCACTCACGTACGGGATTGTAAATGTGGTCGGCTCTTCCATTGCACGCCTTACCCATAGCGGCTCATACATCCATGTAGGGCCGGAGATCGGGGTGGCTTCTACCAAGGCATTTACCGGCCAGGTAACTATGTTGAGCATGATGGCGCTTATTTTGGGTTATGAAAGAGGTTATCTGCCCAAGTCGCGTTACCAGGAATTGGTGCAGGAACTTTCGCTTATTCCGCAAAAAGCGGAAGAATTGCTGCGTAAATGCCAGAAACAGGTTGAGTACATCGCCGGCGAATTCAAAGATGCGGCCAATGCGCTTTACCTTGGTCGGGGCTACAACTTCCCCGTTGCGCTTGAAGGCGCACTAAAACTTAAGGAAATCAGTTATATCCATGCCGAAGGATATCCGGCGGCTGAAATGAAACACGGCCCCATCGCTTTGATTGACGAAAATATGCCGGTATTTGTGATTGCCACGAATAAAAGCGCTTATGAAAAAGTGGTGAGTAATATCCAGGAGGTAAAAGCCCGAAAAGGGGTCGTAGTGGCAGTGGTGACCGAGGGCGATGAAACCATTAAAAAGCTGGCCGACCATACCATCGAAATCCCCGAAACTGAAGAACCGTTCACCCCATTACTTTCTGTCATACCTTTGCAACTGCTGGCTTACCATATTGCCGTCATGCGCAATTGCGACGTAGATCAGCCCCGTAACTTAGCAAAGTCGGTAACCGTCGAGTAACTCCTCGTCATTCGAGACAACACACAACATGAACAATTTAGATATTGAGTACAATACCGAGCGACCCGTTATTATTTTTCATGAATACGGCCGCTCCCTGCAGGAAATGATTCTGCACGCCAAAACAATCGAATCACGCCCGCATCGGCAGAAAACGGTTGAGGCTATAATCGGTTTGATGATCCAGCTGGGGCCGCAGGGCAACCGGAACATGGATGATTACCGCGAGAAACTGTGGAACCATATTTTTGCGGTTTGCAATTATGAAATTGACGTAACCCCTCCTCCGGGTATTGTCATACGCCGGGAAGAAGAACGTCCGAAACCCGAACCTTTGGGCTATCTCAATTCGGCAACCCGGATGCGTCACTATGGCAACAGTGTTCATGCGCTTATTCAAAAAGCCATTGCCATGCCCGATGGCCCCAAAAAGGAAGGATTTGTAGAAGTAATTGCCTCCTACATGAAACTGGCCTACAAAACCTGGAACAAAGAGCACTATGTAAGCGACGACATCGTAAAAGAAGACCTCGAAATCTTGTCGGATGGACAATTGTCTCTCCATGAAGGCCACGATTCCTTAGACAAGCTGGCTGCAGGAGCCGGCAAATTGGACAACAGGAACCGCAACAACAACAATAATAACAATGGAGGAGGGCGCCGTAGAGGAGGAAGGAATCGCAGAGGCGGAGGCGGCAATGGAGGAGGAGGAGGGAATAATAACAGCGGCGGTAGACGTAGAAAACGATAGATTTACGCGCTTTTATTGGAAATTTTCATTTTCCCTAAAAAATTGCAAAAAAATTTCCATTGAAATATTGTGTTTTCAAAAAGGATTTTACCTTTGCTGCCACAAATTTTACCCTGATAAGACCCTGCTTTAGCAATATTGCCTCCGGGCTTTAAGATAAAGGTTTAAAATGAAGCGTGTTTTGATGACGTCCTTCTCCGAGAAAGTTCGGAGGGGGACTTTTTTTTGCCTTGAATGATTCATCCGCTCCTCGTGCGCACTGTCGCACAAAATCTGCAAGCCATTTTTTTGGACAATCGGTACGCCGACAAGGTGATCGAACACGCTTTGCGTAACAACCCAAAGGCTGGCAGCCGTGACCGCGCTTTTATCGCGGAAACCACCTACGAAGTCGTCCGGCATTACCGCCTTTATTCCAGTATTTTGGGCAAAACACCTTTGACAGAAGCCGATTTCTGGCAAATGGCGGGCATTCACTTTGCTTTCAGAAACCATCAGGATTTGCCTGACTGGAAAGAATTCTCCCCTTTGAAGCTGGACAGTTTTGTCCAAAATCTTAAAAACTGGCGGGAAACCTGGAGCGAAAAACCGCGCAGCATCCGGGAGAGTATCCCCGACTGGCTCGATGCGCTCGGCATAGCGGAATTGCCGGAAAAATGGGAGGAAACCCTGCACTGGCTCAACCAGCCCGCAAGGGTGGTACTGCGAGCCAATCGCCTGCGCACTGATCGCAAAGAACTGCAACGCGCACTCTCACAGGAGAAAATAGAGTGCCAGGCCCTCGGTAATGCCGATGCACTGGTACTCACCCTGCGAAAAAATGTATTCCAGTCTGCCGTCTTCAAAAAAGGCTGGTTTGAAGTACAGGATTACAGCAGCCAACTCGTTGCGCCATTACTGGCTCCCGAACCCGGGATGCGTGTGGTGGACGCTTGCGCCGGCGGCGGTGGAAAAACCCTCCACCTGGCCGCGTTGATGCAAAACAAAGGCAGCCTGATCGCCCTCGATACCCTGGCCTGGAAATTGGAAGCCCTGCGCGCCCGCGCCCGTCGCGCCGGTGCAACAAACATTGATGCCCGCCCCATCGAAAGCAGAAAAACCATTAAACGATTATACGGCACTGCCGATCGTTTACTGCTCGACGTGCCTTGCAGCGGACTCGGCGTACTGCGCCGCAACCCGGATACCAAATGGAAATTGCAGCCGGCTCAAATCGAACAACTCCAGCAAACCCAGCAGGAAATTTTGCAACAATATTCGCCCATCGTAAAACCGGGTGGACGCATGGTGTACGCCACCTGCAGCATTTTGCCGTCGGAAAATCAGGAGCAGGTAGCGCGTTTTTTATCCGGTGAAGCCGGGAGAGGCTTTGTTTTACGCGAAGAAAAACGCATTCTGCCTCAAGATGAGGGTTTCGACGGGTTTTACATGGCACTGCTGGAACGAACGATCTGATTCTATTCAACCCATTCATACAACTAAATATGTGGCAAGAATCCGACAACAGTTTGCAGGCGACCCTGATGTTCAAAAACTTCGCGGCAGCCTTTGCGTTTATGACAGAAGTCGCTCTGCACGCCGAGCGGCTCAACCACCACCCCGACTGGCGGAATGTGTGGAACCGGGTGGAAATCCGCCTCAATACCCACAGTGCCGGAAATGTTGTGACAGACAAAGACCGGGTGCTGGCAGGGATTATTGAGGAAGTTTTCGCCAAATACCCCTGAGAAACTGTTTTAAAACCTCGTCCGAGGTTTTAAAACAGTTTCTCAGGATCGCCGTACCTTTGCGCTTCGAAAATAAAAAGGCGCTCGCCGCCTCTCATAATATTGAATTTTCATGACAGATCATTCTCCTGTTTTCAACGCCCATCCACAATACATCGAAACCCTGTACCGCAATTGGCAAGCCGACCCGGCTTCGGTAGCCGAAGATTGGCAGGCTTTTTTTCGCGGCTTCGATTTTGCTCTTTCTGCCGGCGCAACGGAAGGCGCTGCGAGCCCGGCTTCGACCGAAGATATACGCAAGGAATTTGCCGTAGTCAACCTCATTTACGGCTACCGCGACCGCGGACACACGCTTTCTACCACCAACCCGATTAAGGCGCGAAAAAACCGCTTTCCGCGGCTTGACCTGGCTGATTTTGGTCTGGATGAGTCGGATTTGGACAAACGCTTTGCCGGCGGATACCAGTTGGGTATCCCGAATGCCACGCTTCGCGAAATTATTGAGCGCCTAAGATTGATTTATTGCGGCAATATCGGCTTTGAAAGCACCCATGTTTTTGATAAGGAAAAAAGAGAATGGCTGCGTCAAAGAATAGAGCGCCGCGGGCTGGAAGCCGACTATGGTTTTTCGCTCGAAAAAAAGAAGCGCATTCTCGAAAAAATCAATGGCGCCGTGGGTTTCGAGCAGTTTTTGGCCACCAAGTTTGTGGGTCAAAAACG
The DNA here is from genome assembly GCA_033762055.1 of Saprospiraceae bacterium. Classification (GTDB taxonomy): domain Bacteria; phylum Bacteroidota; class Bacteroidia; order Chitinophagales; family Saprospiraceae; genus M3007. The sequence goes on from JANRLZ010000072.1 coordinate 4,230, forward strand.
ATTCGGACTGGAAGGTGGCGAATCCACCATCGCAGTACTCGACGCCATGATCAACCGTGCCGCCGAACTCGAAACACCGGTCGAAGAAGTAGTAATCGGTATGGCTCACCGCGGTCGTCTGAATGTGTTGTGTAATATCGTGGGTAAAACATACGAGCAAATTTTCAGCGCATTTGAAGACAAAAGTATCCCCGATCAAAGTTATGGATCGGGCGATGTAAAATACCACCAGGGCTATTCCTCTCAAACAGAAACCCTGAACGGCCGGAAAGTGTATGTGAAGTTGCTGCCCAACCCCTCGCACCTCGAAGCCGTTGATCCGGTGGTGGAAGGGTTCAGTCGGGCAAAACTCGATATTCTCTACACCGATAATTTTGATCGCCTGTTGCCCATTCTTATTCATGGCGACGCAGCAGTAGCAGGGCAAGGCATTGTGTACGAAGTGATCCAGATGATGCACCTGGAAGGCTATAATACCGGCGGGTCGGTTCATTTGGTGATTAACAATCAGATCGGCTTCACCACCGGCTGGGAAGACGCGCGCTCCAGCACCTACTGCACCAGTGTGGCAGAGGTAGTACAGGCGCCGGTTTTTCACGTCAATGGCGATGATCCGGAAGCGTGTGTATTTGCGGCCGAACTGGCCATCGAATATCGCCAGGCATTTAATACCGACGTATTTATTGACCTGGTTTGTTATCGCCGCAACGGCCACAATGAAAGCGATGAACCGCGTTTTACACAGCCTGAAATGTGGAAAATCATTGAAAAACACGCCGATCCACGCACATTGTACAGCCAAAAACTCATTGCACGCGGCGATGTGGATGAACAGCTGGCAAAAGACATGGAAGCCAAGTTCAAGGCCGATTTACAGGCACGACTCGATAATGTTCGTCAAAAACCCTTGCCATACACCTACCAGGAACAGGAACTGCACTGGAAGGCGTTGAAAAAAACCAATGCAGATGCCGATTTTCAGGAAAGCCCTGAAACCGGCATTCCACGTAAAACGATTGATAAACTACTTAACCACCTGCTCTCGTTCCCTGAAGGATTTACCCCGATATCGCAGATCGCCAAACTGACGGAAGCAAAAAAACAGTTGGTGGCCTCCGGAAAAATTGACTGGCAATTAGGCGAATTACTGGCCTATGCTTCCCTGCTGATCGAAGGCCAGGATGTGCGCATGAGCGGGCAAGATGTAAAACGAGGCACATTCAGCCACCGCCATGCTTGTGTGATTGACGCCAATAATTATCGCGAAGTGAACCGGCTCGACGGGATGGCAGAAAAACAAGGCAAATTCCGCATCTACAACTCCTTGCTCAGCGAGTATGCCGTCCTGGGTTTTGAATATGGTTACTCGCTCTCCACACCCGATGCGCTGGTAATCTGGGAGGCGCAATTCGGCGATTTTGCCAACGGCGCCAGCACGATCATTGATCAGTTTATTTTTGCCGGCGAAAGTAAATGGCAACGTATGAGCGGCCTGGTCATGTTGCTCCCGCATGGTTACGAGGGACAGGGGCCCGAGCACTCCTCTGCCCGTTTGGAACGTTTCCTGCAAGGCTGCGCTGAAAACAACGTGACGGTGGCGAACGTCACCTCGGCCTCGAATTTTTTCCACCTCATCCGTCGTCAGCAGAAACGCCCGTTCCGCAAACCGCTCATCGTCATGTCGCCCAAAAGTACCCTGCGCGCGCCGTTTAATCTGGGTGAAATAAAGGAACTGGAAACGGGCAATCGTTTCCGCGAACTTATTGACGACGCAACTGCCGATGCCAAAAAAGTAAAACGACTGCTCGTTTGCTCCGGCAAGGTGTATTACGATTTGCTCAAAAAACAGCAGGAGGAAAAACGGGATGATGTAGCGATCGTACGCCTTGAGCAAATTTATCCATTCCCGAAAAAACAATTCGACGCGCTGCGGAAAAAGTATGCCAAGGCCGATCTGGTTTGGGTGCAGGAAGAGCCGCGCAACATGGGCGCCTGGAGTTATATCGCTACCAACCAACCTGAATACGGCTGGGCGTATGCCGGTCGCCGCGCAGCGGCCTCCCCCGCTACCGGCTTCCCGAAAGCACATGAAAAAGAGCAGGCGGAACTCGTGGAAGTGGCGTTTGGGAAATAAGGTCAGTATGTAAATAACAACAGGCCACAAGGTTTTATACCCAGTGGCCTGTTATATTTATGAGGCTAAATAGTGTACAGGGTTTTAGGTTTTTGGGTAATGTTAGATTGTTATTGTTGAAGAATTTTTTTCATTACACCTAGTTTTTGCATTAAGGCAAGGGCTTCATCGGTAGATACCTCGAATGCGGCTTCGTCTATACTTAAGCAGTAAAACCATTTGACGTTATCATCTGGTCGATAAATTAATGCTACCATAAACCTTTTGTCAACTGTTAATTGCCAAGCTGTCTCATGAACAGGTTTTTCACTGGCTTTTTTCATAATCATTTCATTGAAAAAATCAATAAGTCGAAAGAATTCTGCTTGGTCGAGACTTATAACGCCTCTTTTTCGATCAATTTTTGAAATGCTTGTGCTACTAACTGCAACATCAAATGCCGATGAAAGTGCTACACTGGAAGCAGCGCCGACTCTAACATAATCCTTACTAAATACTTCAAAATTTACAAAAGACTTAATCTTAAAGGAGTCAGTTTCCTGAACTAAGGATACTTTTATTGATTGTTTATCGCCTGTCCAAAAATTCTGATAGGATGTTTCATAACTTTCCAAGACCTCTATTTTTGATCGCTCAAAATTTTTTTGTGAAAAGGTCATAATTGGAAAAAACAGAATAAAGAATATGACTCTCATGGAAAATAGTAGAAAAGTGAAAAGAGGGGCAAATTAATGTGTAGAATGGACATGACAAAGATACTCTTCACCCATTCCTATTTCTACCGCTTCGATGCAAAGCAGTGGAAAACCGCGCAACCGTACCCGCCGTATGGCACGCTTTGCGCAGCAGCGCTGATGCGGGAGTGCGGGTATGCGGTTTCTTTGTTTGATACAGCGCTCCGGCACAATGCAACAGAGTTGAAGCCGGTGTTGAAAGAAAAGCGCCCCGACTATCTGGTCATTTACGATGATGGCTTTAATTACCTGACCAAAATGTGTCTCACCCGCATGCGCGAGGCGGCTTTCGAGATGACAAAAATGGGGAAAGCCGCGGGGTGTGTCGTTATCGTCAACAGCAGCGACAGCACCGACCATTACGAATCCTATTTACGTCAGGGCGCCGATTTTGTGATCCTGGGTGAAGGAGAAAGTACCCTGCGTGAATTGGTGACAGCACTGGACAGCGGGATGCAAACTGCAGATATTCAGGGCATTGTTTACCTTGATCCAGTCAATGGAACAATCGTGCGAACCGGCGCCCGGCCGGTACTGACCAAACTCGACAGCCTTCCTGATCCGGCCTGGGATTTGGTGGATATGGCATCCTATCGGCGCATCTGGATGAAACGCCACGGGTATTTTGCGCTGAATCTGGCTACCACACGTGGTTGTCCGTACAAATGCAACTGGTGCGCCAAGCCGATTTACGGCAATCGCTACAACACACGAAGCCCGGAACGAGTGGTGGCGGAAATCGAAATGCTGATCCACAATTTCGGGGTGCGCGACTTCTGGATGGCTGATGATATTTTTGGCCTGAAACCTGGCTGGGTACAGCGTTTTAATGAAATAGTTCAGGAAAAAGGACTGAAATTTCAGTATAAAATTCAAAGCCGCGTAGATCTGCTTTTAAAAGAAGACACCATTGATGCCCTCTCGGCTTCCGGATTGCGGCAGGTGTGGGTGGGCGCCGAGAGCGGCTCTCAAAAAATACTCGATGCCATGGACAAGGGCACAACGGTGGAGGAAATCCGGGCGGCCACCAAATTATTGAAAAAAAAGGGGGTGGAAGTGTGCTTCTTTTTGCAATTCGGCTACTTGGGTGAAACAGCAGAAGATATTGCCGCCACCTTGCAACTCGTAGAAGAATTGCAGCCGCACGATATCGGCATTTCGGTTTCCTATCCTTTACCCGGCACCAAATTTTATGAAAAAGTACGCAACCTGCTCGGTGAAAAACAAAACTGGGAGGTTTCAGACGATCTTGCCATGATGTATCCGGCTACTTTTCCGCCGGCATATTATCGCTTGCTCCATCGCTATGTACACAAACGTTTCAGAGCAAAACAAGGGGTTATAGCGTGGCAAAAACTATTGAATGGAACCCAGTTTCAACTACGACGTGCGCTGAAAGGGGTCTACTACCTCCCTGCCGCTGCACTGGATCGCTTGAGATTGCAACGATTAGCAAAATATGCCGGCTGCCTTTGACGCTCTCGCCGAAGCATATGACGAGGTGTTTACCGATACCCCGCTCGGCATAATGTTGCGCGAAAGAGTGCGCACAATTTCATTAAAACTAATTCCGGCAGCCAAGAGCGGCTCCCTGCTTGAAATCAATTGTGGAACGGGGCAAGACGCCATCTGGTGGGCACAAGAAGGCTGGAAGGTGCTGGCGACCGATGCATCGGCAGGTATGATTGAACGCGCTAAGGCAAAGGCAGGAGGCGGGCAGGTTCCTGAATTCCGGGTTTGTTCGTTTTCCGATCTGCATACGTTGCCCTATACCGACTACCAGGTGGTTTTTTCCAATTTTGGCGGTTTAAATTGTATCTCTCCCCGGGAAATGGAGGACTTGGGAGCAGCCCTGTACCAAAAATTGCAGCCCGGCGGTTACCTGATCCTGGTAGTAATGGGGCGTTTTTGTGGCTGGGAGACCTTGTACTTTCTGCTGAAAGGCCAGCTGAAAGCCGCTTTTCGACGCCTGCGAAATGAAGGTCAACATGCCGCTCTGGATGCAGAAACCGTTGTTTCCACCTGGTATTATTCACCTTCACTGCTCGAAAAACACTTGCGTGCCGGCGAAAAAGAACTGCCCTGGCAAAAAGTTGCATTGCGCCCGATCGGTCTGTGGCTTCCGCCTTCCTATCTGTCGCCTTTTTTTTCAAAATTTCCCCGTTTGCTGCGCCTGCTGTACCGCCTGGAATGCCATGGCAGTCCTGCCTTCTTGTCTGCCCTCGCGGATCATTACCTTCTTTGCTTGAGGAGGTGACAGGTTTTTTGGGACAGGATTTACAGACAGCGTGGAACCAAGGTGAAAATCTGGGATTCATTGCGGAGGTGACCGGTTTTTTTGGGACAGGATTTACAGGATTAACAGGTTTTGTTTTTCTTGAAAGGTGCTTGTTGCATGGGAATATACAGCTGCTTGTTGTGCAACATATTAAACCTGTTAATCCTGTCCAAAAAAACCGGTCAAACCAGTCCTTCCCGTAGCATATCGTGGAGGTGGACGATCCCGAGATAGCGGCCATTCTCGACCACGAGCAGTTGGGTGATCGCGTGTGTGCGCATCAGGGCAAGCGCGTCTACGGCGAGGGTGTCGGGCGCTACCGCTTTGGCGCCGGTGCTGAGTATGTCGCGCGCATTGACATGCGTAAAATCACCGCCGCGCTGGAGCATTCGGCGCAGGTCGCCGTCGGTGATGATGCCGAGCAGATGTCCTTCGGCATTTTCCACGGCCGTAGCGCCGAGGCGTTTGGCGCTGATTTCGAGGATGATTTCAGGGAGCGTGGCTTCCGGGCCGACGCTGGGGCGTTCATGGAGCCGATACAGGTCACGTACGCGCAGATAGAGTTGTTTGCCGAGTGCGCCACCCGGATGGAATTTGGCGAAGTCTTCGCTTCCAAACCCTTTTTTTGACAACAAAGCCACGGCAAGCGCGTCGCCCAGGGCCATTTGGGCGGTAGTGCTGCTGGTGGGGGCGAGGTTATTCGGGTCGGCTTCTTTTTCAACCGGTGTATAGAGCAGGTAATCGGCCTGCAGGGCCAGGCTGCTGTTTCGATTTGCTGTAACGGCAACGAGCGGATTGCCGAAATTTTTGACCAACGGCGCCAGTACCTTGATTTCCGGGGTTTCGCCGCTTTTCGACAAACAAATTACAAAGTCGGCTGCTTGCACCATGCCCAAATCTCCGTGAATCGCATCTGCTGCATGCAAAAAAAGGGCCGGGGTGCCGGTCGAATTGAGGGTAGCAGAAATCTTTTGGGCGACAATGGCGCTTTTGCCGATACCGGTAAGTACCAGCCGACTCGTACGGGCAAGGGCAATGTCTTCTACCAGGCGTAAAAAATCAGGGCTGTCGTCAAGACTGTCGGCCAAAGCCATCAGCGTTTCGGCCTCGAGAAGAATGGTACGGCGAGCAATATCGAGGGTGTTCAATGTCGTATCTTTTTAACCCGTGCTGAAGGAGAAGGGTCAATGTTTCGTTTTGTCTTCTTCGTTGACACGATCGAGCAATTGATCTACCCGGTACATTTCGTCTACCGTATCATCGAGGAAGAATTCAATATCGGGCACACGGCGCATTTGCTTGCCTACTTTGGAGGCAAGCGCCTGTCGCAGCCGAGGGTAGGCATCTTCAAGCAGGAGAATGACTTCCTGCTTGTCTTCCGTGCCGTACACACTGATATAAATTTTTGCGACCAGCAAATCGGGCGTCATTTTCACATCGGTAACAGTGACGAGTTTATCACGGCCAAAGATATAAGCGCCCTCCTCGGTGAGGATCATGCCAAAGTACCGGCGAATAAGTTCGCCAATTTGTTTTTGTCGGATGGTAGCCATGGTATAACTGCTAAGGGGAGTGACGAAATGATTTGGACTTGCACAAACGGGCAATCGTCCTGAAAAGTGCCGCAAAGGTAATTGTTTGAAACTGCATTCTTCCCTGGCCTGTTTTGACTGAAAGAAAACTTGCTGTATTGTTTGCAAAAATTTAGATGTATGGTTACCTTTGCGCCCGTTTTTTTCGAAACGTTCATTCATTTTTTTATAACCGACTCATAATGAGACATTACGAAGTCAACTTCATCGTCAACCCAACGCTGTCGAACGATGAAGTGAAAGCGACAGCAGAACACATCCAGAAGGACATCAAGGCCGCCGGTGCGACCATTGTTCATGTGGGTGAGTTGGGGCTGCGCCAATTGGCGTACCCTATTCAGAAATGCTCGACGGGTATCTACTACTGCATCGAGTTTGCCTGTGAATCGGCCGAATGGCTGGTGAAATTCGAGTTGAACATGAAGCGCAACGAAAGTTTGCTCCGCTTCCTGACCGTTAAACTCGACAAGTACGGCATCAAATACAACGATGACAAACGCAACGGCCGCATTGGCTCGCGTTCCAAAAAGAAGGAGGCCGCTC
>JANRLZ010000073.1:0-12206 GCA_033762055.1 Saprospiraceae bacterium
GTTCGGGGGTAAATGAGAGGCCCAAAGGTCTTCGCAAGACGGTGTCGCGCAGGGCAACTGCTTCGTCGTATTCCGGGGTGGCAAATTCGATGTGTGCAGTTTGAATGTTCATGTACAAATTTCCCTTGGTTACCAGGCGAAGCCCAGTAGTTCTGTTAACAACTCCTGTTCTTTGGCGAGCGCGGGACAGCTATTTGATAATGCTTGCACCAGGAGGGTTTTATCATCCGGTTTGACCCCCAGTTTTTGCACACAGGCACGCGATTGATCGAATTCGTCGGCTATGCTTCGAAATGCCAGGCTGTCGTTTGAATGTTGTGCCGCCTGGTTGAGCGCCAAAAGACGTTCCGTACAGGTGCACATACCCTTGGCCAGCGTATCCTGTCGTAATTCAGGTGGAGACTGCGGATTGCCGCAAGCCAAAGCCCACAGTATGCAAATTAAGCAGGAGAACTGTTTTATAATACGCATAATAATGCGAATAAGCAGGTAAATAATCATGCTTTCGGGGGGGAGCGTTTTCAGACAGGTCTTTTCACGCGGTTAATTTTTCTTCTTTTTAAACTTTCCATCTTTCCAGGCCTTGAAAAACTGCCCCCATGCCAGGGGACTAAAAATATTCATCGGCGGGGTTTGACCGAAATAATAGTATTCGCGTGACTGTTGTCGCAGGTAAAAATTGGCGCTTTCGCGCCCGCTGTAGGGTACAATATCCGGATTTTTACGCGCTTCAGCCATGTATTCGTTGGCCAGATTTTCGGTGGCACGCCGCTGCAATTCGGGCGTGACATCCATCTTTAAAAATTCAATTTTGAAGTGTTCTTTGCTGGGCCATGGGAAAATGACCACTTCCGGCAGTAAGATCGTATCAACACTCATGAGTTGAACCACCGCATATCGCTGCTGCGTCAGGGTATCGGGGATGGTAATGGTGACTGGCTCAAGTCCGACGCAGGCGAAACGCACTCTATCGTTTTTTTCCACCACAATGGTGAAGAAGCCGCGATAATCGGAATAAGTGCCGCGACGTTTTTCAGGGAGTGAAATGGTGGCATACGGAACAGGTATGAGGCGGCCATCCGATTCTGTCATGACCAATCCGGAGAACTGGATCAGCATGGGGTCATCCTGGGCGCGAAGCAGCGTTACTGTAGCAACAAAAAAGCAGAACGTGAGTAATTTTTTCATGTCTTGTGTCAAAGGTACGACGGCAAAACGATTGAAAGTGCGATTTCGTCCATTGCCTAAAGTAGAGGTTAACCGATTTTTAACAAGCACTTCAATTACCTTTGCCGCAATTCTACGTTTCTGAATTACAAAAACATACGCATCAATGTTCAAAAAAGCACCATTTTTCCTATTTGCCCTGTTTTTTCTGGGCGCCTTTCACACAAATGCACAAAATTCACCGAAATATGGCCACATGAATCTCGGTAATTTGCTGGAATTGTTGCCTGATACCAAAAAGGCCAACGATGAATTGAAAGTATTTACCGAGCAGCTCGCCGCCAAAGATGATTCAATGGCGCGTGCGCTCCAAACGGCGGCTGAAACCTTGCAAAAAGAATATGATGCCGGTAACCTGACGCCCGTTCAGGCGCAGCAACGCCAGGCCGAATTGCAAAAACAACAGGAAGTATTGCAAAAATTCGAGCAGGAAGCAAACCAGTTGGTCACGAACAAACGTGAAACCCTGCTGACGCCTATTTTGACCAAGGTAAATGATGCCATCAAAGCCGTTGCCGTAGAAAACGGTTACGCCATGATTTTCGATACCAGCAGCGGCACCATGCTGTTTGCCAGCGATAGCGACGATGTTACGGCGCTGGTGAAGAAAAAACTAGGCTTGTAAACCAGCATTTTCACTATTTCGACGCTTGTTTTTTGGAGAATACCATGCTGAAAAGGCCGTCTTACCATATTCTGATCGGGTAAGACGGCCTTTTTCAGTTGTGTGTAATGCTTCTCAGTAATTGGTCTGCACCTGGATTCGCATAAAATTTCCGCTTTCGTTGTAGCGGGTGTTGTAGTTGGCGTACCGGCGGTTACTGATGACATAAGCCAGGGTTACTTCCAGATTTTTAAAGGGTTGCCATTCAAGCCCCAGTTCGAGTTCGTTCATATCATAGCGCCGCGCATCCAGTTCGTGCTTTTTTGCGCCGTCGTACAACTGATAGCGTGCATACGGCGTAACAAAACCATTTCCGATTGCCGTGCGATAAGAGGCTGTAACAAAGCCTCCGCTCAGGTTTTGCACGCGAATAGAATCTGTATCGGCGTCGTAAGTTGGGCTTTCGCCGATATTGTACTCCGCTAAGATGCCGAACGGTTGCTGATATAGCGCTACTGTTGCCGCTACCCTTCGATCGGAGTAACTATAATTTTCATTGACTTTAACGCCGTTGGAAACCAGTTCTTTAGGCAAGGTGAACTGTCCTGCATAGGCCTGAATCCCAGGTTCTATGATTTGTTTGCCAATTTGGAACGGGTAACTAAGTCGTACGACGGCGTGTAGATTATTGTTTAATTCCGGGCGGTTGGTGGTTTGGCCATTGTACAGGCCCAGCGCAAACACCCCGTAATCACCCGTTCCCTTCAGCGCATCGTTTGCGGCATGCCGAAAAATTCCCTTTGTTTAGCCGGCGCATAGTAAAAAAAAGCGCCAAAATCACGTTCGTTGGGCGCTGCCGAGTTTAATGCATCCGTCCGGTCGAGCGGGAGGCGGTTGGAACTCGATTGCATATTTTCAAAACCAAAAGGCACCTTGCTTTGTCCGAAACGAAGTCTGAATTCTTTCTTTTTATCCAGCGCAAGGTCGAAATAGGCGTCGCGTACCTGTAAAAAATGCCGATTTGAGGAACTTGCATCGGCAGAATAATCAAACTGGAGATAAACGAACATTCGTTCATGCACATCGCCGCTGAAAATCAGTCGCGCACGACGAAATGAAAACGTTTGGCCTTTACCAATACCCCGGTCGCATTGTTCACATTTCAGATCGGGATTGGTTTCCAGCAAACGGTTGTAACGAAACTGCGCGTAGCCGCGCAAACCGATTTTGTCGTACCATTTGGAGGAGGAAATTGCTTTTTTAGAAGCAAGCGAATCGGGTGCGGTAGATTGGCCGGTCATTTGCAAGGATGCAAAAAAAACCGCCAACGCCGCCAGATGGAGACGTAGCAACATAGTCAGGTTAGGAACAGACTTTTGTTAAGAAATGGATACAGAAAAAAGAGGGGGAATCATACGGACTTTCCAGGTTTAAGAAACCTGGAAAGTCCGTGAATTATCGTCCCGCTACCCTACCAGGCGGAATACATAGAACAGCAGCGCTGCCATGATAAATGTAACAGGAAGGGTCAGTAGCCAGGCAATTGCAATATTGGTTATGGTTTTGCGGCGCAGGTTTGTTACCCCGCCTTCAGCGACCATCGTGCCGGCTATCCCCGAAGAAAGTACATGGGTGGTGCTTACCGGAAGGCCGAAATAACTGCTGACTCCGATGGTAGCTGCCGCGCACAATTCAGCGCTGGCGCCCTGCGCGTAGGTAAGGTGACTTTTACCGATTTTTTCACCGATGGTAACCACAATACGCTTCCAACCTACCATGGTACCCAAACCCAGACACAGTGAAATAAGCAAAACCGCCCAGGATACGCGGTACTCGTAGGCGCCTTTCAGATGTTTGACTTCTGCTTTGGCAACTTTGGCCGTATCTCCGGTCAAAAGTTGGTCTTTTAGCGCCGTTTCCATTTTTTTGTTAAACGACTGAATAGACTTACGAAGGGCAAAAACCCCTGTTTTATCCGCTTTGTCAAACGAATCCAGCTGTGTGTTCAGTTTTTTGCACGCCTCTGCCAGCGGGAATAGGTGCAAAGAATCGGTGGCCATGACGCCGTTGATGGCGGTTTCTATTTTTTGAACGCTGTTTTTTGCATTTGCCGCATCGAATTGTGGCGCCAATGCAAATTGCATGGGCAAAAAAGCAATTAACACCACCAACAAAAGCCCCACTCCTTTTTGTCCGTCATTATTGCCATGAAAATAACTCACCAATGTACAGGTACCAATCAAAATGGCTCGAATCCAGGTCGGGGGAGCCTTTCTGGTTTCGTCAGGGGATTTAAATATGGTTTGCTTTTTTACAAAAGCTCGCAGCAAATACATTAAGCCAATCGCTAATGCAAAACCAAAAAGCGGTGAAATCAGTAGTGACAGGCCAACCTCCTTTGCTTTTACCCAGTTGGGGCCGGCGCCGCCATGTACACTAAAAAAAGCAAAACCACCGCCAAGCAAAGCGCCGATCATCGTGTGTGAACTGGAGCAGGGAATGCCGAAATACCAGGTGCCGAGGTTCCAGGCAATGGCGGTGACCAGAATGGCCAATACCATCGCGATGTTTTCATCGAGCGGAATGGCCATCATGTCATTGAGCGGCATGAGTTTGATCATGCCCATGGCAACGGCAATGCCGCCGAACATGGCCCCGATGAAGTTCCAGGTGCCCGACCAGATGACCGCAAAAACAGGAGGTAAAGTTTTGGTGTAAATGACTGTTGCCACTGCGTTGGCCGTATCGTGGAAACCATTAATGGCTTCAAAAGCGCATACGGCAAGGAGGCAAACAATTAACAGGATAGAAGCATTCGCCGATAGGTCTGCGATAAAGCCCAACATCATAAGGTGGAAATTTTAGTAGTTCGAATATGTTATTTGGACAACCAGATTTTTTCAATACTAGTATTCCAAGATATGACAGATGGGTTAGGAATATGCCGGCAAAAGTAGAAACCTGAACTACCGCACCCTTCTCTATCTGATTAAGTTAGCGTTAAGTTTCTGCGCGCCGGATTATTCGCCATTTAAAATGGGAAGAAGCACTTCTACACGGGTGCCGGAGCGTTTGCCATTGGTAAGATCAGCCAGGTCGTGAATTTGAATAAAGTTATCGCCGTCGCGTTTCTGGATCTGGTGCAGGAGCAATAGTCGTTCATGGGTGATTTCCATACCACGGGAGCGGTGTTTCTGGAATCCGGCACCAGCCTGGGCGGCAGCTTTTTCGCGTCCTTTGTTGAAACCAACCCCATCGTCTTCAATCGTACAACGCAGCAGGTATTCGTCGTCGGGCATTACTTCGAAACGAATATTGAGTCGCCCTTCTTGACGTGGCCGGAGACCGTGTTCGATGGCATTTTCAACAAATGGCTGGACAATCATCGTTGGAATATACAGCTCGTCGAGCTCCTCGTTGCGCGGGGCAATGATTTGAAAATCAAGCCGGTCGCGGAATCGCAGTTTTCGGTTGATGTCGAGATAACGTTCGAGAAATTCAATTTCCTGCTCAAGCGACACCTCTTCCAGTTCCGAGTATTCCAGCGTATGCCGCATCATTTTGGCAAACTTGGCGAGGTAAGACTCCGCCTCGGCATTGCGCCCGGAGGTTACCAACCCCTGAATGGCATTCAGGGAATTGAACATAAAATGCGGATTCATCTGTGCCCGCTGGGCACGCAACTGTAAGCCCGCCACGCGAAGTCGGGCCATTTGACTTTCCTGCCTACTGCGTTCGAGTTGGTGACGGGCTTCAATTTCCTGGCGTTCGTTGTCGCGCAGGCGATTGAAATGCACCTGATTCAGTTCGGTAACCCGATACTGCCACTTGAACGCTCGTTCGAAGTTGGCAATAGACTCATACAGCGCAGCCAGTTTTTGGCTCACCTGTGCCAAATGATAGAGGTCGTTGCCTTGTTGACCGATTTCCCAGGCGCGCAGGTAATGGCGTTCGGCTTCACGGGTATTTTCCAAACGCAGGTACAGTTCGGCGCTCCAGCTTTCAATTTTGGAAAGATTGGTAAAATCGGAAGGTTTGGAAGGCGGATCGTAGTCGGCAGCGGCTTGCCCGAATAGATTGAATGCTTTGGGAGCATTTCCTGCCAGGGTAGCAAGAATACCCAAATTACTCAGTGCCATTGTTTTGGCTTCTGCGTCGCCGGCATCCACCACTTTCAGGACTTTTTCAAAGTGTGCCTGTGCTTGTTCTACTTCATTGCGGGCAAGTGCGGCGCGACCGGCATTCAGATAATGCCATCCCAGGCGGGGGCGCAACTGATGTTTTTCAACAATCGGCAGCACGCTACGGTAAGCGTCCTGGCTCTTGTCTTCTTCGCCCAAATGCTCGTAAAGTCCGCCCAAGCCACTCAAAACCAAAGTTTTAATGTAAAAATCCTTGAGCGTCGCGGTACTTTCGTCCAGATTCAAGAGCGCTTTTTGCGCTTCCATAAAACAGTCAAGCGCCTTGCGCGGATTACCGATCAGGAGATAAAAGAAACCCTCCCGGCAAAAAATATGGCCCTGGAGACGATTGGGAGCGTCTTCGCCCAGATATCGTCGGGCGCGTTCAAGCGAATCTTCGGCGCTGGCCCACTCCCGCTGATTAAGTTGTGTAGCTGCAATATCGGCCCAGATTTCGGCCAGCGCCCAGCCATCGGCCAGGCTTTCAAGGATGGATATCGCCAATCGGGCATGCAGCAGCGACTGGTCGTATTGTTTCCACTGATTGAATAAAAAAGCCGCGCTGCGGTGGTAGGAAAGGCGGATATCGAACGGACTTCGCGGACTGAGCATACGCCCAAGTTCGTCGAGGGCGAATTTTGATTGCTCAAAATCCGTAAAAGCCCAGCGCGCCAGGTTATCACTCAATCTGCGGAGGAGCGTATTATCGTCGGCGACGAGGGCTTTGTTCTGGGTCGCGATTCCCTGCATAAGTGGGCAAATATAGGGCGTAGCTACTGGACGCCCCCGCTTCCACGACCCAATTTTTCCATTACGTACATTTTATGGCTTCGACCGATGGGCAAAGTACGGCCTGCAATTTCGACTTCTGACGCCGAAAACGACTCGATTTTATCAATCGCCACCATAAAAGAGCGGTGAATGCGCAAGAAGTTATCAGATCGCATCAACTCTTCCAGTTCGCCCAATTGATAATGGGTATGGTAGGCTTTGTTTGCTGTTACAATGGAAACCGCATCTTTCAGGCTTTCGACATACAGTATTTCGTCGAGGTAAATTTTTACCGATCGTTTGCTGACGGTAAAAAAATAGTAGGGTCGCACAAGATGCTCGGCCGGTTTTTGGACGATTGCATCAGCATGACGACGTGGTTTCAGCAGTTTGTTTACCGCCTTGGTATAACGTGCGAATTCGATGGGTTTGAGCAGATAATCCGTCACTTGCAATTCAAAACCTTCTACCGCATACTGGTGATAAGCGGAGGTAATGATGATGCGCGGCTGGTGCAGCAGCGTCTTCAAAAACTCCAACCCGTTGAGTTTGGGAAGGTTAATGTCGAGAAACATCACATCCACCGGGTTTTGCCGTACCACATCCAGTGCTTTCACTGCATCGTAACAGATGTGCGTTAGTTCGAGAAAAGGGGTTTGATGGACGTATTCGGCCAGGATCTCTGCTGCCAGCGGTTCGTCTTCAACGATGATACATTTCAGAACTGGTGAATTGGATGCAGAAGCGGCGGGGTATTCCATATCGGAAATTGTATTGAAAGAAGAAGGGGAGATTGCCATGACGCGTGAAGCAATATTATCTAAAAATTATCGCCGAAAAATAGCAAATAGTGAGCCAATGCGTCCTTCTTCATTCGACCAAATGCCTTGCAGGGCTTATGACTTGCCAAATTAATCCTGTTGTAAGGTTATTTTATCCGGCCAAAAAAGGCGGATAACCGATAAAAGAGCACATCTTTTAAGTGATTTAAATCGTCCGAAACCCTGAAATACAACACCGATCCGGCAAAAAACACGCCGTACAAACCGGAACGCAACGCCAGGTCAAGCACCGGATAGCCCGTAGAAAAAACCTGGCTGACTATAACATAGACGAACAAAGCAAATCCAATGGCCTTCAATGTCTGTAGCGTGAAAGGGAAAAGCCGGAATTTCAGCCAGACCAAACCCACACTGATTGCATTGTAGCCGGTAATACTCAGAAAGGTTGCCAAAGCAGCGCCGGTTATGCCCATGAGCGGGATCAACCAGATGTTCAGCGCCACATTTGAGGCGGCCAGTACCCCCAGCGACAAAAGGGAGTAACGGTAATACTGCGAGTAATATACCATGTAATTATTCAAACCTGTCGCCATTTCCATGATCCGTGCCAATCCGATGAACAAAAACACCCATTTTCCTTCAGACAATAAATTACCGTTGGGCAACAGGGCAAACAGCAAATCAATGGATATCCATAATCCGCCAAAAAGCAACAAGCCTGCAACGAGCAGGTTGATTGACACGCTTTTATACAGTTTTTCAAGGGCTGGACGGTCATCATCAGCCAGGTATTGTGCAACGGAAGAAGCGCTGGCGGCGTATAAACTTTTGGTCGGAACTTCAATGATGGCTGCCAGATAGGCTGCGATGGCGTACACCCCGGCGGCTTTTACTGCGCTCATGGAACCCACCATAAACAAATCGGCTTTGGCGGCTACCAGCAAGGCAAAACCGCCCAGGGCGCCAAAAAGAATGAACTGTAACAACTCTTTGCGCAGCGCCGGCCCAACAAAACTGCGATCAGGTCGCCAGTGCCATTCGCCGATACTGCGCAAATAAATAACGAGCCCCAGCGTCACGAGCGCCGCGTGCAACAACATGCCCCACATCGCCGCAGCCAGTGTCAACCACTCCTGCCACACCGCAATCAACAGGAGTGGCAAGGCCAGTTTCTGAGAAAAATCCAGCAACAGCGACGGAACAACTATGCGCTTGAAATTGGCGGAATAAACGGCCAGCACACTGCTCGCGACATAAAAAAAAGCCAGCGGGAATCCCATCCAGAGGTATTCGTGCAGCAGCGGAGATTTGCTCTCCAAAAATGCCGAAAATGGCGCCCAGAATAGCCAGGCGGTCAGGCCGGAAATAATGAACCCAACCAGACAAAGCGTCATCAGCAAGGGCAGGAAGCCGTGATGCCCGGAAGATTTATCCTGAAAACGGGGAAAGAAGCGAATCGCTACGGTATTCGCTCCCAGAGAAAGCACCGGAAGACCGACCATGCCGACCGATAACAACACTTGCGCCAGTCCGTAAGCCTCCAGTGCGTGCGGATACACAAACAAGGTGCTGACTGCGCCAACGCCCAGCCCCACCAGATTTACGGCGGTGTGTTTTAAACTTTGCCTGCGTATGACGCCCATAAAAATTGGTCAGAGAGCCGTCAGCCTTCTTTTTCACGCACGTAGATCTCCTGATCCTTGTACTTTGAAGGACATTTCAGCAGCATATCGGAAGCCGCAAAAGTTTCCCCTTTCATTTTTCCGGTTAAAACAATGGATTCCGAACGCTCAAAATCCTGTGGTTTGGCAGCCAGTAATTCGACGCGGCGCACCTCGCCGGCTTCGTCTTTGAGGTAAAACGCCAGAAAATTGGGGTCTTTTTCCGGATCATATTCCACCGGACGTTCTTTAACCAATTGCCCCACCAATTTTACCTTGTCGTCGGTTTTCGAAGCCTGGGCAAAATTGGCATACGTGGTAACGTCCTTGCTGGCAGAAATCAGGATACCAATGGCAACCGCTACAATGATAATGGCAATGATGTGTGTATTCTTCATGGGTAAATGACGATAATTACTGCAAAGTTACGGGCCTGCTGTGGCGTGTTTGAATGATGCAGGTCAATTTTCTCCGACATTTCCATCACTTCATTTGACCAATCGCCGCCCGGAAACGCTGAGCATTGGCGCCGTCGCCCATGGATTCATAAATCTGCGCCGACAGTTCGTAGGCCGGTTTGAAATTGGGGGCCGTTTGAATGGCTTTCATCAAATTACTCAGCGCCGTTTGGTTATCCTGCTGGCTCTGAGCGATGAGCGCCAGGTAGTACCAGGCCGCCGGGTTGGATGGCTCTTTTTTTAACGCCGATTCAAACTGGGCCTTGGCGCGTGCCGCATCATTTTTATTTAACCAATACAAACCCAGAAGGTTGTTGCCCTGGGTGTCGTCGGGACTAATTTCGATGGTTTTTTCTGCAGCGGCTTTGGCATCTTCCAGTTGATTATTGTTCAAGTAGCACTGTGCAAGATTGGCCCATGCCAGCTCATTGTCGGGCACATTGGCTACCTCGGCCTTGAAACGTTCGATGGCCGACGGCCAGTCGCCTAATTTGCTGGCGGCAACGCCAAGCGCACAATTACGGCCATTGTCTTTCAATACCGCCAAAATCGGAGCGCCGCCGGCCTTTATGATATGAACGGCGTTGTCGGGCGGCCACATCCCCTTTTGCAGGGTGCTGCCGTCGAGGAAACGGGTAGGATACAGGGCGTAGTCCCAGACATCATCGCATCGTTTTTCCCATTTGAGGTATTTCACTTTGACTTTGTCGCCATATTTAGCTGTCAGTTGTTTGGTGGAATAAAACATATTAGTGGCGATGACGACCATTTCCGGCATATCCGGACGCAAAATGCCCTGTTTTTCCAGCCATTCGATGCCCTGGCGGGTACTGATGCCCCAGTAGTCAGTTTCAAATTGTCCATACGCGCCCGCTGTTCCGCCGGCGATCGGGTTAAAATAAACGTAGGGCATTTTCGGGTTGGCCGCGATAAAAGCGCCAGCATCGGCGGCAAGCAAGCCGGCTGCGCCGTAAACTGCCCATTGCACCGACTTTTTTTCGTTGAAAAACTGGGCCAGTGCTTCCCAGAACAATGCGGCACACACCACAATAGGTGGATAGGCAAAAGTCAGGTGGCGCCATCCGTCGTGAATCACCGAATTTTTGTAAACCACGTAGAAAACCGGAAAAATAGCGGCGAAAAAAGCCAGTCCCACCCACAAGGGGTTGTGACGTCGCATCAACCGTGGCAATAAAACAATGCTTCCCGCAAATCCGACAACCGCCGTCAGCGGGATGGTATAAAAAATCCATTTCAGCGGGTAAGTCCAGGGAGTCTTGTCGGACATCACATTCGTGCCTTCGTACAAAACGCGGATTTTGACTTCCAGGTCAGCGAATTTAGACAAGGCAACAAATGGATTTTTAAGTGGCGCCTGCAGGGCATAGGGCCAGAACAAAAGGGCAATGACATACCCGGCAACTGCAATACCCAGCGTAACGAAGGCATATTTTTTCAATGCTGATCCGTTTGAAAATGCGCGTAGTCCGCCGTTTTTCATCAAAAAATGGAGTCCGGCAAACATTCCCCACATCCCAAACGACAACAAACCGCCGGCCCGGATGCCCAGTGCCATACCCAATCCCAACGCTAGGCCGATCAGGTTCCAGCGACGCGGGTTGGGAAGCCGGTCGAGAACAGCCGCCATGTTGTAAATAGCCATAATGTAGCCGGCGGCGAAAGGAATGTCTTTGGGGTTCATCAGCGAATCGCCGACAAAACGGGGGGAAAGCAACAACAACGCCAGGGTAATGATACCCGCGCGTTGTCCGGCAATCAGGGAGGCGAATAATGCGGCACAAACCATGGCCACCCAGCCCAGGATGGCGCTGGAAGCATGCCGAAGATGGTGATAACCTATTTCGGTGGGCTGAAAACCCAGTATTTTGTTGGCAAAACCGGTTACAACTTCGAAGAACCCACCGTAGAGATGCATGTTTCCATCCGGAATATTCAGGGCGGTGCTGTCCTTGCCGAAAGTGCTGTAATAGTTGACTAATTTTTGGGAATAATCCACCTGAAATTTATCGTCGGCGTTGATTCCCGAGCCGAATGAAAGAGCCAGCAAGACGACTAAGCCCAGGGCTGCCAATCCCCAAAAAATCCGGTGTAACTGTGGATTTTTTGCGGGAAGTTCGGGTCTTTCCAGCCAGTTTTTGGCAGGCGTTGAGGCGACTGGACGGGCTGGCGATACAGATTTGGGGTTGGACTTGCCGGATTTTGCCATGGTGTTGTTGTTCAAAAAGCGGCACAAGGTACAGCGGTGCGTGCCAAAATAATCGGTATAATATTAAAAGGTTGGTACAAATATTTAAAAGGAACGGCGGGTTTTTGACAGGGAAAACTACATTTGTGCGACGAAGAGCCGACCCTTGATTGATATTTGACAGGCAGAAAGCCTGTTTCATTCGCTTTTTTGAATATTAATCGCCCCAAACCACCCAATTTGTTAACCATTCACCTTGTGTAATCATGCAACAATTTGCCAAACCGATCCTCTTTTTTGCCCTTTTCTTTCTTGC
>JANRLZ010000074.1:0-10129 GCA_033762055.1 Saprospiraceae bacterium
ACCCGCCTTGTCCGATTTTGTTTCGGCAAATCTGTTGACCTTCTTGCAATGAACGGTACTTATGTTCAATTTGGCGAAAAACAAGGCATCTGATACAGCCGCCCTCCAAAGTCTCCGCATAGGCGAGGGGCCGGCGTTTGAGCAGGCAATAACACGACTCTACGGGGCCTGTCGGAGTGGTACGATTGCCTGGTTGGGGAAGCATGGCGCCCGGCACGAGGAGGCAGAGGATGTCTTTCAGGAGGCCCTGCTGGCCCTGCTTCGGAAACTGCGTTCCGATCCGGATTTTGACGGCGCTCCCGACGCGTATCTGTTTGGCGCAGCCTGCTTTATCTGGCAAAAAATATGCAGGAAAAAAGGTCGTGAGTTGCAGGTGATGGAAGCCTGGAAATATGCGCAGGCATTTGAGCCGCGCTATCTCCCTGAAATTGAAAGACCGATGGAAGCAGCAGCGTTGGTGTCGGAACTCTTGTCGGAATTATCAGACGACTGCCGGGCTATTTTGCTCGACTTTTATGTAGAAAAATCCAGTCTGGAAGAAATCGCCCAAAAACACGGTTTTAAAAACAAGGATGTGGCCAAACAGAGTAAATATCGTTGCATGGAACGCCTGAAAAACCTGGCAAAGAAAAAAGGAGATCATTTAAACACATGAACGCACATGACGAACTTTTCGACCGGTACCTCATGAACCACATGACGGTTGAGGAGCGTACGGATTTTAAAAACCGGCTGGCGCAGGATGCGTCGTTTCGGGCAGAATGGGAGTTGCATCAGTGGCTGGCAACCGGTTTGCAACGAAGGGCTGAAAAAGCCAGACTGAGTGAAATTGTGGGGAAAAGCCGGCAAAAAAATCGAAAAAAACGCATAAAGTGGGGACTGTTCGGCCTGTTACTGCTTTTAGTAATCTGGTCGGTCCGGCTTTGGCAGATCGAATTGCCTTCCGGGAATCCGGCGCCCGCTACGCCGCAAAATCAGCCGGCCGCACCGGATTCGCCGCTTCCGATGGCAAATAAAACAGCCCCGGTCGTTCCGTCTCCCGACTTGAAAAAAATGGCCAAAAAAGAAATGGCGCGTTATTTCAGTCAGGATTATCCGAAAAGCCGGTTGATGACGGCTGCCGATCATCAGGGGGATTCCCTTTTTACGCTGGCCCGGGAGGCATTTGACAATGAAAACTGGGAGGAAACCATTCGTCGCTATGAAGCGATTCCGGGACTGGATCAGTATTCCGATCATTACGATCGCCTCGGGGCAGCATATTTGCAAGCAGGGGAGGCGGCAAAAGCGGTGGAGGTGTACCGCATACTGGCTAAAAAACCCCGTGTTGATTTGCAAGAAAAAGCACAGTGGTATTTGCTGCTTGCTTTGCTGGCCAATCGCGACCGGGAAGGATTTGAAGCCGCCATTGCACCGATTTTATCGGATAAAAAAAACCGCAATTACGCGCGTTGTGTCGCCTTGAAACGGACGTTCGGAACGGAATAACAGATGAATAATCTGAAGTGAGAAGTTTTAACCAATCCGCCTATGAAAGCGATTTTTTACCGGAGCCATCCTTTGCCGATGCTGTTTTTTTTTCTTGCCTGCATCACATCGGCAAGCGCGCAGACCAAACGCGACAGCGCTTCCGCGCTCATCACGCAAGCGCAGCACAGTATGGATGCACAACAGTTTCGACAGGCGATATTACAAACCGCCGGCGCAGCCGATCTTCTGTATGCGCCGCAAGATCATGCCGACAGCCTGCTGCTTTCCGACGCTTTTCACCACCAGGCGCGAGCCTACACGGCAGTGGCCGAACTCGACAGCGCGATTGCCGCCTATCAACAAGCCGCCACCCTTCGAGAACGAACACTGGGCGCCCATTTCGAAACCAGCAAAACCCTGAGCAATCTGGGCGATTGCCAGTGCAGGCGTCGTTATTTTGAAGCGGGATTGAAGAACCTGTACCGGTCGCTGGAAATCAAACAACAGCTCGATCCGCCCCGGCTGCTCAGCGTCTCGATCACCCA
Source organism: Saprospiraceae bacterium (assembly GCA_033762055.1). GTDB lineage: Bacteria > Bacteroidota > Bacteroidia > Chitinophagales > Saprospiraceae > M3007. The sequence continues at coordinate 2,016 of JANRLZ010000074.1, forward strand.
GATCAATCTGAGCGCCTGCTACCGCGAACAAGGCAACTTGCAACAGGCCATCGAGCTGGCGGAAAAAGCCCTCGAAACGCAGAAAGCGGTGCGTGGCGCCGACGAAAACTTTCCGGAAATCGGCGACTCTTACAACAATCTCGGCGTGATGTACGAAGAATCGGGCTATTACACCCGCTCGCTGACGTACTACCATACAGCATTGCGCATCCGGTTGGCAGTACATGGCGAAGAAGCGACCAAAACGGCCGATACGTACAACAACCTGGCTACCTGGCATATTGACATGGGCGAATATGCACGGGCTATCCCGCTGCTGGAAAAAGCCCTGGGCATTCACTACCGCCAGCCCGACCCCAACCCGCATGCCATCGGAACCAGCCTGATCAATCTGAGTAGTTGTCACAGTAATCTGGGCGACTACCACAAATCGCTTGATTACAGCCTCAAGGCGCTGCCCTTTTTTGACGCGGGCTCTTCGGCATACATCACTGTTTGCCGCAACATCGGCGCTGATTATAAAAACCTGAAATGGTACGAAAGCGCCATTGAAAGTTACCTGAAAACGCTTCAGTTTGCAGATACGTCGGGTGTGGATGCCGCCTGGCTTTTCAATCAGGTGGCTGTTTGCTACCGGTATCAAAAATCTTTTGAAATATCGCTGGCGTACCATCAAAAAGCGATTGATCTGATGCTGCGCCTGTATCCGGGTTCGCACCCTGATCTGGCGGCTTTTTACTCCGACATGGGCGTGACATTCAGTTATATGGGTAACCACGACAAGGCGCGCCGTCAGTTTGAAAGCGCGCTTGCCATTTGCCGGATATTTTACCACGAAAAAGGAGAAAACCAGGCTATTGCGCTGTCTGAGCTTGGTCGTATTCATGCAATGGAGGAGCGGTTCCGCGCGGCGGATTCGCTGTTTCAGCAGGCAAAAAGTGTGTTGGGCTATCGGGAGTCCTTTGTATTTGATAGTGTAACGGCTATTCCGAAACTGATTTTTGTTTTACAATATCAGGCCGAAGCCTATCATCACTGGGGGGGTGGGGCGCTGCTCCGCAAATCCTTTGAAACCTGGCAAGAAGCAGTGGCTGCTATTGGCTATTTATATCAAAACAGGTTATTGATGCGCCAAAACCTGCTCGAGTCGGGCAGTTTTGCCGAGTTTTTGCGTCAAAATCATGCCGCATGCGGCGGCGCAATCAGGGTCGCACTTGAGATGTACAAAATAAGCGGCGACCGGCATTGGCTGGAAGAGGCATTTGTGTTGTCGGAACGAGCCAAAGCCTTTCAGTTGCGTCACCTTGCACAAGAGGCAGACTGGATACAGGCCGCCGATTTACCGCCCGCCCTGAGCGAAGATGAGCTGCGATTGCGCACGCAATTTACCGCGCTGGAACGGTTGCGCCAGGATCTTCGCCGGAGCGGCATGGCCGACGATACCCCGCGTTTATTGGAAATATCGGGTCAGATTTTTGATATTAAAGTCGCATACGAACAGGTTAAAAATCAAATTAAAGCAACTTGTCCGGCCTGTTACGAACAAAATTTCGGCTTGCCGATCGTAAGTGCCGAAGCGCTTCAAAAGATGCAGCCGCCCAACCGGGCTATACTGTCGTTTTTTGAGGGCGATAGTTCGACCTATCTTTTTATCATAGGCAATGGTTCGCTGCGGTACCATGAGTACAGGCCGCCGCCCGGCGATTCTTTGCCGCGGATGATGGTAAACTGGTTGGTACAAAGCCAGCACCAGAACCTTCCCGATGATATTCGGGTGGCCTGTTTTGAGCAGTATGTGTCGGCTGCGCATCAAATTTTTGAGCGATACCTGGCGCCGGTATGGGCGGGGCTGCCCGAATACCTGAGTATTTTGCCCGACGGTTCACTGACGGCCGTTCCGTTTGAGGCTTTGCTGGAAAAGATGCCTGCACAAGCAGAAATTACGGGTTGGCAATGTCAAAAAATGGCTTTTTTACTCAGTAAAAAAGTCATCAGTTATGCGCCTTCGGCCACTTTGTTGGCGGCGGTATTACAGCAAACACACGAGACGCCGGCGCCCCGATCCATGCTGGGCATGGCGGCCTCGGTAAGCGGGCGGCGTGCGTATCGCCGGAGCGGCAGGGACGAACTGGTACTGGATGCCCTGCCCAATACCCGGGAGGAGGTGCTGATGGTGCAAAATATCATGGGCGGGATGGTGCGGCTCGATTCGCAGGCGACGGCCGCGGAATTCAGACAATTATCGGATCAGTACCGGTATTTGCATCTTGCTGTGCATGCCAACGCCGACGACCGGGTGGGCGACGATTCCTACCTGGCATTTTTCGACAGTTTGTTGTACGTACGCGACATCGGAAATTTGCGTTTGCGGGCCGATATGGTGGTGTTGAGCGGGTGTAAAACCGGGGGCGGTGAACATCGTTACGGGGAGGGCACGGTAGGCATGAGCTGGGCTTTTTTCAGGGCGGGCGCCAAAAGCCTTTTTTCCACGCTTTGGGACGTGGAGGATGTAGCAATGAAAGCCTTTGCCGAGCCGTTTTATACGCAAATTTTGGCAGGCAAGCCAAAGGATCAAGCTATAAAAATGGCAAAAAATCAACTTTTGTTTTCCAAATCATTTAATCACCCGTATTTTTGGGCAGGGATAATAGGCTCTGGCGATATGCGGGCGATTCGGTGAATGGGTAATGAAACAGATCATTTTGTCATTGAGCATGCAGTACTTTTATGGGGATGTTTTGCCCGATTTAATAATTATTTAGCGCTTGCAACTAAACGCAAGTAATTAATTGACACTTCTTTTATCCCGACTGGTTGAGATCGCCTGTTTGGGGGTGGAATCCTGATAGTAGATTTGGTATTCCATTTAAACTACATCTCTGTTAAAATTTCTCAAGAATGAAAAAGACACAACTACTCGCAGTATTCATTTTTGGATGCCTTGTCCCCCTTAATGCCCAATGGGAACAATTAGGGCAGCCGAACCATTTTTTTATCGGAGATATTACGCAGTTTGGAACGACACTTTATGCGTCGAACAGAGAAGGAATTTACAAAAGGCAACCCGGCGACAACACCTGGCAAGCAGTTGCGAACACCCCCGCAACTTTCAATCCCGGCGCATTCTTTGAATTGGGCAGCCACCTTTTTTCGCATTCAGTACTCGGCATTTACCGTTCCGACAACGGCAACGCCTGGGAAGACGTATCGCCCCGGCCCGGTGCATTTATGTACTACCGCAATGCAGGTAACGCCATTTTTGCGATAGAACGATTTCAAACTCCCAACTGCCATGTGCTGCGCAGTATTGATTTAGGGCAAACCTGGGATACCGTGCTGACTACCGGAAACATCAACCAGTTTTATTATTTTGGCAAGGTAGGCAGCCAATATTATCTTTGGATCAGAGCCAATGGGATTCCAGGCAATGGCATTGGTATTTATCGCTCCGGAGATTTGGGACAAACCTGGGAGTACATCAGCAATATTGCGGTTAGTGCAACCGCCGACCTGACAAGGGCCGTGCAAATCGACGACCGGATTTTTGTACCGGGATCAACAACGAATCCGGGCATACACTGGAGTGATAACGGGGGACAGGACTGGTTCTTTTCATCGGCAGGGTTGCCGGCAGTCGGAATTTATAATGTACCCAGGTTGTATGTGCGTGACAATATGCTGTTTATGCGTGCAGAGATATTCAACAAACCTTATTATTTCAGAAGCGACGATCAGGGGGTAAACTGGGCTCCTATGGCCGATAATTTGCTTGCTCCCATCCACTCGGATGTATTGGTTGGTGAAGATCAGGTGTTTTTGGTAGGGAATTTTAATTCGCTGTATCGTTCACAAAACGACGGGCAGAATTTTTCCTCGATCAATTTTGTTGCAGATGATGATTTCAGACCTACAGGTGTATGGGAATCAGGCAACTATGTAGCATTTCATGGCGAAGGCGGGATTTATTTTTCAGAAAACGGCGGTGTTGACTGGCAGCAAAACAATGCAGGTATTCCGCCTTATGAACACACGGTCTTTCAGTTATTCCACCAAGGTTTTTTCCTTTATGCGCTTACCAGTGCAGGAATATATATCAGCGCTGATTCCGGTTTGAGCTGGGAGTTGATTCAAAACGGCTTCCCGGAACTTCATACTTACTCGATCGGGGCCGAACAAATAACGAAGATGTCGGGCTTTATGTTTGTAGCCGGCAGTTCAGGCATTTATCGTTCCATTGGTAGCGGTTCAAACTGGACAGAAACCTCATTTTCAACCACCAATGAACGGGCATCGCTTATTACCGTTCTGAACGACGAGCTTTATGCGCTCTCTTTATACACCAATCGTGTTTTTCGATTTAACCCCATTGGCTCATCCTGGTCCTTGATGTCCGAACTACCCACCGGTAATTACCGGTTTTTTGTAGGCGCCGACAATAAACTGATTTGTGGGGGAGGCAGCAATTATCTGGTGTCGGATAATGGCGGCCAAACATGGGATGCGCGTACATTTAGTGGTCTGGGCAGTTTCAATGCGGCGAGAATGACCAGTAGCGGCGGTCGGTATTATTTGCGCGGGTCAACACCGGGGCCGGCTTATATCGCCATTTCGACCGATCTCGTCAACTGGGAAAAGTCATTCATGGACACCGAGTTTACGCCCAATTTGCAAGATATTCTGGTAAAAGACAGCCTTGTATTTGCTTCATTTTCCCCCAGTGGATTTTATTGGTCGAAAGATTATGGACAGACCTGGGAGAAAGTATTGGATCCGACGGCGCCGGAAATGACGTTCTACGACATGGAGCTCGACGATCAATATCTCTACGCCGCTACAGCTTTATACGGCGTATGGCGCATGCCCCTGTCCAACCTGATCAACGTGGGCGTAGAAATACCGGGGGCGCCCCTGCTGGCGGCAACCCTGCACCCCAATCCGGCTACTGAAAATCTCAACGTGCAGTTCACTTTGAGCCAACCTTCCACCATCACGATAAGGCTCGCCGATGCAAGCGGTCGCGATCTGGGGTTGTTGCACAGGGTACAACGGCCCGGCGGCCCGGTTACGGAGCAACTGGAACTGCCTGCTCACTTGCCCGCCGGTGCATACTGGCTGCGGATCGAAACCTTAGAAGGCAACGCGGTATTGCCCTTTCAAAAAAAATAATTGCAGCGTTTGTTTACCTTTTGCCGGTAAAGGGTAGTTGTATCTGGAAACCAACATCATTTATAAAACCCGTATCACTATGAAGCATTCCATTTCCATTCTCAGGCTCATGCTCCTGTGTGCCGTTTGGCAAACCGCTATGGCACAAGACAGCACCAGCACAGATTCGCGCCACCACCGCACATTCAAACCTGCTCCCGGCGAGTTCGGGGTCGGCATCAGGGCCGTAGGCTTGAAAGGTTTGATCTGGGAAAACAATTTTGAAGGCCAAACCATCCAGTTCAGAAAAGTGCAAAGCAGTTCGCTGGTGTTGCGTGGCGACCTTACGGTAGATTATCGCAGCGATAAAAACTCCGAAAAGGATGTATTTACCGGCGGCGGTTATACCTATGACGAAACCAATCAGCGAGAGTTTGCCGTATCCATTGCTCCTGGTGTGGAAAAACACTTCAGTGGTACCCGGCGCCTCGACCCCTATGTCGGTGTAGCGGTGCCCATCATTTTTGTGGGGAGAACGCATTCAACCACCATCAGCGATTTTGAAGCTCCAGACGGCGATTACACCAAACAAAAAATAGAACGTTCGACGCCCGGTGGCTTCGGTTTTGGACTCGATGGCCTGGTAGGGGTCAACTATTATGTTTTCAACCGGCTTTCCCTCGGTATTGAATACAAACTCGGTTTTTCGCTCGTGAATAGCAGCGGGGAGGAAAAAACAAAAACCACCGTAAAAGAACGCGTCAATGGTGGCGCCGAAACCACTACTACTACTGAAACCGACGGTGATGAAACCAGCGACAATACCGTCTTTTTTGGAAACAAAGGCGTGATCGGGCTGAACCTGATTTTCTATTTCGGCGCGAAAAATTAACCGCAACAGCGGCAATCGCCGATCCCAACTTTATTTTCCTATGAAAAACGCAAGCTTCCTCCTTGCGCTCCTGACCGCTATGGCTCTGAGCGCCCAAACTCCGCTGTCCGTACCCAAAGGCCGTATCCTCACGACGGAAGGAGAAAAAATCAGATTTACCCAATTTCAGTTCGATACGGTGATGCATCGTTATTCCGAATTCAATACCGGCCAAAGGCGCACCATCGCCGCAGATCGCGTCTTGAGCGTAGAACGGCAAACCGGCACAGAAGCCGGCAAATGGGCGCTCATCATGGGTTTTGCAGGCCTGGCCGGCAGCCTGCTGGGTATCATCAGCGCAACAGCTGAAACGCACGCACTCAGACAGGATAACGACGATGTAAATTTTACCCCCATTGTCATCGGCATCACAGCCGGCTCCGCGCTGATCGGCCTGGCTATTGGTTCGGGGAAAAAAAACTACAAAAAAGTGTACGTCAATCCGAAATACGAATCCACCTCCAGCTTGTCCCAATGGAGACTGGGGATCACAGCCGGCGCCCGGCAAGGGGTCGGACTAGGGCTGTGTATTCGTTTCTAAAAACTGTTTTTACATGAAAAACATCCTCTATTCCCCTGTTTTCACGCGGTGCATCTGCGGCGCCATGATCCTGCTTGCCGCCTGCACCTCCACCCAACTGGCTTCCGGCGAAAGTGACAAATTGAAGAGCATGACTGCCCCGTCCGATATGGCGCTGGTGTATGTAATCCGACCCTCGTCGTATGGCGGCGTCGTTCGTATGGAACTTACCTGCGACGGCAACAACATCGGCTCCACACAGGGCAAACAATTCATCTACACCCTTGTGCCGCCCGGCAAGCATGAGTTTATTTCTAAATCGGAGAACAAAGACGCCCTGACGATGGTGGTGGAAGCCGGCAAAACTTATTTCCTCGAACAAAAAGTAAGTACCGGATGGGTCATGGCGCGTACCGAACTCGTACGGATCATGGACGAATCGAAAGGACGACAAAAACTGGGAAAATGCAAACTATCCAGTAGTTGCCCGGCCTATACCCCACCCAAGCAGTAAGGCGAATAGTCCCCGCAAGACGACCTACGACACCCGGTTTGCCCCGGGTGTCGTTTTTATTTTCGGGTTTCTGCGAACTTCGCCCATCTTGCAGCGTTCAGGAAGGGTTGAATAATAACTCATCAGCCGTAAAACCAAACTGCCAGAAATTCTCAAGTTATTGTTCAACCGTTCCTTATTGCCTACAAACTATGAAATACCTGCCCTGTTTCCTCCTGCTCTTCGGCCCGTCGCTTTGCGCCCAACACATATCGTATCAAGATGACATGGCCGTGCATCGCGCACAGTACAAAATCCATTTCCTGAGCGACCCGCGCTCGCCGCTGGGTGCTGCCGACACGGCGATGCTTGATTTTTTCCCCATCAATGCCGATTGGGTTTTCCGTGCTAAATTTGAACGCACTCCCGATGCCAAACCTTTTGAGATGCCGACTTATAGCGGCCAGAAACGCGATTATGTGCAATTTGGCGTTTTGAAATTCGAGGCAAACGGGCAGGCGCTTTCGCTCAATGTGTATCAGAATCTGAAACTGGTAAAAGACACGCTTTACCGCAACCATTTGTTCCTCCCGTTTAAAGACCACACCAATGGTGAAAGCACCTATGGCGGCGGGCGTTATATTGACTTGAGTCAGGACGATATTCTGCCCGATAATACGCTTTTTCTGGATTTTAACAAATGTTACAATCCCTGGTGCGCTTACAGCGACGGTTTCAATTGTCCGATTCCCCCGGCGCCCAACCATTTATCTATTGAAATTCCGGCAGGCGAACGAAACTTCAAAGGCGAAAAAAAACATTAGACTTTCTCTTCAGGCGCCCAGCCTGACCAACCTTCGGAACGACAAGTTTTCAGGAAATAAAACAGCATGAAAATAGGCATTGTTTGCTACCCCACCTACGGCGGATCGGGCGTCGTGGCCACTGAACTCGGACTCGGTTTGGCCCGAAAAGGCCACGAAATTCATTTTATTACCTACCGCCGCCCGGTGCGGCTGGCGCAT
>JANRLZ010000075.1:0-22168 GCA_033762055.1 Saprospiraceae bacterium
GGCTTCTTCCCTTCAAAAAAACAACCATTGCCTGGTTTGAAGATACTTTCCAGAGCTTTGGAAAAACTACAGATAATAACTGATGCTTACTTAATCTTCTGTCAAAGAACTTGATTGCTGGTTTTGTGGGTAATCAATAGCTTTATAAACCCTCATCCATTCCAGACATTCATTCTACCTTCGCCTTGCAAAATCCATTAATCTGTTGGCCTCCCCGTTTCCGTTTCTTCGAATAGTTCCTCTCGCCAGCCTGGTAATTGTATGCTTAATTTGGCTGGGCTCGCGTAATCGCCCCGATCCACTCTGGGCGCAAGCCGCTGTATTGATACAACAACCAGCTACCCTGATCGCCGAAGTGCCGGACTCGCTGCAGCAACTTTACTGCCGTATCCACAATTTGCCGTACCAGTCCGGCGACAGCACGGCATTTCGATTGGTGATGACCCCCTCACCCACCAATGTTGAATGGAACAGTTTTAGGAAATTAGTAGAATCTGCCGCATTTTCACCCTCCCGTCGGATCGTCGTTTCGGGTGTAACCGGGGTGGGATCCACCAAACAGGGCAAACGCGCTGCCAATTTGCTGGCCGGCAGTTACGACCGGGTGTTGCAAATTGATTGCGCTCCCTGGTTTGATGTGGAATTTCACAAAAAATATATCGGACAGGAAGACGAAAAAGGAATGTTTTACCCCGGCGAACTCCTGCTTTTTTGGGAGCGTTGCCGGCAAAACCCGTCGCAACGATTTGTGGCAGTAGTGGATAATTTTGACAAGATCAACCCGGAAACTTTTTTTGGCCCTGCTATTTGGGAGGCCTTGAGTGCAAAAAAACCGGTAGCGGAAGTGGGCGGCAAAACGATTGAAGTGCCCTCCAACTTTTACCTGATCTCGATCACCCACTTTGGTCCGGGTGCTGTGGTAGAATTTAACGGTGAACATTTCAAACGCCTCGGCGATCGTTTTTTGCTGGAAATCAGTCCGCGCGACCTCGTGGCCTGGCTGAAATTGCAAGAAAACGGAGCGGAAAAAGATTCCGCCAAACTGGCCGCCCTGCGCGATCCGGCGCAAATGCACCGCTTTCTGTTTTATTTCCTGAAAACCAATCAGTTGCTCCGTGAAAAATACACCGAAGGGCATCAGATGGGGCAAGGCTCCAACCTGCGCCCCCTGTACCGCGATGCCGACCGTGAAAAATTCAAAGAAGCAGTCCTGAGTCATATCAATGCCCTGCAATCGGTGAAGGAACTCACCAAGGCCGATTTTAACCCGATTGAATATTCTATTCGAAACAACGGATTGGAAGCCGGCTCCAGCTTTTTTGCCCAGTTTGTCGAAATGCTGCACCAGACGGGTTATTTTGTAGAAATTACCATGGTGGGCACCACGGCACTGCTGACGGCGCTGGTAGGCTATTGGGTTTTTCGGCGTCGCGAACAACTGATACGGCGCTACGGTGAGCGTGCCCGACAAGTGTTTCACAGTTTTGAAACCCAGGAAATCAGCGCAGAAATGGCATCGCGCCGGTTGGAAGACATCAAGCGTGAAGTAGATACGCTGGTGTTGCGCCGCCGACTGGGTTATACGGAAGGGCTGTATTTTCTTGCTTTTATTGAAGATATGGTGAAACGGGTCGAATATGCCCGTAGTGTGAGTGAAAATTTTCTGGAATTGTTTGATGCGTTTATGGAGGACGATGTGCTGACCGAGGGCGAATACCTGAAACTCAAACAATTCCTGCATTCCATCCGGCACAAAATTCCGATGGAAATACACGAGCAATTCAGCCGAAAAGTGGAAAATACCTATCTCGCCAGCCGGAATTAATCCTGCCCGGCTTCCGGTAGCAACACCCGCACCGTTTCAATTTTCCGGTCGCTGACCAGCTCCAGTACAAATATCTTCCCCTCCAGATCAAGCCGGGCGCCCTGCTCCGGAATTGTTTGTGTCGCAGTGACCAGATAACCGGAAAGGGTATTGTAATCGCCCGTAGGAAGCGCCAGTTCGGGGTATTTCTCATTGAGGTGCTGTACATCAAGGCGACCGGAAAAAATATATTCCCGATCCGACACCCGGGCTTCAATAAACTCTTCCTGGTCGTGTTCGTCGTCAATTTTTCCAAACAGTTGCTCCAGCGCGTCTTCGAGGGTCACCAGTCCGGCAATGCTGCCATATTCATCCACTACACAGGCGATATTTGTGCGGTTTTTGATGAATTTACTCAATAAATCGTTGGCCTGAATGCTCTCCGGCACATACGTGATAGGCATCACGATACGGCGGATATTGTCGGGTTGCGCAAACATTTGCTGCACGTGTACATAGCCCAGGACCTTGTCGAGATCCCCGTTTTCAGTGACGAGAATGCGAGAGAGACTGCTTTCTATAAATAGTTCACGAAGTGCGCCGACGGGAGCATCAGCATCAATACGCACGATTTCGGGGCGAGGCGCCATAAAATCGTGTGCGCGCAACTGTTTGAGTTGCAGGGCATTTTCAAGCAATTCCATTTCCACTTCTTCTTCGCCGGGCGCTCCCGAATGATTTTGCTGTACCAAATATTCCAGCAAAGCTGCATCCCCGTCGGGTTGGGCATTTTTATAAATGCTTTTGAACAGTCGGTTTTTAAACAACAACAACACGCTGAACGATAAACCTGTAACCACCACAACGGCTACCCAGCCTGTACCAAGCAGATAATAGAAAAAAGGCAACAATGCAATGCCACTGCCTACCGCCAGTACCGACAAGAACAGTGTAGCCGGAAGGGTGTGACTGCCGATCCGCAGCACCGAGGTCCAGCCCAATAATCGTGTTGTTAAGGATGTTTCCATTACTCGTTATGGAAAATATAAGCGCCCGTGAAGGGGGTGTTTTACCGGTTTCAGATCCTGTTATTCCGGAAGCTGTTCTACTTTGATCTTCCCTTTGGGAACCAGAATCCGCCAGTAGGAAAAATCCTGCTCGGCTTCCAGTCCAAAGCCATAAATAATCTCGCCCGGCTGGGTCACTTTGACAAACTTGTCGGTGCGAATCCGGGCTGTTTTTTCATCCCACATCAGTTCTTCGGTTTCCAGTTTTTCCTGATCCACGGTGGTCAGTACCACACTGTCGCGCGCCACAATGCGCCCTTCATCCTGATAACGGGTGGCGTTTTTGGCGGTCAGCACGCTGCGAACGCTGAGGTCGGCAGCCAAAAATTCCATTTTTATCCCTTCCGGAAATTCCTGCCTCGGTTTTTCACGCGCCGAATGGTTGTGCAGCAGCGGGCCGAGTACACGTACACGCACGATGGCGCTGTCGGAGTACAAGATTTCCACATCGCGACCCACCTCTACGGCGACATCGTCTTGTGTAAACACCTGGCGGGTTTCTTTCGGGGCATCGCTGCAGGCAAAGAACAGGAGCAAGCTCGCGGCCAGCATGCCACAACGGGTTATTTGGTTTGTCATTACGAAGTTAAACGTTTTAATCCAAAACGTACCATCAACAAGAGGCCGATAACGATCAACAGGAGCCACTGCACCGGTACGTACACCCAGGCCACCAAATGTAACCGATTCAGAAAATACATCAGAACAAAGACCGTAAATATGGTCATAATCAGGTCGGTCAGCCGTCCGAAACCGGGAATATCGCCAAAAGCAACATTGCGTCGCACGATAGCGAGGGTGACAATCATGGCAGCCACCGGCAATACCTGTGTGAGCAAATTGACATTAAAGATGCTGCCGCCTTTTTCGAATAAAAACAGGTACACTGCCAGTGCTGCCGCAAAGATGCCAGGCACACATACGAGGTACACCAGGGCGGAATACAAATATTTCCAGGGCGTCAGGTGGCCTTCTCCCTTGCCCATCATACCGGCCAGCAGCGCGGTAAAAAGTACCAGGGAAAAATAAGCGACCACCGAAAGCGGGTTGTCGTTGAGGTAGTCGAAGAGTTCGCGTAAGGTCATGATTTTGTATTTTCTTCGCAGCAAATTTAAGCAGCCTTGACCGAACGCAAAGCCCGATATGCCACTTACTGCGAATTGGGGTATGTTCCGCTTTCGCACCAGCCCTGGTGGCTTGATGCTGTTTGCGGGGCCGGCGATTGGGATGTGGCACTGGCTACCCTGGATTCGGGACAAATTGCCGGCGCTCTGCCCTGGTATGCAGGCAGGCGTTGGGGATTCAAAATGTTGCAACTTCCGCCATTCAGCGCCTATGCCGGTCCCTGGTTGCGGTACCCCGAGGCCGCTGAACTTTCTCCTCTGCGGCGACTTTCTTTTGAAAAAAAAGTGATGACGGATTTGATTCGGCAGTTGCCGCGCGCGGTGTTTTTCAGGCAAAATTTTCGTCCGGAAGTCACCAACTGGCTGCCGTTTTACTGGGCCGGTTTTCAACAAACGACTCGTTACACTTATATGCTGCCCTCAACTGCCGATCTGGAAACTACAGTGCGCGGGTTTAAAAATACCTTGCGAAGCGATATAAAAAAAGCGGATCGCTTTAGTTTGATACAGGAGGGTGGGTCGAACTGGCAAACTGTTTTTATGCTCAACCGGCGATCGTTCGAACGAAAAGGCCGTCGGCAGCCCTATAGCGAGGAGACCTTTGAACGGCTCCATACGGCTTTACAGGCACGTTCACAGTCGCGTTGCTATCTGGCGTTGGATCGTGCCGACGGGCGCCCTTCGGCCGGCTTATACCTTGTTTTCGATGAAAGGCGGGCATCCGTACTGCTCACCGGCACTGAACCGGCCTTGAAATACCAGGGCGCGGTGTACAGCCTGTGGCGGGAGGCTATCCGGTTTTGTGCCGAACGTTCGTTAAGTCTTGACTTCGAAGGGAGTATGGATCGGCAGATTGAGCGATCGTTTCGTGCATTTGGCGCACCGCTCGTACCTTATTTTCAGGTTTGGAAATGGGGGGTGTGAAACGCTGCGTACACTTTCCAGGTCTGACAGACCTGGAAAGTGTACCTACAACGGTCAATTGGAGCGTACGGCGCTGCGATAACGGCGACCTACCTCTTCCCAGTTTACCACATTCCACCACGCCGAAACGTAGTCGGGGCGGCGGTTTTGGTAGTGCAGGTAGTAGGCGTGTTCCCATACGTCAAGGCCGAGAATGGGTTGTCCCTTTTTTTCAGCCAGGTCCATCAGGGGGTTGTCCTGGTTGGGGGTGGAGCTGATGAACAGATCGTCGTTGGCATCTACGCACAGCCAGGCCCAGCCGGAGCCGAAACGGGTGGCAGCAGCCTGTGCGAATTGTTTTTTCATCTCTTCAAAAGAGCCGAAATTTTTGTTGATTTTGGAGGCCAGGTCGCCGGTAGGTTCGCCGCCGCCGTTGGGCGACATAATTTCCCAGAACATGGTGTGGTTCCAGTGTCCACCACCGTTGTTGCGCACGGCGGGCGGAAGTTTGCTCATTTGCGCAAACAGATCTTCCAGGCTTTTGCCTTCATTTTCAGTGCCTTGCAAGGCAGCATTGAGGTTGTTGACGTAGGCGGCGTGGTGTTTGCCGTGGTGGATTTCCATGGTGCGCGCATCTACATGGGGTTCAAGGGCGGTGGTAGCGTAGGGGAGTTCAGGTAATGTGAAAGCCATACCGGGTTGGTTGTATAGTTGAGTGAATACGCAGGCGCTGTAGCCGGTTAAATTTGAACGCTTTCGCTGGATGAGGAAAATCTATACGTGCTCTAGGCCTGCAATTGGATTTTGAAACAGGCTGCAAAGCAAGATGTTCACCACAAATGCCACGAAAACTTTGGCGCTGCTACCCAAGCAACAAAAATTGCCCGCTGCTCCATTGAGCGGCGGGCAATTTGAAATAGCGCATGGTAGGAAAATTAAAGAACCACGGAAAGTCGTGGTGGGGGATAAGGTACGGCTCTTTTGCCGCTAAAGGTTTAGAACGAAGTCAATCTGCACTTATCTATCGGAAGAAACAATCTTTCAAAAAAAGGGGGGGTAAGGCACTCAAAGTATTGTAATCGGTTCATGAAATGCCCGACACAAAAGTGCGGCGCCTCCAACTTCTGTCTATCAGGGCAAAGCCGGGTTTTAAATTCAGGGTAAACCCTGAATAATGTTAGAGAATGCATATTTCCCTTGGCAATGGGGCTTTAGTTGTCTCCCCGGTTTAATTCAAAAAACATTTCCGCTTCTGTAGCCTGGTCAACAGGCAAATCATCCTGCGGGTGTGCGGAAGAGGCTTCGTTATCTATACTTTTTTGAGAAGATTCTTCTTGGGTTCTTTGTGGCTCCAAACATCCTCCGGTTACTGCTGGATTTACTACAGGTAATAGCAAATCTTGTGAGGCGAAATTTTCCTGCTTGGTTGCTGGAACAGCAGGCGATGCGCTTTTTTCTTTTTCCTCGACAGGGGCAAGGATAACAATAACAAACCTATGATCTGGGTCATTGTAATGCGAAGGTGCAGCAGGGTGGTTGTATTCTTTAGCAAGGTCAAATGGTTGTTGGGTGGTTTCGAACGTATTTATCTCTTTTGGTATCTGTTTTTCAGCAGTCAGTCTATAATATGCAAGCCCAATGGCGATTATGGCGGAAAAAAAGGCAATACAAATGGATAAGAAGAACTGACTCAATGTTTTGTAATCCAATTTTGAATTACTCTCCGTGTTTGGTGTTTTTTTCATAAAAATAAATTTTGTTACAAAAACAAAGGTTCAGGCAAAATTATTGTCTAAAAATAAGGGTTTACCCTGAATTTATGCTAACGGCACCGTCACAAGCGTACTTGTGCCCTGTCCTGGCGCCGACTGAACGCTGAGTTCCCCTTTGAGGAACTGTGTTCGGCGCGCCACATTATCAGTACCCATGCCTTTGCGGGCTTTTTGGACATCAAATCCCTTTCCGTCGTCTTCCACCAGCAGCGCAATCTGGTTGTCGGTTCGGGTTATTTGCACCAAAATTTCACCGGCTTTTGCGTGTTTGATGCTGTTTTGCACCAATTCCTGGATAATGCGATAACAATTCAGTGCGGTGTCGCGGTCGAGGTCGTCGAATTTTCCAATATCCTGAAATGTGAGATGCGGCGTGCCTTTTCCATGAAACCGGTTGGTAAGGTCGCGCAGAGCGGTTACCAGGCCGAATTCCAGAAGGGCGCTGGGTTGCATATTGCGGGAAATATGACGGGTTTCGGCCACCGTTTCGTCAAGAAGGGTGCGGATTTTGGTCCAGTCTTCATCCGAGGCAAGATGGGCTTTTTTGGCCGTCATGGATTCCAGCTGAATTTTAACGGCAGCGAGCAGTCCGCCCACACTGTCGTGTAAGTCCTGCGCCACGCGTTGGCGTTCGCTTTCCTGACCAGCCAGCATGCTTTGCATGGTTTCGATTTTCAGCGTTTTTTCCAAATCCCTGATTTTCTGCTGATTGATCTCTTCGGTTTGTGCGGCGATCACCCGCCCTGCCTGGAGGCGGTGGCGATAATCGCGCACAATAAAAAAGAGGGCCAGTAAAACGGCCGCCAGCGCAACGGCCAGGGCGGCGTTGCCTATTTTTCGTTGTTCCGATTCGGCGATGACCGCGCTGTTCACTTCTTTTAACGCTTCGATATCGCGCAATTTTTCACGGGTTTGAAACTGAATAGCCAGGCGGTGCAGAGCGGCTTCCCGTTCCTGCGAAAGCATGGCATCGCCGATTTCGTTGGCCAGGCCGGCATATTCGAACGCAACCGGCAGGCTGTCGAGCGCAGCGTAGGCATTGGCGAGTTGGCGGAAGATTTCGCGACGCAGGGGCAGGTTGCTGCGCGGAGTGGACGCTTCCGCTTTTTTCAAAAAAAACAGCGCCATCCGATGATCGCCATCAAGCAAACTATACCGTCCGACGGAATACTGGCCCCAGTTGATGAGATCGGTGCGCCCGATTTGTTCGGCCAAACGGAGCGCGTTGGAGGCTTCGTAACGCGCAATGGCGTATTTGCCGATCTCGCCATTGTGTTGAACCTCGTACATGCCTACGGCGATGTCGAGCATCGTATCTTTAAGTAGTTGGTTTTTTGCCGAAAATGCGCGTTTTAGCACCAGCGCTTTTTGGGTGTCGCCTTTGCTCGAATAGAGTTTGCTCATTCGGGCCAGCAGATGTGTTTCGAGGCTCAGATTGTTGTATCGTCGGGCGAAATCAAGGGCATTTTGCAGGATTTCAAGGGCATCGTCCCACAATTTTCGATCGGCCAGATGATCGGCCAGATCGGCGCGTGCGCGCTGATAAGCCAACGAGTCGCCGGCTTTGGCAAATCGGTCGGCACTGCGTGAAAGATACTGAAATGCCGAGTCGGTTCGACCTGTTTGCTCCTTGTCGTAAAATGCCCAGTAATACCAGGCCAGGGCTTGTTTGCGCGGATCACGCTGGTCAATACCTTCGGTGAGCAGAGCCTGTATCTGGTCGAAACTCAGGCGTTGATCGAACTCCGGTTGCGCAGCCAAAAATGCCGGAGTGAAAATTAAAATAAGAAAAAATTGACGCACATGCTGGAGTTTTGTGGCGTAAATGTAGGATAGCCGCTTTATTTCGGCATGAAAAATGCCTGCTTTTGAGCCGGCAAAAAATTTACCGACAGGCGCCGCAGCAAAAAACATACCCGCATCCCGAACCGTGGTTTTTAATTCGCTTGTTTTCCTGATTTTTATCGCCTTGTTCTTTCCGTTGTATTTCGGAACAAGGGGGCGGGCGCGCACCTGGGTCTGTCTGCTGGCCAGTTATCTTTTTTATGGTTGGTGGGACTGGCGATTTTTATCCCTGATCCTGTTTTCGACGGTCATGGACTGGTGGTTCGGGTTATGGCTGGGTTATATGGATCGTCCGCTTGAAGTGCGCGAACGATGGGAAAAAGGCAGCCCGGTACTCCGTTTTTTTGGCGCCGTTACTGCCTGGGCGGCTTCCTGGGGAATGGGAAGAAAAGCCGTGCTGGTATTCAGTATGGTAATGAACCTGGGGTTTCTCGGCTTTTTTAAATACTTCCACTTTTTTGCCGACAATTTTGCGGCGCTGGTGACATCGTTGGGCATGACACCTTCATGGCACACCTTGAATATCATTCTGCCCGTCGGCATTTCATTTTATACCTTTCAAAGCATGTCGTACACCATAGATGTGTATCGGCGTGAAATTGCCTGGGAACCGTCTTTGCTCAAGTTTGCCACATTTATTGCCTTGTTTCCGCAACTGGTGGCCGGCCCGATTGTGCGGGCAGCCGATTTTTTGTACCAAATGAGTGAGGATAAAAAGTTTGAATGGCGTTTGTGGCATTCCGGGATGGGGCGGGTTTTGTGGGGTTTTTTCAAAAAGGTAGCCATTGCCGATTCGCTGGCGCCTTTTGTAGATCAATGTTTCAACGCGCCGGAAACCTTTGGTTCCATGCACTTGCTCATTGGCGTCGTGTTCTATTCATTCCAGATTTATTGCGACTTTTCCGGGTACTCCGACATCGCCATCGGACTGGCGCGTATGATGGGGTATCATTTTCCGGAAAATTTCCGCACACCCTATTTTTCACGCAGTTTCAGCGAATTCTGGACACGCTGGCACGTTTCTCTCTCTTCGTGGTTGCGCGACTACCTGTACATTCCGCTGGGTGGAAACCGGGAGGGAAAATGGGCGACTTACAAAAACAACATGCTTACCATGCTGCTGGGCGGCTTTTGGCATGGGGCCAACTGGGCATTTGTTTTTTGGGGTTTTTTACACGGACTTTACCTGATTTTGCAACGTATCGCGGCGCCTGTGTGGCGGCGTGGGCTTCGATTTTTGCGTTTGCCGGCACTGGTGTCGGGCGGCGCTGAAATGGCAACAGTGTATGCGCTTACCCTGCTGGCCTGGGTGTACTTCCGCTGCGGGAGTATCGGACTGGCGGGTGGCGACAGTTTTGGCAGCGCGCACGCGGTGTTGCGGGGGATTTTTTCGATGGAAGGATTTGCGTTTTCAGCCGTAATTAATAAATTTCAGGTGCTGAAAGGCGCTTTGTTGATCGGCATTTTGCTGGCCGTGGAATGCACCAATTTTCACTTTCGCTGGAACGAGCGCCAGGTGCAGCAGCCCGTGCTTCGCCTGGCAATATTTGCCATATTGCTCTGGAGCATCGCCTTTTTCGGCACATTCGGCGCGAATGCGTTTATTTATTTTCAGTTTTGAGGAGACGCGATTTATCGAACCATTTTTAATACGGTTCGGCCATTTTCAGTCCGAATACGCACAAAATACAGGCCCTTGCTCAGGGTTTCAGTTGAAAAAGTGTGCCGGAAAGTTTCTCCTGCATTCAATTTTCCGCTGAATAGGGCTTGCAGGAAACGCCCCTGTCCATCCAGGAGGTCCAGTTGACAGACACCGGTTTGTGTAACCATGAATTCCACGGAACAATGTGCCAAAGCGGGGTTAGGAAACAGTTGGGCTGCAATTTTTAAGCCTGAGGATTCTGCCGCTGAGGTAGTTGCAAAACCATATTTGACAATTCGACTGGAGAATTTGAATTCCCCTACCCATAACTCCTGTTCGCGGGGCAAAAGAGCCGCCGGCATAAACAACCGATTGACCCCGATGGCGGCGTCAAAACTTTGCAGACCGGGCTGGCCGAGTACTACTGCAGCATCCGGATTACCCCAATGTGCCGGCGACTGCCAAAGCAGGACGCGATGATCGCCCCGGGAGGCAATGGCCAATGCCCCGTTGAATGTAACGGCCTGTGAAGCCTGGTTGATGCGCAAAAAGCCGGAATTGATCACTTTGAACGGTGTAACGATTCCGGCAACCAAATCTTCGACCCGATAAATATCCACCCCTGAAGGCGGCTCCGGCCGGGCAGCGCAAAGGTATTCGCCATCAGAATAAAGGAACCCGAACGGGCCGCTACTGCTGCTCAGGGTGAGTACCGGATTTTGGCTGCCATCGGTGGGTACGCCAGGCCAAACATGCAGTTTTCCGCTTTGTGTAGCCAGATAGAAAAAAGTATCATCGAGGGCGACTCCCCGAATGTTGTCAAGAAGAGCACTGCCAATCTGGTTGACCAATATTCGGTCTGGAACCGGGCCGATCTGCGTTGCATCTTCCCAAACCGACAGACTGTTGCGCGCCCCCGCGACGAATGTATTTTGGTGTAATGCCGCAGCCCACAAATGGACGTTGGAAGGCATTTGAATCTTATGGTCGTAGGGCTGTCCGGAATAGACCGGAAATTGATCCCACATATACACTGCCCGATCAAAATCGGAACTGGCGATCAGACGCGTACCATCGGTCAGCGGAACCGGATTTTGAACGTAATAAATGGAATCCAGGGTCTGGGCCTCGTACCCGGGCGAACCGAGCGCAAATTCGGGAAGGTCGTTGAGGTTGTCGGGAATGCCATTGAAAACAAGGACATTGTTTCCATTGTAGTTGTTTACATAGAGTCGCCCGTCGGCGAAAGTCAAATCAACACCATCGCCGTTTTTGTAAAACGGGAGCGGAAGGCTCAAGTCCGGATTTTGGTCTGCTGCAAGCGGCATTTCATGCCAAACGTAAATGGATCGAATACCGCCGGCTATCAATTTCCCATCCTGTAATTTTTCCCCCTTGATCCATTCGTCGCGATAAAAATCATAGGGTTGGTTGGACGCGACAGGGTAGGAGTTCCAGAAAAAGGTACCGGGACCGTTGTTTACTTTGGCGTTGTGATCGCCTACAAAAAAATAACTGCTGCCGTCGGTTGAGATATTGCGTGGTGTGCCGAAATCGGCGAGTTGTATCACATAATCAGGCGGCGTATTGTCGCTTGTGGGAAAATTGTCCCAAAACAGCAGCGCAGCGCCCGTGGTGGCGACCGCAGCCAGGCGGGTTCCGTCGGTCCAAACGCCCCAGGGCCAACCATAAAAAAGGCTCGTGCCAGGGTCGCTCAAAGCCGGCAAAAAGACCGAAACATCGGCGGGCTGCCCATTTTGGGAGGGAAAGTCAAGCCACAAAAGCAGACGGTCGTTTTCTGTATCGGCAACGGCTACTTTTCCGTTGGCGGCCGATACATTTCCGGCCCAGTTGAGTTGGTGTTTCTCGCTTCCCGGATTATTGGAGGAAAAATCGGGTTGACCAAGTACAAGGTCGGGCGCAGCATCCCAGGTGGCAGGCAGCGAATTCCAAACCAAAACACGATTGTTGAAGCGGTCGCAGAGCAGGAAATGTGTGCCGTCGGTCGCGAGGCCATTCGGATGATTGAAATAGCCGCCGGTATGGTTAAAATCTTTACCCGAAACCATCAATTCGGCATGCTGGCCGGTAACAAACCAGTTTTGGGAGAAGGCGTTTTGCAGCATAAAAACGCCGAGAAAGAAAAAAACGGATTTTAGCATGACGTATGTTGCTTGTTGTGTCATGCATGGATGGCCGAAAAGGGTACGGGTTTAGCGGGCCGTATTTTTTACACCTTGTTTTGCCAATGTGAGACAAATGAAGCGACTGTATATCTTACAATCTTGTTTCGCTTGTATTGCGCTCCGCCGGCTTTTCCTCTGTTTCTTCCCCGGGTTCGGAAGCAGCAAGATCGGACGCGTCCGCCGTTTCCGGGTCGCCGGGCAGTTTTTCAATTTCCGCCAGAATGGCGGCCTGCGGATCCGGTTTTTCCTCGATAAATCCGTCGCGAAAAAAGCGACGCTGAAACAGCAAAATACTCAGCACGCCGGTGGTGATGGCGGCGTCGGCTATGTTGAATATGGGGCTGAAAAACAACCAGGTTTCGCCGCCCAGCCATTCGGGCATTTCGATATATTTAATGGGGAAATAGAGCATATCCACTACTTTCCCGTGCATAAAGCCGCCCATTGGCATTTCATTGGTGTAGCCGTAGCCGGTGCCCCAGGGAACGAGTTGCGCAACATGGTGCGTCGAATCGGAGAAGATAAGTGCGTAAAAGGTACTGTCAATGATGTTGCCTAATGCGCCGGCAGTGATAAGCCCGATGCTGATGATAAAACCCGTAGGGGCATCGGCACTCAGCAGCAGCCGGGTGTACCAGATGAGGGCCGCCACCATCAGGATCCGGAAAAGACTGAGCAGCAATTTGCCATATTCCCAGTCGAATGTAATGCCAAAAGCCATGCCCTCGTTTTCCACAAAGTGCAGGCGGGCCCATTCCTGGCCGAACATCAAGACATCTTCGTTGTATTCGAAGTGGGTTTTGATATAAAACTTTGAAGCCTGGTCAATCAGCAACACAAGAAGAACAACCAGGACAGCCCAATATCCTTTTTTCAAGGTGACACAAGTTTTTGCGTTAAAAAGTCGGCAAAGTAACGCAGACTATTGGAATAAGTACGCGATTCGCCTGCGCGATGTTTTAAGAACCAGGAAATTTTGGGCTGTACCGACCCAAATACTGAAGGAATGGAGCCGGTGGTTACGCTGTTTCCTTTTTTTCAGGCGGCTTGTTTTTGGGTTTGGGTGAACGCCCGGCTTCGCGCAACATTTTGTCTATGAGCCACTCAAGTTGACCGTTTACGCTGCGAAACTCATCGGCAGCCCATTTTTCGAGCGCGGCGTACGTCGCCTCGTCCATGCGGAGTACAAAAGATTTTTTTGCTGCCATCGCTGTACGGTTGAAATGCGTTTCCGCAGCCGGCGCCAGACTGCTTCGGAAAGTCAAATTGGCGCCAGTTGCGGAAACGTTCTTTTATTGATGCAAAGTACCCGTATTCAATACCGGTTGGGCATTTCGATCACCGCAGAGTACGACCAGCAGGTTGCTGACCATTGCGGCTTTCTTTTCTTCGTCAAGTTCGATGATTTGTTTGTGCGAAAGTTGGGCAAGCGCCATTTCGACCATCCCTACGGCGCCTTCCACGATCTTGCTGCGGGCGGCCACGATGGCGGTCGCCTGCTGGCGTTGCAACATCGCCTGGGCGATCTCGGTGGCGTAGGCCAGGTTGTTGATGCGGGCTTCGATCACTTCGATGCCGGCTATCTGGAGGCGCTCGCTGACTTCATGCGCAAGCTGGTGGTTCACTTCATCGAAACTGGAACGCAGGGTAATCGTGGCAGCCTCGTCTTCCCAGTTGTCGTAACTGTACATGCCGGCAAGTTTGCGCAAAGCGGCCTCGCTCTGAATTTTTACAAATTCGGGATAGTTCTCGACGGCAAAAGCGGCCTTGAAGGTGTCTTGCACCCGGTAAGTCACCACCCCCCCGATCATGATCGGATTACCCTGTTTGTCGTTTACCTTGATACTCGGCACATCCAGCGTTACGGCGCGCAACGACACTTTTTTCTTGATAAAGAACGGGTTGGCGAAGAAAAATCCATTTTCCTTAATACTGCCAACGTAGGTGCCGAACAAGGTGAGTACCCGGCTGCTGTTGGGATCAATGGCAATAAAGCCCGGCGCAATGATGACCAGGGCGATAGATAGCAAGGTGACTCCCAGGGGGATTTGTCGCAAGACCAGCAGGTATATACCGGCCGCAGACAGTACCAAAAGAAGTCCGAGCATGGCCCAGCCGGAAGTAGGTTTGATTGTTTTTTCCATTGTAAAATTGATTTGATATTATTTTGATAGCAAAAGTATTCATATTGAAATTTAGATTGCAAGCTTTTACCCACGAAAAGATAAAAAAAGGCGACCGAAGCAAGACCTGCAAAGACGAGCAGTTGAAATGATTCGCCCAAATGTCGTTGACTGTCAAAACGAAGGCGCCTTGACGGGTAACGAGTTGTAGTTTTGAATCGTTAAGCCCGGACATTCTCCTCTTCTTCTTTTTCAAACGTCACCCAACCCACCTTACTGATCATGAAAAAATTGTTTTACACCGCATTGTTCCTGTTGTCATTCCAGGCAACGCTTTTTTCTCAATTCGCCAACCTTTATGTCAGTGATCCTCAGAGCCCCTGGTGGAACTATCAAGGTACCATCGAGGAGGCTACGCTTTCGATTAAACCCCACGGGTTGTATTGGGAGTATGGGCTGTACCTCACTTTTTCTGCCAGAGGCAGCATTTTTGGCGCAGGCGATAGCCTTGAAGTGCTAATGCGTTTTGAATTGCCCGAAAATGCCATCGTTATTGATTCCTGGCTCTGGATCAACGAGGATATTTCGAAAGCACGTATTCTGGATCGCTGGACGGCGGGCAACATCTATGAGGGGATTGTGCAAAGAAGGCAGGATCCTTCCATCTTGTACAAAAACACGGCGACAGACTATGAGTTGCGCGTCTTTCCGATGGAAGGTTCGCAGACACGCAAGGTAAAAATCACTTACCTGATGCCTGCCGACTGGACGGCAACCAAAGTAAGCGCCGAATTGCCGCTGCATATTCTGAGGTCATCCTATTTTGTACCGGAACAACTCAACATCGTGGCGTGGCCCAGCCAGGATTGGGACAATCCCGCTATTTCATTGATTGACGGCGCCCATCACACATTTACTCCAAATTTTGACCCCGTTGCAGGCCCGTATTTCAAAACAGCGTTGCCATATACCCAGTTTACCCTTCAGCCAAAGGTGATTTTTGATTCACCGATGCAAGAGGGCACTTACCTGCGTTTTCACAGTGACAACAACGGAAGCGGTTTCTACCAGCTGGCCATGCTGCCACAAGTGGAAGACCTGACTCCCAGTTCCAAAAAATTATTAGTCTTGATAGACAAAGACATAACTGGAAGTACAACGCCTTTCAACCAGGTGCTTGCGAGTGCCAAAAACCATTTGTTGCTCAATTTACAGCCTACTGATTCGTTCAACCTGATTTTTTCCAAAATCCCCATCGCGCGGGTAAGCGAGCGCTGGCTACCCGCACATCCCGATACCATTGAGGCCGCGTTTGCAGCGGTGTCGCCCACCGATTTTTCCAATTTTGGTCAGTTGTTGCTTGACGGAATCAACTTTATAAAAGAACAGGGGAATGAAGGCGAGATCGTGATGCTCTCTTCCAGCGCACAATATAATTCCATTCAATTGGCATCCGCTTTATACGATTTGGTGCTGGAAGAGTTGGGTGACTTGCGACCAAAAATCCATTTTCTGGACTATCGTACGGTATACGGCCCCTGGGTGTATATCGCCGGTTATGCTTATCGGGGCAATGAATACCTTTATTATCGCTTGTCTCAACTGACCGGAGGGGCGTATTATATTTCGCAGAACAGTACCCTGGGCGAAAGTATGTCGGCGGTGTTTGCAAATGCCGATTCCGAACTCAAAAATGTGGATTTATACACCACCATGGAGCAAGGTTTCTGTTTCGGGCGATATTGGGTGCATGACGATGACGTGCAACATCTTCACCGCCCCTTGTTGCAAATAGGGCGTTACAACGGCGCTTTTCCTTTCAACATTGAATTGGTTGGCGAACTCAATGGCGAACTATTTTTCAAAGAGCTAAGCATCCCTGAAAACGAAGCGTTATCCGGTGATTCGCTTACCCGCGAAATGTGGGTAGGAAAAAGACTGCAACACCTGGAAGCTTCAACACCTCCCAACAGCATCATTCTTGACATCATCAACGCCAGTATTGACGAGCGTGTTCTCACCCGTTATACCGCTTTCCTTTGCCTGGAAGACTCTATCCAATATTGCCCCGAATGTTACGATGAAACCGAACTGACCTCGACTGAAACCCCGACGCTTTCTCAAGATTCACTACTGAGCGCTTACCCGAATCCTTTTACCGATCAGGTAAAAGTTACCTTCAACAAGCAGTTATTGAAAGGAAATCCGGGGCGGGTAATTTTCGAAATTTACAACCTGAACAGTCAGTTGATCCAACAGGTTGAAACCAATGCCGGTGCTGAAAACGTCCAGATGGTTTGGGACGGGCGAAATGCCTCCGGCGATACCCAGCCTGCCGGTGTGTACGTACTGAACGTCCAATCGGGCACATGGACGGGGGTTATGAAATTGGTTAAACAATAAGCAGAAGAAGCAAAAGACCCCCTGTTTGCCCGCAGACAAGACCATCCCTGTTTGGGGGGGCTGTTCGATGAGCAGCCCCTTTTTATTTTTTCCTGGAACCATTTAAAACTGTTGCCGTGTTTTTTTGTGCGTTTAACCCTTAAATGCCTGAAAACGCAGCATCTTTGCGCCCCGAAAACAACACCCGTTCATATTCGAAAAAATCGCATCATTCAAACATGGCAAAAGAAATAACACCCCGTTCGGAAGATTATTCGCAGTGGTACCTCGATATTGTGCAAAAAGCCCGCCTGGCCGACAACTCACCGGTGCGTGGTTGTATGGTCATAAAACCGCATGGCTACGGCATCTGGGAAAAAATGCGCGACCAACTCGATGCGATGTTCAAGGAAACTGGCCATGTGAATGCGTATTTTCCGCTTTTTGTACCAAAAAGCCTGTTTGAAGCCGAGGAAAAAAATGCCGAAGGGTTTGCCAAAGAATGCGCCGTAGTAACCCACTACCGCCTTAAAAACGACCCGGAAAAACCAGGCAAACTCATGATTGACCCGGAGGCCAAACTCGAGGAAGAACTCGTGGTGCGCCCCACTTCGGAAGCCATCATCTGGAATACCTATCGCGACTGGATTCAAAGCTATCGCGACCTGCCGATCCTCATCAACCAGTGGGCTAATGTGGTGCGCTGGGAAATGCGTACACGGCCTTTCCTGCGCACGGCCGAATTCCTTTGGCAGGAAGGGCATACCGCCCATGCTTCCGCTGAAGAAGCGGTAGAAGAGACGCTCAAAATTCTGGATGTGTACGCGCAGTTTGCTGAAGAATGGATGGCCATGCCGGTGGTAAAAGGCGTAAAAACCGCCAACGAACGCTTCGCCGGCGCCGACGAAACCTACTGCATCGAAGCGTTGATGCAAGACGGCAAAGCCCTGCAAGCCGGCACCTCGCACTTCCTGGGCCAAAATTTCGCCAAGGCATTCAACGTACAATTCCTCAACAAGGAAAACCAGCAAGAATACGTGTGGGCTACGTCCTGGGGCGTATCTACCCGCCTCATAGGCGGACTGATTATGACGCACTCCGACGACGACGGACTGGTGATTCCGCCCAAAATCGCGCCTACGCAGGTTGTAATCGTCCCTATTCCCAAACCTTCCGACGAACTGACTGTAGTGGCCAACCAGATCGCCGCAGCCCTTCGCGCCAAGGGAATCCGGGTAAAAATTGATAACGACGACCAAAACCGCCCGGGCTTCAAATTTGCCGAATATGAAATGATCGGAATTCCGGTACGACTGGGTTTGGGCCAGCGCGATATTGCCGCCGGCCAGGTCGAAGTGGCACGCCGCGACACCAAGGAAAAAGCCAATGTGCCGCTCGATACCATCGCCGAACACGTCGAACAACTGCTCGCCGATATTCAAACCAACCTCTTCGAACGTGCCAAAACATACCGCGACGAACACATCACCAGAGTGGATTCCTGGGATGAATTCACTCGCCTGCTCGAAGAAAAGGGAGGTTTCCTGTATGCCCACTGGGATGGCACGACGGAAACCGAACTCGAAATAAAGGAAAAAACCAAGGCTACAATCCGTTGTATTCCGCTAGGCTGGCCTGAAGAGGCAGGCGCTTGTATTCTCAGCGGAAAACCCAGCGCACGCCGGGTGCTGTTTGCCAAGGCATATTGATATTAGTCGCTGTCTAAAAGCATAACCTGTGAGACAGCGACCAATCACCTTTTGACCCGTAGCCGGAAATCGAGCGTAGCGAATCCGCCCGCGTCGAAATGTTCGATGCGCAGCCGGTGGCGACCACCGAGTTTTAACTCGATTTCATCGGTGGCGGGTTCGTGTATATCCCAGTGGTCAATCAGCAGATGATCGTCCACATAAAGACGCGCTCCATCGTCTGAACTTAATTCTATCAGATAGGTGTCGGGGGCTAATTCGAGCGAGGTTGTTGCCAGCGTGGCAAACCGATCCTCGCGTACCTCTTTGGCCGGGCTGCCCCACCAGGCAAATGCCAGTTCGTTTTTTTGCAGGGTATGAATCGGTTTTTGCCGGGTAAAAATTCCGGCATCGGGTATACTGTCGTAGTGAAAAAAAGCGATTTGCCAGTCTGCTCTTTTTTCAAATCGTTGAAAATCAAAATTATACACCGTTCCCGGCGGATAACTTTCCCCAAAAACATTTTTTATACTTTGGGGGCTGCTGTATTCAAAGGCCACGTGAACGTGATCGCTTTTCGGATCGCGTTCAATTGTAAGTGTAGCCGGCACCTGGCCTTTTCGGCTGCTGATGCTTTTTACGCCTTCCATCCTGCTCACTTTCCAGTCGCCTGAAGGGCCGATCAGCACCAAAGAATACCAGTTTTCGGCGGCGGTGTCGAGTGCGGCAATGGGACGGCGAAAATCAAAAGGCCCCCATTCATCTACCAGGATAAACTGCCGACCCCGGGGAAAACCGGGTGGCAGCACGGCCAGCATTCCGTCGGGCAGGCTGTCGGGTTCGTGGAGTTCGCCATAAGGGATTTCGAGTATGGCGTAAGGCTCCTTGGGCCAGTCGGGGTATTGAAAATTAAGGTTTTTGAACGGAGCAAGTTCGGGCGCAGCCCACACCTGATTCAATTCGGTTTCCGAAGCATACACATCGTTGCGCCAGAATTTGAAATTTTGATTGGGGTGTGCAACTTCCAGCAAATTGTCAAAACCGTAAAAAAGGTTTTGTCCATTTACAGAAACGTTCTCTGACCGACTGATTTTCAATGGTTTGCGAGTGTCCAGGAATACATTTCGGTCAATGAGGATGTCCCGGCTGCGGGTGTCGCGTTTTTGGGCGTAACCCCAATCGGCGGGCTGGGTTTCGCGGGCCCAGAGTTGGATGCCGGTGCTGTCGTTTTGAATGGCGTTGCGCTGAATCGTGTCGTTCTGCCCGTGTTCGATGGCGATGGCAGTTTTGCAGTCGGCGATAAAATTGCCCATTATCACCGTTTCAAAACTATACCCCCCCCAAATGCCATAAGTGCAACCCATGATGGCGTTGCCTTGAATGCGATTGCGTGAAAAAGTAACTTCCACGCCATTGGTAGGCGCAAAACTGAAATCATTTCCGAAAATAAAATTATCGTTGCAACCGCCCTCACCGCGGTCCATCGTCGTTTGGCCGGCCCATAAAAACAAGCCATCGCCACAGTGCGTGGCAGAATTATATGCGATGAGGTTATTGCTGCTTTGTTCGTACAACAGAATGCCCGCCGAGTCTTGCCCGCGTGCATAAAACCCGTGGGAATAGCCGCGTACATTCCAGTCCAAACGATTGTGCATCAATTGGTTGCGCGAGCTGCGGTACAGGCCGATGCCCAGCCCGGAATTAAACGTAAAAAAATTGTTGTACACCCGCGAATCGTTGCATGCTGTCATCAGCAGGGCGTTTTGGCAACCGGTGATGCGGCAATTGCGTACCACACTTCGCCGACAATTTTTGAGATAAATCCCGGCGCCATAGCGCAGCCATTCGTCATTTTCGTTGTGGTGGTAACTCAGCCAGTCGGAAAAATCCTCCCGCTCGCGGATGGAACGCAGACGGGGGCGGTAATTGTAGGAGAGGTCGCAGTTTTCGAGGGTCAGGCTGTCCACACCTTCGGCGTAAACGGCGATTTTGTAGCCTTTGGCGCGCAGGTTTTTGAGGGTAATATTTTTACCGGAAACGACCACTGCCCTGCCGCTGAACAAATGGGGCCATACCCCCTTCGCGGCGCCCTGTAGTTCTGCCTGTTGAAAATCCACGACAATATTTTCCCCGCTGATCCGGATGCCTGTTGCGGTATCTGTTTGCACTGCAATGGTATAATTACCCGGAACGATGCGGCAGGATTGGCTGATTCGCAGGCCTGCTTCAAGGCGAATTTCCGGGGTTTGTGCGAACAACCAGGGTGCGGCCAAAAAGCAGAGAACAAAAAGCAGGCGGACTTTCATGCGATATTTTTGAGGTGAAAATACGCCAAACGCTCGTAGATGTGCCAAACTTCCGACCTTTGTACCCGTTTTTGAAACCGGCAGGGGTATTCCGGTGTTACAACGATTGTTTGAATATTGCCCGGTTTTTGTTCTGACGGGTGGTTGAAATCATTTATTACATCACAATAAATCACCAAAATCGGGCGAATCACTGTAAATAATGAGCAAGCACGGAAAAGCGCTCGTCGCCATGTCGGGCGGCATAGATAGTACCATGACCGCCGTTCTTCTGCACGAAGAAGGCTGGGTAGTGGTAGGCATCACCATGAAAACCTGGGATTACGCTACGTCGGGCGGTTCCAAGAAAGAAACCGGCTGTTGCTCGCTCGACAGCATCAACGACGCGCGTCAGGTGGCGGTTAAACTTGGTTTTCACCATTTTATCGTAGATATCCGCGAAGAATTCGGCGACTATGTGATTGATAATTTTGTGGACGAATACATGGCGGGCCGAACGCCCAACCCATGTGTGCTGTGCAACACACACATCAAGTGGAACAGTCTGTTGCGCCGGGCCGACATGCTCGATTGCGAATTTATCGCAACGGGCCACTATGGCATTATCAACGAAATTGCGGGCCGCAAATACATCACCCGCGCGCGCGACCGGCAAAAAGACCAGAGCTATGTCTTGTGGGGATTGAGCCAGGAATGCCTGCATCGCACCCGCATGCCGCTGGGTGTATTTACCAAGCCGGAAGTGCGCCAAATGGCTGCAGAACGCGGCTGGGACGAACTCAGCAAAAAAGCGGAGAGTTATGAAATTTGTTTTGTGCCCGACAATGATTACCGTGGTTTTCTGCGCCGGCGCATTGAAGGGCTGGACGAACAAGTGGCCGGCGGACATTTTGTAGATGCCGGCGGAAGGATACTGGGCAAACACGAGGGCTACCCGTTTTATACGGTTGGCCAGCGAAAAGGCCTGGGTATCGCGCTGGGTGAGCCGATGTTTGTCACCGAAATACGTCCCGACACCAACACGGTGGTGCTGGGTAAAGAAGAAGACCTGATTCGCAACAGTATGATGGTGGGAAAGGTGAATTTGATGAAATATGCGGCCATTCCGGAAACGGGGCTGGAGGCGGTCACCAAGGTGCGTTACCGCGACGGCGGTACGTACAGCGCATTGTTCCCGGTTGGCAACGACGTGGAAGTCTCTTTCCACGCCAATGTAAAAGGCATAGCGCCCGGTCAAAGCGCCGTTTTTTACGAAGACGACGATTTGATCGGCGGCGGTATTATCTACGGCAGTATGTGAGCATGGTAAGGAACGATCAAAAAAAA
>JANRLZ010000076.1:0-2173 GCA_033762055.1 Saprospiraceae bacterium
CTGCTATGGGCTTTTTGCTTCTTATATTACTGTCCTATTTTTTGTGCCTGCTGTCTGAAACAGCCTTAGTAAACTTGTCGCCGCACGATCAGGAAACCCTGCGCACGGAAGAAAGCCGAACTGCTCGTCGTATTCTTGCGCTCAGTCAGGCCATACGCCCCACACTGTCTGCCTTGCTTCTGGCACGCATCTTTTTACTTGTTTCGGCCGGAATCGGATTGGCTGCCTTTCTACTTCATTCTGCTGATTTGAGCGTCTGGACAGCTCAGGTTAAAATATCGCCTGCCTGGTTTTGGGGCGTCGTAGGAACGATTTTGGGCGGATTATTGGGACTGATATTTTGGGGCTTGCATCATGTTTCAAACCGGATCAGTCGGAAGATGAACAATGTTTGGGTACTAAAACGCTTCTGGTACTGGGCCGTTTTTTGGAAAACAGGTTTCACCCCCTTTACATTTAGCAAAAACGATACAAAAAAGACAGGGAATCATGATCTGACCACCCCCCCCATCGAAACAGTCAGTGCCGCCAGTGAAAAACGCGAACTCGAACTACTGAAAAGTATTGTACAGTTTAGTGATGTCACCGTCAAACAAGTGATGCAACCTCGTTCCAAAGTGGTTTTTGTCCCCTTTCGTACCGGTTTTTACGACCTGCTCGGCATTGTCAAAGCAGCCGAGTTTTCGCGCCTACCGGTATGCGACGAGGATTTGGACAATATAACCGGTATATTATATGTAAAAGACCTCCTCCCCCATCTGGATAAAGAAAATGACTTTGAATGGCAGCGAATCATCCGAACGAACGTTCTCATGGTACCGGAGGCCAAAAGAGGTAGTGAACTCCTGCAGGAATTCAAACAGCAACGTATGCACATGGCCATCGTTGTAGATGAATACGGTGGAATGGCCGGTATTGTAACTCTGGAAGATATTCTGGAAGAAGTTACCGGCGATATTCGGGATGAATTTGATGAAGAAAGCGAAATCAGGTACCGTAAACTTGATGAATATAATTACCTGTTTGAAGGCCAAACATTGCTGAATGACGTTTGCAGGATGGCAGGATTGGCCAACGGAGTGTTTGATTCTATCAAAGGAAATGCAGACACCCTTGCTGGCCTGGCGCTTGAATTGCGGGGCGATATCCCGCATGCCGGGACAAAAATTACGTGGAATGGTTATGTTTTGACGATCATCAATGCCAACAAACGTCGTATCGAACAAATAAAACTGACCCTTCCACCCACTACCCCTTTATCTGCGTCGAATGCAGGGTGATTTAAGTGCGGACGTTAAAGTTATTTTAAAATCGGGAAGGCAAAGGCAACGGATATAGGTTTTTATGTTTCATGGGCATTACATTTGTTCACAAATTGACCGCCCAAAATTTAACGGCTTATGAGCAGACTACTTTTGACCATCATGATAATAGGCCTCGGTGTTGTCGGCATACAGGCCCAGGGCTCTAAAGGGCGTACGCCGCAAACATCTCTTTCGCCGGATGCTTCTTCCGTCAAAGGTTCAAAAACAACTCCTGGCAACAATGTACAGGCACGTACCACTCCCTCAACAACATTGGGAAATACAACGGCCAAACGCAGCGGCGCTCAGGAACGAGTCAGCGCACGCCAAACCGAATCCGCCACAAACACGCCGCGGCCATCCACTTATGCGCCGCCGACCAATCCCTCCACCGCTAAAGGAGTAAGCGGTAATCCGCAAAATGCAGTCAAATTAAAGCCGGCTGAACGGGGCAGTGTAAACTGGATGACCCTTGAACAAGCGCTTGAAAAAAGCAAAACGGACAAGCGCAAGATATTTGTGGATATGTACACCGATTGGTGCGGCTGGTGCAAGCACATGGACTCAACTACCTTCATTCACCCAGCAGTTGCCAAATACCTCAACGAACATTTCTACCCAGTCAAGTTTAATGCTGAACAGGAACGCGACATCGTATTCAAAGATAAAACATACCACTTCAAAAAAAATGGCGCGCGGGGATATCATGAACTCGCTGCACTGTGGTTGAACAACCGACTGTCATTCCCAACGGTCGTTTTTCTTGACGAAAATCAGCAGTTGATCCAGCCTGTACCCGGCTATCAGGATGCAGCCAAAATGGAAGCCATTATTAATTATTTTGGCTCTGATAGTCATAAAAAGACGCC
>JANRLZ010000077.1:0-2960 GCA_033762055.1 Saprospiraceae bacterium
GCGCTCGCGGACGGCTTCGCTCATCAACCATTGATACACCCGGATTTCCTGCTTAAGTCGCTTGAGCCAGTGCTTGCTCAGGGTGGGCTTTTCGTCGCGTCCGAGGGTGAGTCCGGTGATTTCCGGCTGCTCCGCCCGCGCCCGCAAACCCACTTTGTTTTCGTTGATCACCAACTGATGCCTCAGCAAGGCGATTTTTACCGGTTCCAAAAAATCATCGGGTGGCGGCGCGCTGAATGAAAAGGTAAGATCGTCGGCATAACGGGTGTAAATGGCCGCATGATCGTCGGCGATTTGTTGCAATTCTTTGTCGAGATACAAACAAACCAGATTGCTCAACACCGGGGAGGTAGGCGCTCCCATGGGCAGGCGTCCCTGACTGGTACAGAGCGCCGTGAGTACCGCCGTGAGCTCCGGCGGAAAAAAGAACAGGTACTGAAAGAGGTTTTTCAAATGGGTTTTGGTGATGGTATGAAAAAAGTCTTTCAAATCAATCTGCCAGAACCACTCGCTTTTGTGGTGGCGCATGGCGTTGAAATAGATATTGCGCGGTTGAAAATCATCCGTCGGACGGAGAATAAACCCGTAAGAACAATCGGGTTTTATGCCATAATAAACGGCTTGCAGGTAGCGGTTGAGGCTGTGTTGTATGGCTTTTAACTTGCTTGCCGGATGCTCGATAAATCGTTTGGCCCCACCGGGTTTGGGGATGTAGAAACCCAGGTATTCCTGTCTGGCGGCGGCGGCA
This sequence comes from Saprospiraceae bacterium, assembly GCA_033762055.1. Taxonomy (GTDB): domain Bacteria; phylum Bacteroidota; class Bacteroidia; order Chitinophagales; family Saprospiraceae; genus M3007. Next base: position 749 of record JANRLZ010000077.1, read on the forward strand.
AGCAATGCCTGCTCGGTGACGCCCAGCAACTGCGCCAGCGCCGGCACGGTAGCGATGGATTCGAAACGACGCGCCAGGGCCTCCAGCTGGGCGGCATTTAATTCTATTTTGGGCGCTATGGGTGCGTACATAATTGCTATGGTTTAATAGTAACGCGCACCGGATAAATCGGGCGCGAGGGCAGTTTTCGTCGGACCGCTGCCGTGGAGTTGCAGGCTTTTCCAGTTGCGGGCATCGAGGGGCATGATGCACAGTCGGTCGTCTTTGCCGAGAAGCGGTCGCAGGGTTTCTTCCAGCGCGCCGATTTTTTCCGGCAGGCCGTCGCCCGTAAAAACCGACTTTTGCATACGGCGCAAACCGGCTTGTTTGCACAGTTTTACCGCGATGCGCCGGGTGCGGGCGCTCGTAATATCGTAAGCGATCAGATAGTACATGGTAAAGGCCTGTCAGGCCGGCTGCATTTTCACCTTGCGCATTGTTTCAAACTTCAGCACCCGCGATGCGCAGCGACGGGCGGATTCGGTCATGAGGGCATCGAGGGAATATTCGAGTCCGTCCAGCGCCTGTTTTTTATTGGCCAAACGTTCCAGCACATGATCTACCAGCAGGCGTTTGCCTTCTTCGGCCAGCCAGTAGCCTTTTTCTGTTCGCAGGGTGATATGTACCGACGATACGTGTTTGCGGGAAAAAAGTTTGAACACAATTTTGTCAATCCAGACGCGGAACTGCTCGATGAAATCGAACACCAGGTTTTTGCGCTGGTAGCCGTCGGCGTGCATGAACCCGATGTAAGGATGGAGTCCGGCGAGCAACAGGGCGCGTTCAGCCTTGGAATAGAGGATGGCGTAACCGTAATTCAGGAAAGCATTGAATGCATCGGTGGCGGGACGGTTGCTGCGGCCGCCGAACTGGTATTCATCGGGGAGCAGGGCGCTCAGGGTATCAAAGTAGTGTCGGCCGGCGGCGCCTTCGATGCCGCGGATGGTTGCGGCGTCGGCATTGAATTCAAGGAGCGGCATTTTTTTGAGGCGCGTGAGGAGTTCGAGGAGGGCTGTTTCCGCAGCGGTGATGATTTTTCCTTTTTCAGCGCTGCGGTATCCCTTGAGTTTGCGCAGGTGAAGGATGCGGCCGTGTAGTTTTTCCTCGATCCAGGATTTTGCGATGCGCAGTCCTTCGGTGGTATGCGACAGCGCGAGCTGGTTTTTCCAGATGGAGAGGGTTGAGGTGGGGCGGTTGCTCCAGAACCTGCCTTGCGGGTGACCGAATTGGTCGAGCACCTGAATATCCACGCCGATTTCGATGGCTAAGAGCAGGGCGTCGGCAGAAACGCTGGTGCCTTTGTGAAGCAGGATGGATGTTACCTGTTCGGGGGCGAATTGTTCGATCACATGGTGATTGGCGCCGGAGATGTCGGGGACGGTCATTTCAAAAATGCCGTCCCTTACGCGGAGTCGGCTGCCGAAAGTTTGTAAATAAATGTCCATGACTGGAATAAATTTGTGCGCCCGACCGACCCGATGCCGATAGCGGCGCGGTGAAGAGAAACGATTCCCGAGGGGAGTTCGATGATTGAAATCGTGGTACTTTGCTTCATAAAGATTGATTCGACACCGGCTGGTAGCGCCGGGATGTTGGTTGTGATGGAAAACGCAAGATTGTTCTCGTGTGCGGGTGATTGATGAGACAAAGATGCAGTCGGCGCGCATTTCGTGAAAAAAAAGTTAACAATTTGCGGAAAGTCGCTTTTTGACGCAAGTGCGACAAAAAGATCGTTTTTTGAACATAAACTGTTGATAATCAAGGCCAAAAAAAACTGCGGAAACCGTCCAAAAACAAGGGTTTTTAGTCTTAAAAAAGATTTTTTTTGTTAAAATTTTAACTAAAAATGGCAAAAAACTGCGGAGAAATTTTGGGTTTAATTCATTCTGGTTCAGTAACTTTGTCCTGAAAATCGACTCTTCCATCCCTTCTCCAGTATATGAGGATTGCGACTGATTTGGCATTGGGTTTCCGTCCAACCCTTAGACTCTCTTCCATCCCTTCTCCAGTATATGAGGATTGCGACTCCTAGCACATAGGCAGAAATGGGTTTGAAGGTTACTCTTCCATCCCTTCTCCAGTATATGAGGATTGCGACGAGGCAACAAGTCAGCAGTTTTTGAATGGTCGCTTTCTCTTCCATCCCTTCTCCAGTATATGAGGATTGCGACTT
>JANRLZ010000078.1:0-7446 GCA_033762055.1 Saprospiraceae bacterium
CGGGTACTTTTGCGCTCCCGTTTCAAACACCCCGCATCTACGCACTACGCAGCATGATTCTTACCGATAAAAAAATTCTCGAAGCCATCCAGACCGGCGATATCGTCATCGAACCTTTTCGCCGCGAATGCCTCGGCACCAATTCCTATGATGTACACCTGGGGCGTTATCTCGCTGTATACGAAGATGCCGTGCTCGACGCCAAACGCCACAACCCGATCCGTATCTTTGAAATCCCGGACGAAGGCTTCGTTCTCCAGCCTGGTACGCTCTACCTCGGCGTCACGGAAGAATATACCGAAACGCACCACGCCGTCCCCTTCCTCGAAGGCAAAAGCAGCATCGGACGGCTCGGTATTGATATCCACGCCACCGCCGGCAAAGGCGACGTGGGTTTTTCCAATACCTGGACGCTCGAAATTTCCGTCGTGCATCCTGTGCGCGTGTACGCCGGTATGCCCATCGGCCAATTGATCTATTTCCTCATCGAAGGCGAAATCGAAAATTATTACCACAAAAAACAAAACGCCAAATACAACGAACGTACCGACAAACCCGTCGAAAGCATGATGTGGCGGAATTTTTAAAACAAGTTCTTAACTTAATCAAACCGCACCCAGTCCACCGCCACCACGCCCTGGCCCTGATTTTGCAGGTTTTTAAATACAAAAAACAGGTCTTGCAAGGCTTTTTCTTCCGGGACCTGCGGTGCATTCAAAGCGATTTCGTGCCGTTCAAATACCATTTTTTCGGCATTCTTCGACGCAAACTCCAGTTGCCCGAGAAGGGCGCCCTGCGGACTGCCCGCCCGAATCTCCAGCCGCCCGCCTGCCTGCGGTGCACGGCGGTCGCCAAATGCCGTACGCAACGTCACCACTCGAAGTCGTACCACATCCACTTTGCGAAAAACAAACCAGGCATTGTGTTTCAATTCGTTCAGTACGACGGTATCGTTGTCGAAGGGTTTGTAATTACCCACGCCATCGCTTCGGGCGTCGCATTTTTCGGCTTCCAGTTGGTTGGGCCGAAGCAACAAACGGGATTCGCCCGACTGAACCGACATGCCTCCGCCGCCCCTGTCGTCGTAACGGGCGTACAGGGCCAGCGCCCCGTTCTTGCTGTTTGGCCATTTTCCCGCCTCTAATTCCAACAGGCCGGCAGGAGGAATGTTTTGAGCGGGTGGTTGGGGCGGGTCGGCAAGCGATAAAATCCAGAGGGCCATCTGAATGGCCTCTTCTTCGCGGATTTGCGGGTGAGGTATCATAACCCCCTGGCCCCAATTGCCCGATCCGCCATAAATGATCTTTCGGTAAATGGCCGGCACGGCAAATACCTTGTTGCCGCGATAACGCTCCGCAATGGCCTGATAGGAGGGCCCGTTCACCTTCCGGTCGAGGGCATGGCAACTCTTGCAATCCGACTTGTCAATCGCGATTTTTCCTTCGGAATATTTACCGGAATTCTCCGCTTCATCAGCAGGCTTTTGCCCTGTTGGGGAGAAAAACACGGCGGGACTGGGATTTTTTTCTAAAAAATCGGCCGAAATGGCTACTTCCGATGCCGAAATACCGCCCTGTTGCAAACTGCCATCTTCGCGGTCGTTCACCAAAAGTTGATAACCCAATGTTTCGCCGGGTACATAAAAACTCCGGCTGTGCGGCCCCAGATCCCATTGCACAGCCGGAGGCTCGTTGCCCACTTGTATTCGGACACGATCAGACGAAACGCCGCCGCCGGGATCGGTCACCCTTAGTATTGCTTCATATAAGCCCGCCTGCCGATAAGTATGGGAGACGGTGAGCGGCGCCGGTGACTGGTGGAGAAAAACCGGGTACTTTTTTTGCCCTTCCCATTGTTCGCCGTCGCCGAAATCCAGCTCGATGCGCAGCGGGTCGCGGTCATCATCATGTGAGGCGGAAAGGGAAAATACGACGGTGGCCGGGTGCGCGCCGGCGATTTTGTCGGCTGCAATTTTTGCCACCGGCGCCCGGTTATCGCGTACAAAATCAATACGGCTCAGTCGGGCGTCTTCGTTGGAAGAATACCAGCGGGTACCATATTCGATGAGCCAAAGCGTGCCGTTTCGGTCAAAAAACATATCCATCGGCCGGCTCAGTTTGACGGAATCGGCAAATGGTTCCAGGCGATGAAAATTGCCCGCGCTGTCGAGCGTAACGGCCATCAACCAGGAGCGCATCCAGTCGTACACAATCACCTTTCCGTCGTAATAATCCGGGAACCGGGTGGACGCCGGGTATTGATCGGCGTAATAAACCGGACCGGCCATGGCATTGCGCCCGCCGGTTCCAAGAATCGGGAAATCGCGGTTTTTGCCGTATGGATACCAGATAAATGCGGGTTGTGCGGGTGGTAATTGCTGTGCACCGGTGTTGTTGGGCGAATCATTACGCGGCGCTTTCGGGTCGAAATATGTGCCGGGCAGACGCGTATTGAAATCAAAATCCCGATAGGCCTGGTTGTCGGCGACAAAGTAAGGCCAGCCAAAATTTCCGGCTTCGCGGGCCCGGTTGATCTCGTCGTGTCCCAGCGGGCCGCGGGCGGTATCCGCCTTCCCGGCGTCAGGACCGATATCGCCCCAAAACAGGAATTTTCGTCTTTCATCATAACTGATTCGAAAGGGGTTGCGGCAGCCCATGACGTAAATTTCCGGCCGACCTTCAGTGGTGGCTTCGCCATGGGGGCCGGTAAACAAATTGCCCGGCGGACAGCGGTACGAGCCGTCGGACAAAATTTTTATGCGCAATATTTTACCCCTTAAATCGGCGGTATTTCCCGCCGAACGCTGCGCATCAAAGGCCTGTCGCCCGGGTCGTTCGTCGAGCGGGGCAAAACCTTCTGAATCGAAGGGACTGGTATTATCGCCGGTTGCCAGAAGTAAATTTCCATCCGGGTCAAAAGCCATACTTCCGGCGGCGTGAAAACAGTTTTTTCTTCCGACCGGTATTTCCAGTATCACTTTTTCGGAGGCGCGATCGAGGGTGTCGCCCCGGAAAACAAAGCGTGAAAGCTGATTGAGCGAATCGCGCAGCGAAGCATAATAGAGATAAATCCAGTGGTTGTTGGCCCAGTCGGGGTCTACCGCCAGACCGATCAGCCCGTCGCCCATTTCCGAATAAACGGGCAATTTGGCGCTTGTTTGCAGCAGTCCGGTGGCAGGGTTGAACAATTTAAGGTAACCATGCCGTTCGATCAGCAAAATTTTTCCGTCGGGCAACAGCGCTATTTCCATGGGTTCGTCGAGATCGGTAGCGACGGTTGTTTTGACAAATCGGGTGGGGTCGGGTGCGCGTCGGGTACGGCAGCGATTGTATCGCAGCGGGCGGTTGTTTCCGATGGCATACTGCAACCCGCCCAGCAGGTGCGACTGAAATGCCGGATCGGTATAGGTTTCAGGGATGTGTCCGAGCGCGGTGTAAAAAGCGCGGCCGCCGTCGTAGGTATGGTACCAGGCCATCGGGTGACCTTTTTCAGGGTCGAATGCGGCCGGAACAACGCCGCCTTTGTAAGCGCTTTCGTCGGCGCTCAGCAGCACCTGCAGGTCGGGTTCGTAGTGGCGGAAATTATAGGGCTCTTCTTTCCAGTTCCAGGTTTGACAGCCGAGGTGGCGGGTGGCCGGGTGGGTGCAATCGGTCACACCAAGCCGAATGTCCTGAATGGCCGGATGGTCTTTGAAATACGCGCCAACCAGTCCGCCATACCAGTGCCAGGTATATTCGGTGGCGGAGGCCGAGTGGACGCCCATGAATCCACCTCCGGCCTGGATATAGCGTTCAAAATCGGCTTCCTGTCGGGGGTCGAGCACATCGCCGTTGGTGTTGAGAAAAACGACGGCAGCATAGCGTTTCAGGTTTTTTTCTTCAAAAAACGCAGCGTTTTCGGTCGTGTCGGCCCAGATGCCGTTGTTGCGGCAAATTTGCACCAGGGCGTTTTTACCTGCCTCGATGCTTTCGTGGCGGTAGCCGTTGGTTTTGGAAAAAATCAACACCCGCGGCGGGGTGTCGTAGCGCGCGCAGGCGGCGAGCAGCAGCGGAACGATTGCGAGAAAAATGGAGCGGAACGAAAACATGGAAACGCGCCCGATTGGGCCGCGAAAAGTAGGGAGAATTTGCGGTGCGGCGTTTCTACCCTCAAACCACTTTCGCAGGAGGTCTATTTTTTCATCACGACAAACTCGACCCGGCGGTTTTGGGCGCGGCCTTCGTCGGTGTCGTTGGTGGCGATGGGTTTGGTTTCGCCTTCGCCATGCGAACGAAGGCGGTTTTTATTGATTTTATTTTCCTGCAAAAAATTGACCACTGCCAGTGCCCGCCGACGCGAGAGGTCAAGGTTGTAGGCATCGTCGCCCAGCGCATCGGTGTGCCCCACGATTTCGATGGCAAGTTTGGGGTTTTCGCGCATGATTTTGAGCAATTTATTCAATTCCACATAAGAGCGCGGCATCAACTCGTCTTTGTCAAATTCGAAATAGATGTTTTTCAATTGAATCACCTTGCCGGGTTCCAGTTTTTGCCGGGTCAGGTCGTCTGGTTTGACCGGTACGGGCAGGAAAGGCGGGATTTTTTTCACCAGCACATCGTCGAGGTAATAATAGGCATAGTTGAAGCAATCGCTGGCGGGCGCTATGTTGAGTGTGTTGAAGTCATCGCTGAAATTCCCGATCAGGATGTATTCGGCTTCGTATTTGGCCACGAATTGTCCGCTCACTTTCACCCATTTGCCGCCGGGTGCGGCTACAATGTCTTTGGCGCTTACCTGCGCTTCGCGAACCAGCACTTCGTCGGTGGTACGTTTGATTTCGCTCACCGAAAAATAGGCGCCGAGGTTGTTGATCTGCAACGATTTGGCGAGGTGGGTTACCCAGAATTCCACGTGATAGGCCTGACCAATCACCAGCGGTTCGGCGAGTTGAATTTCTACGTATTCGCGGCAGTGCGGTTTGCCGTTGGTACAGCCGTACAGGGTTAGGCCGGCCATGCTTTTGCCCGTGCGCGGTTTTTGCTGGCCGAACCCTTTTTCCGCCCAGTCCATCGGAACATGCACGTTGGGGCCATAGATGTCCGGACTTGCCGTCGTAGCGCTGAACCAGTATTTGACCACCTCGCCGAAGTAGGCGCCTTTATACGACCACCCGATGGGCGGTGCGGCATAGCGTTCGAAACCGGGGTTCGGCACAATATTGGCGGAGGGTTTTTGCGCGGCAATTGTTGCGGTAATTCCACAAAATACCGTGCAAAAAAGCGTTTTTTTAACAAGGTTGAAGGGAAAACAAAACATGGGAGAAAGGGTGCGGACAAAAGTAGCGGCTTTTGCCAAACGCACCGAATGCAAAAAGGTTTTATGCGAAAAGCAAGCGGCTTTTGCAATGAACTGATAAATTTAACCCTGGATGCCCCCGGCTTCCGTGACCACTGCCTACCTTTGCCGTTCAATTTGCCCGAAGTATCGGGAGCAATCCTGAAAAAAAACGTCGGGTTAAAAATTACACCTGAATTTACATGAATATTGCCGTCGTCGGAACCGGCTATGTGGGGCTGGTTACCGGAACCTGTTTTGCCGAAACGGGCAACAACGTTATATGTGTTGACATCAACGAACAAAAAGTAAAAAGCCTGCGCGCCGGGAAAATTCCCATTTTTGAACCCGGTCTGGATGTGTTGTTCGAACGCAATACCAAAGAAGGGCGCCTGCATTTCACCACCGACTTGCGTCAAGCGGTTGAAAAAGCCGCCATCATTTTTCTGGCGCTTCCTACCCCGCCGGGCGAAGACGGCTCGGCTGATCTTTCCTACATCATGGGTGTGGCCCGCGACCTCAGTCGTATCATCACCGACTATAAAGTCGTGGTGGATAAAAGCACCGTGCCGGTAGGCACCGCCGAAAAAGTAGCCGCTGTATTGGCCGAAAACCTGTCGAAAAAGATGTTCGACGTGGTATCGAACCCCGAATTTCTGCGCGAAGGAGTGGCGGTAGATGATTTTATGAAACCCGATCGCGTGGTGGTAGGTACGCGCAGCGAACGCGCCCAAAAACTCATGAAGCAGTTGTACGAGCCGTTCGTCCGCCAGGGCAATCCTATTTATTTTATGGACGAGCGCAGCGCCGAAATGACCAAGTATGCCGCCAATTCGTATCTCGCAGCGCGTATTTCGTTTATGAATGAAATTGCCAACCTCTGCGAAAAAGTAGGCGCTAACGTGGATCAGGTGCGCATCGGCATGGGATCCGACAGCCGTATCGGCAAACGATTCCTGTTTCCGGGCATTGGTTATGGCGGATCCTGTTTTCCAAAAGACGTGCAGGCCCTGGCAAAAACAGCCTCCGAATATGCCTATGATTTCAAAATTTTGAAATCGGTGATGAAGGTCAATGGCATCCAGAAGGGAGTGCTGACCAAAAAAATCAAAAAACACTACAAAAACGACCTGGCAGGGAAAACCATTGCCGTATGGGGACTGGCTTTTAAGCCCAATACCGACGACATTCGTGAAGCGCCGGCACTGGTTATTATGGATGAATTGTTGGCACTGGGTGCAAAGATCCGGGCTTTCGACCCGGAGGCCATGGCGCACGTGCGGGCCATTTACGGCGATCGCATCACCTTGTGCGACAAAATGTACGAGGTGCTGGAAGGCGCTGACTGTCTGGCTATTATGACGGAATGGGGCGAGTTTCGCAGTCCCGATTTTGATCGTATGGCGACCTTATTGCGCGAAAAAATCATTTTCGACGGCCGCAATGTGTACGACCTGGATCAGGTGAAAGAAGCGGGGTTCCAGTATGTCAGCATCGGTCGGCCCAGGGTGAAGGGGAAGAAAAAAGGATAGGGGGTGAGGGGAATCCTTTCTCTGTCTTTTCCATTGGAGCATGGAAAGTTTTCGGCAAAATCACATATAACAACAACGTAAATAAAAAAAGTCCTTGTAACCCATTGAGGTACAAGGACTTTTCTAAAAAACTTGCGGACTGGACGGGACTCGAACCCGTCTCGCCTTAGGCGAGATGCCAGTTCGGCATTCAAATTTTATGGGTATTGATCAGGTTGATTGGTTGGTCAATTAACCAACGAAGGTATTTTTGATTGGCCCTTTTGAGTTTTTTTTCAGCGATGAGGGCAGATTTTTTATGATCAAATTTTTGCAAAAAGACGAGTTTCCAAGGCATTTTGGTAGAAGTAAAAGCACTTTCACCATTATTATGCTGCTCCACCCGTTTAATAAAATCGGTGGTGTAGCCCTTGTATAAAGTGCCATCTGTTAGGCTTTCAATCATGTAAACATAATGCTCCAAAACAAAAAAAGACCCAGCGTTTGTGCTGGGTCTTTTTGCGGACTGGACGGGACTCGAACCCGCGACCTCCGCCGTGACAGGGCGGCATTCTAAACGACTGAACTACCAATCCTCACTGCTTTCTTTCAAAAGCGGGGC
>JANRLZ010000079.1:0-3384 GCA_033762055.1 Saprospiraceae bacterium
GTACGACCGGCCTTTTTTGCAAATGGGCAAAATGCCCGTCGCGCTTGGCGGGTATGTGGAGGCTAACACCGCCTGGTTTGCTACCGATGGGGTATCGGAAGGCTTGTCGTTCCAATTGCCGCGACTGACGATGTTCCTGTCGTCGAGCATTGCGCGGCGCATCAGGTTTTTAACTGAAATCGAGTTTGAAAAAGGCGGGCGCGAAATCAACATCGAGTTCGCCTCGCTGGATATTCAATTCCATCCCGCGCTGACGCTGCGCGGCGGCGTGGTGATGAACCCCATCGGTGCGTTCAACCAAAACCACGACGGGCCGAAATGGGATTTTATCAGCCGCCCCGTGTTGGCGACGCAGATGCTGCCCGCTACCTGGTCGAACGTGGGTTTCGGGCTGTACGGCAAATTTTACACGGGCAACTGGACGCTCGGCTACGAGGCCTACCTGAGCAACGGTTTTGATGAAAGCATCATCAGCAACCCGGAAAACCGCACTTTTTTACCTGCGGCCAAAGAGAACCCGAAACGTTTTGAGGAGAGTTTCAACGGGCAGCCGCTGTACACGGGAAAAATATCGGTACGCCGCCAGAATGTCGGGGAAATCGGTCTTTCGTACATGGGCGGCGTGTACAACAAATTCCAGGAGGACGGCCTGACGCTCGACCGGAAGCGATGGCAGCACACCGTCGCCATGGATTTCAACACCGTCGTGCCACACTTAGGGACGAGACTGCTCGGCGAATGGGCCTGGGTGTGGGTGGATGTGCCGGAAACATACGGGCAGCAGTTTGGCAACCGTCAGCACGGGGGCTTTTTGGATGTGGTGCAGCCGGTGTTGCGCCGAAAATTGTTGGGTTGGGAAAAAGCGGTGTTCAGCGTGGTGTGTCGCTTGGAATACGTGGACTGGAACGCAGGCACGTTCCGGGAGACCAGCGGCGACATCGGCGACGATTTTCGCGCCGTCGTGCTGGGCATCAGTTTCCGTCCGACGGCTCAAACGGTGTTGCGGCTGAACTATCGCTACGAATGGCAACGCGACATTTTGGGCAATCCTCCCGCGCGGACGGCGGGTTGGCAGTTTGGGGTGAGCTCGTATTTCTGAGTTTGACCGCGATCTCGTCGGTCCGGGTTTATTCGTCAACAGCCGGGGTCTGCCTTTGCGCGTGAGCGCAGGGGCAGACCCGGCCAGGCGAAGTGAGCGCCCAAGGGCCAAAACGTGACCGGGATGTGGCCTGCCCAAGCGCCGCCCCCGCGTTAGCGGGACGCGGCAGCGCGGTGCTGGCCGGCGGAGCGATAGGAACCCTTCCTTGTGGGAACCGGATATCGCTCTTTGCCGTTTTGAGGCCATGCAAAAATCTATTGCTCAACAGTTTCTGGAAATTGCCCGTAAGGATTTGAACGCCGCCAGGCTGCTTCGTGAAAATGGCGAGTTTCCAATGGCAATTTTTGCCTTGCAACAATCAGTCGAGAAAACAATGAAGGCGCTGGGATTAGAAGGTGCGATGGTGTCATTTGACGAGTTGGCGAGTGGTCAGATCGGCCATAAGGCTTATCGTATTTTCCGGGCAGGCGCCCAGCAAATGTCCAAAAAGGTGCAATCTGTTCTGGTTCAATTGGAAACAGACCCTTCGGCGCTCGATTTTCTGCCTATATCCAAAAAAGCGTTCCAGCAATATCATCTGCAATTAAAAACCCAGGAAGGAAAAATTGGCAACTTGCAATCTGCTGACTATGCAGAACTGGATGCAACAGAATTTGCCGAACTTTTCAAATCGTTCGAAGAGGCCGCAAAGATTTCGCTCGACGTTCCACCCGAAGATTTTCAAAAACAGATGATCGCGTGGTTTCAGGGTGTTGCACAAAACAAGGTGAAAAGCCCAATTAACCCCGACGAAATGGTTGCTTTTTGCAGTGATCTGGACAACGTAAAGTTGCTGCTCAATGCTCTGGACAAAGTCGTTCGTATCGAAATATGGGCAGTGAGCATCTTGTTTCCGCTTTCTATTATTACGACCGCCCATGAAGCAGACTCGCGGTACCCATGCGCGAATTGCGGACATCATCCCCCGGAATACTACCGACCGGGGTTGCCATTGGTGGATAATTTGGGAAAATTGATAGAATGGCAAAGCAAGTGCATAGATGTCATGGCCGAATTCATTTGATACCCGCCGGGGTCTGCCTTTGCGCTATTGCGCAGGGCAGACCCCGGTCAGGCGAAGTGGGCGCCCAAAGGCCAAAGCGTGACCGGGATGTGGCCTGCCCAAGCGCCGCCCCCGCGATAGCGAGACGCGGCAGCGCAGGGCTGGCCGGCGAAGCAATAGGGGCTGTTGGGGCATATTTTTTGATACGTTTCGTTTTCACCGTGATCATCAAAAGCATCTTCCACAAGCCGTATTAATGATGAAAAATTACCCCATTTGCTCCAAGCATTTTGAAGACCCGCTTGTCATTTCCCACATCAAATCCGGAGGCGAGAAGGCCAAATGCGTGGTTTGCAAGAAGAAAGCCACCTGCGTTGAGGTTCGAGATTTGGCGGAAGTGCTCGAAGAGGCTGTTCTTTCCGAATATGATGACCCTTATTCGCGTGGCGCTCCTTACGACAAAGAGCAAACTTTTTATGAGGACCGGTTTCCGGGTATTTCTGTCAGTTATACTGAGGAGGTTTTGCAAGATGAGTTTGGCATTGACGATGGCGACATCGCGGCGGATATTGCAGCATTCTTCGAACACGCCTATTTGAGCACACAAAGCATTTGGACGCCCGAAGAACATGAACGATTAATAGTTGGCTGGCAGGAGTTCAAAGAGGTTATCAAACACAAAATCCGGTTTCTCTTTTTCAGACCGGAACACCGGAAACGATTTGAAAACCCTTACGGTGAAACGGTAAATCCTTTTGACATTCTGGATGAGGTTTGCAGTGCCATTACTCGTTTGAATCTGATCACCCGTTTCCCGGTCGGACAATTGAAGATTTTCCGTGCGCAGCAACATACAACAGGAGAAATAATCGGGAAAGCCAAACGCTTGGGTTCTCCACCTGGCTATCTGGCAAAAGACAATCGGATGAGTCCTGCCGGCATTTCCATGTTTTACGGCGCTTTTGACCCGGATACCTGCTTTTATGAAGTTGCCGACACGAGTTGGACAGGGTCGGAAATTACCACCGGCACTTTTACGAATTTAAAAGCTCTGAACCTGATTGACTTTACCAAGTTTAAGGGAGTACCGAGTCTCTTAGACAAATCGAGTCGGGGTAAGCGTGCCGTTGCAAAATTTATTCAATCGTTCCTCCGTGATGTAGCCATTCCGATTAAACCAGACGACAAAATACTGGACTACATCCCGACCCAAGTGGTCACAGAGTATCTGAGGTATGTATTG
>JANRLZ010000080.1:0-3279 GCA_033762055.1 Saprospiraceae bacterium
GCACGGAGGGTAAAAAGACCATCATCCTCGACTTTGAGTTGGACGATGAAGACGTGGCCGACCGGTATAGCGAAGAAGTGGAGGCCGAATTTTCAAAAGAGCGCACAAAGGCTTTCTATCAGTTCAGCGACAATTTTTTCCGCGCCGACATCAACCCCGAGTGCGAAGACCTCAAAGACCTCGACCTGAAAATCATGCGGCAGATTGAAACGCTGGTCGAGTTCGAGCACCCCGAATTGCTCATCATTGACAACCTCTCCTGGCTCGTCTCCGAATCGCACGACCCCGGCATCGCCACTGCCTTCGTCCGCAAATTGATGACCATCAGCCGCCGCTATGCGGTATCGGTCTTGGTCGTGGCCCACACGCCCAAGCGCAACACCGCCGAGCCACTCGAAGCCCGCCACCTGGCCGGCGCCAAGGCTCTGTCCAATTTCGCCACCAACGTCATTGGTATTGGCATTTCCAAACTCGACTCGCACAAACGCTACATCAAGCACATCAAAAACCGCAAAGGCATCAAGGTCTTTACCGAGGAAAACGTCGCCACATTCACCGTGGCCAAGTCCGGCCCCAACCTGATTTGGGAATATGACGGCACCACTGTCGAATCTATCCACCTGTCCATCACCGACCGCGAAGAATTCGAACGCGATATGCTCGAACGCTGCATGGACCTCCTGCGGCAAGGCTATTCCTACCGCCGCATCGCCGAAAAAACCGGACACGTTTGGTCGCACGAAAAAATCCGCCAGAAGACCAACCTGCGGGAAGCCGAAGAACGCGCCCAGCAGGATCGCCTCGCCGATCAAAATTGACAGCATCAGCCAGGCGCCTTCTGCTTTTGACACCGGGGCCGTGTCGCCAATCCCTTGACAGTTTTTGACAGTCGTATTTGAATTAAATATTTGTAAACCAGCGTGTTGAACAAGTTTGACAAGTCTTGACACCCCGAATTCTTGACAGTAGAAAAATAAATACACTTTCTTTTTTCTCTGTCAAAACCGTCAAATCTGTCAAGAGTGTCAAAAATGCCAAGCCTTGTCAAACCCTTGTCAACAAGCACAAACCTGTTCAGCCATGACTAAAAATCCCACCGTCCGACCCGAACACCTCGCCGAGGTATTCACCGAAATCCGGATGCGCAAAGAGGTCTATCCCCGACGCATCGCCGAACGCCTGATGACCCCGAAAAGTGCCGAAAACAAAATCGCCCTGATGACCCAGGTACACGAGGTGCTGATGTGGCTGCACGAAAACAAAAAGCCTGCCGACTCTCCGTATCCGCCCGGCATCTGCGGCCTCTCTGCCCATATCAAGGAACTGAAAACCGAACTCAACTGGCGCGACCGGGTGTACAACCGGAAAGTCTTGCTCGGTCAGATGAAACCGGAAGAACGCGACCTGAAAATTCGCCTGGTGGAAGAAGTAAAAGTCATGTTGGAACAAATGCAAGCCCACAACCTGGCGGTGCAAACTTCACTTTTCTAATTATACAATTAGGTAATTATGGAATTCACCGTGCTCGACACCTTCATCGTCAACGCCGTCGCGGAGCGGAGTTTCATCAATCCCAAGTATCCCCATTTCGTGCAAACGGCGCAGTCGCTCAATGCCCGTTTCGGCAGCCTGTCGGCCATCCCCGGCTATTCGGAGCTTACCGCCATCACCGCGCCGCACATCCGCCGCATACAAACGCAAGGCGTATCCGCCGAAGAAAGCGGCCTGGCCGCCAGTTTCATCGTCGGCGCCGTCAACCTGTTCCTTCAACGAAACAAACTCTGACTATGAAAACAACCCTTGTTTTGCTCGCAACGGCATCAATATTGACCATCGGCTGCAAATCCGCCCGCGTAGGGTGGGGGAGGGGCGAGTCCGCCCAATTGCCTGACTGGCTTCAACAATTCCATCGCGCCGTGCCTTTCAGCGATTCCGTCGGCTGGAAAGCCCAGGCATACCGTCTGCCCGAACCTTACGAATTGCCGGCCCGCAGACTCACGCGCCGCACAGCCATCCGCCGGTCCGCGCAAATTCGCATCGAGCGGTACTTGGAACTGGGCAATCTGCTCGTCCACGCCGGCACCTACCGAACCCCGCGCGATGGAGGTCACTTCACCGTCCCCGTTTCCTTCGAGTGTCGCCATTGGTTCGTCGTCACAGGCAACGGCCAACTCGCCGTCCAGCGCCTCGACTTCTACGACCGCCAATCGGCTCGCCTCCAACTGGTTTTCCGCCGCGGCGATCCCGTCGCCGACATTCCCGACTTTGCGCTCGCCCGGCCACCCGCGCCGAGCGATCAGGCCGTGCTGCAAATCTTCGCCATCACGCCAAAGCCGTTTTTTTACCGGCAGATACTTCCCGATACTTTGCCTCGGGGCCGGCAGATCAACATCGAACATTACTGGCGCGACAAAGACCGGCTTCTGCACATCGGCACACAGCAGTACATTGTCGGCAGCCAAAAATGCTTTCTGATTCAAATAGGCGGCGAGCACTGGTTCCTGGTGACGGAGCAGGGCAAGTCCTCAGTCTTCCGCTACCTCCTCGACGAAACCCAACCCAGCCTCTGGCACCTACGCCGCTTCGACAGCGAACCGCTTTGGCCTCCCGTCGCTACAACGCGGCGGTAGTACCTGTACAGCAAAACATCAGTTCGCCACATCCATCCAATCCTTTAAAATCTTATCCACCTTGATTCAGTCCTTTTTCTCATGGGGGGCCGCGCGCAATTCGGGGGCTTACAAAAACAAAAAACAATTAATTCAAAAAGAAAACATCACCACCACAATTCGTTTTAAAAATTTGATGTTGTAATTTTTTAAGTCTTTTAATATTTTTAGGTAACGGCAATCACCTGAGAATCAATGCTTTACAAGAAAAACTCTAACTACTTTGGAACGAACTGTAACCCTTTTGGATGCAAGGCTAACCTTTTTGGGACTTTTTCTAACCGAATTGGGACAATGCTGTAACTCTTTTGGAAGCAAGTGTAACTGAATTGCTTCGAGCCTGATGCAGCGCCTAAAACCGGGCGTTTGCGCCAAATATCTGGTGCTTGTAGGTTTTTTGCCCTCTGCGATTAACGGCTCGATGTGCTGTTATTGCCCCAGAATTGAATGTAGCCCTTGATCCTCATGCACAACTATAACCGTTTTGGAAGAAAAACTATAACCTATTTGGGAGGCAACTATAACTTTTTTGGAACGAATAGATTGTGTCACGTTGAAAAGTAACCAATTTGGAACATAAACACACCATATTATAACTCTTTTGGAGTAA
>JANRLZ010000081.1:0-12442 GCA_033762055.1 Saprospiraceae bacterium
TTACGACCCTGCTGTAGCGACCAAAGAACTGGTAGATGAAGTTTTTGGTATCGTAAACGACCGCGGAAAAGCGATCAGGGTAGTGGCTACCGCCAAATCGGCGGTGCGGCACAACCTGGGCGACAAGCTCTACAAAATAAAGGCGCCTACCTTGCTGATTTGGGGGAAACAGGATATTGTAACGCCTCCTTTTGTCGGCGAAAAATTCAAGGAGTTGATCGCTGATTCCCGCCTTTTTATGCTCGATCAGTGCGGCCATGCGCCCATGATGGAAAAGCCGCAGGAGTTCAACGAACTCCTGGAAAAGTTTTTGACAGAAGTGGAGAAAGGATAAGAATTAATCCCTTTTGCCTCCGTCTTTGGGCGGTTTTGGGCCCTGCGGGGGTTTGGGCGGGCGATTCTCCTGCTGCGGTTTGTTGCCACCTCCGGGTTTTTGCTCTGTCCGGTTTTGTTGTGCCGGGCGGTTGCCTCCACCGCCTTGTTGGGGGCGATCGTGACGACGTGGCGGCGGACCTGAACGCCGATTTTGGGCAGCATCGTTTTGCGCGGCTTTTTCCACCGCTGCAGCGGCTGACTGAGAGCGATCACGGTTTTTACTGCGCTTCTTTTTCCGTTTTTTCCGTTTTTCGATAGGCAACTGGATCACATCGTGTACATTTTCGAAATCCGGTTCCACTTCTTCCACCTCTTCCATTTCCGGCGCGGGGGCCATAGCAAGGATATCTTCGAGGCTGCCTGGCAATTTGCCCGACTTAATCATAGCGATGGCTTCCCAAATCTGGTCTACGTGGATAGGATAGAGTTTTCCCCTGTCTTCCGCATAGGTATAAAACATGAGGCGTTTGAAAACATCGGTTTTGATCAACAGTGCCAGACCGGCGCCGGTTTTGAGTTTTTCTGCGCGATCGGGAAAATCTTCCAGTGCGTCAATATAGGTATCCAGCTCGTAGTTGAGGCAGCATTTGAGACGACCACACATGCCGGAAAGTTTGGTCTGATTGATAGCCAGGTTCTGGTAGCGGGCGGCGGCAGTATTCACGCTTTTAAACTCGGTGAGCCAGGTCGAACAACACAATTCGAGGCCGCAGTTACCCAATCCGCCAATGCGGGCCGATTCCTGTCTGGCGCCAATTTGGCGCATTTCCACTTTTACTTTAAAATCACGGGCATAATGGCGAATCAATTCGCGAAAATCCACCCGCCCGTCGGCCGTATAAAAAAAAGTGCATTTTCGTCCGTCGCCCTGAAATTCCACATCTCCGATTTTCATGTTCAAATCCAGTGAACGGGCAATTGCGCGGGCGTGAATGAGGATGTCGCGCTCTTCTTTTCGCACCTGATCGAGGCGTTCCAGATCGCGGTCGTGGGCTTTGCGCACCACCTGGCTCAGCCGGGCATCCGGTCTGACGCGCTTGCGTTTCATTTGCAAGCGCACCAGTTCGCCGCTGAGCGATACGGTTCCAACATCATAACCGCCCGAGTTGGATTCTACAATTACCCAATCGCCGGTGGTGGCGCGGGTATGCGGCGGGTTTTTAAAAAACTCTTTGCGAGATCCGTTTTTAAAACTGACTTCCACCACGTCGAAGGGCCGCGGGTCGGCAATGCCTTGCGCAGTAATCCAGTCATATGTATTGTGGCGGTTGCAACCGCCGGAGGCACATCCGCCATTAGAGCGGCAGCCTGAAACGCTGTCTTTTCCTGTCGAACAGGAACATCCGATACATCCCATATTTTTTGGTATAGCCTCTTGTTCCGAGCAAAAGTAGCAACTCAAAACCAATTCCGACGGAGTACTTATTACAAACGACTCACGTCAAAATCAAAAACAGTCCGATGGAGAGACAAATACCGGCAGTGATGGCAAAATATCGTTGCAATCCAGGCCGAAAAAGTCGCATTACGCCGCCCATGAGTAAACTGGGCAGTGCCATACCAAGAAAGAGGGCTCCGACGACTTTTTGGGTGATTTTTCCATCGTTGAATTGCCAGGCAACAAAGTACATGCCTGTGCCTACGAGTAAGGTCAGAGCTGAAATATACCCCATATTTTTCCAGGAAAAGGATTCTCTCGACATGAATTATGCTGGGTTTTGACCTTTCATGATGCGGTGCATCTGAATGGAACTGTCTAAAAACAGGATTTTCGGGTTTGCATTTCGCTCGATGTAGTATATATTGTCGTTGAGCAAGGCTGATATTTGTACAATCTTTTCAAAATCAAGCACTTTTGCCATGTTTTGTGCAGTAGCAAACTCTTCCGGACGCAGCCGCAGCCGGTTTTGCGAGGTACTTACCAATGCCAGCAATTCGCGTAGAAAATGCAAGCCATAGTGCAAAAATTGCTTCTGATTTTCGCGGCCAAGACGAGCAAAATCTTCGGCCCAGCGCACCATTTCCACGGCATGTCCGCGCCAGCATTTACGTAGCCAGTCGAGCAGTAATTGGGCATCGTCGGTTTCAGGCGTATCGGCGGCAGCGAGGGCTGCGCCAAAATCGCCGCCGCTGAGGAAGGCGATTTGCCGGGCGCGTTCGGGATCGAGTTGGCGCTGTTGTACCAGTCCTGCTGTCACTTCTTCATCGTTCAGCGGATCCATTTTGATCAATTGGCAACGCGAAAGAATGGTATTCAGGATGAGGTCCTGATTTTCGGCTACCAGCAAAAAAATAGTTTGTTCTGGCGGCTCTTCTATCAGTTTGAGCAAACGGTTCCCTTCTTTTCCGAGGTATTCGGGCAACCACATGAGCAGTATTTTGTACCGTCCCTCAAAAATTTTCAGGCTGAGTTTTTTTAGAATGGCGTTGCACTCTTCCTTATTGATGTTGCCCTGTTTGTTTTCAGCGCCCAGACGTTGCAGCCACACATTGGCGTCGGCGTAGGGGGTTTCGTGCAGAAATTCGCGCCATTCTTTTAAAAAATCGGTACTAACTGCGTTGGCGCCAATGGTCGGAAATGAAAAGTGGATGTCCGGGTGGGTAAATTGTAGCGATTTTCGACAAGCAGAACACACGCCGCAGGCTTCGTTTAAGGGTGTAAGGGCGCCCGATAAAGCTCCGGCTTCTTCTTTTCCACCGGCTTTTTCGCATTGAAGCAACTGGGCAAAGGCATTGGCTAAAGCCAGGCCGCCACTGCCTGTTGGGGATAAAAAAAGCAGGGCATGTGGCACGCGCTCGTTTGCTGCGAGGCGGGCAAGAAATTCTTTGCTGCGTTGCTGGCCAATAATGGTATTCATGCTGCGATCAGTGTTTCGTCCGCAAAAGCATCTTTTTCCCTGCTTCACCTACAGCGGCAATGGTTTTATAATTTAAGGGGAATTCCAGAAAAACATGTAAAATACTAAGGGCAAAAAGGGCAATTAAACCCAGACGGTAGTCGTAGGCATACAGCACGATAGAAACGACCCAGACAAAAATCGAAGCGATCAGTGAACGGCGTGGCACCTGGTGCCAGCGAATGATCTCGGTCTTGGAAAACCAGTTCAGGTAATGATAGGTATAAGCAAATGCAATAAAAGCCTGCACCTGATAGGTGATTGAAACCATCAAATCCATTTGGTTGGGAGGGCCGCCCATCCATTCCGATACCTTGGAGTTGACCATGTGCATGTTGCTTTTGACAAACGCATCGAGGATGTAGGGACTCACTTTTTCTCTTTCAGTGCCTGCATCCATGGGCCAGAAAAAGAAACTCAACGTGCAGAGTAAAAACACCAAAAATGACAAATAGCCCGAAAATTTTTTACTTTTCAAGGCGCCATACAGAATAAACAATCCGGTAAAAACACATACGTGGATCAGGGTAGGCATGAACATTCCGAAAATGAGGATATAGGTCGGAAGTTTGTGCAAAGCCACTGCCAATGCAATCCCCGCAAGGATACAAGCGATTCGTTGCCAGGTCTTTGTAAAGGCCACCATTCCTATGGCCGAAACAAAAGCTACACAACAAATGCCGGGTGAGGCTTGCGACAACCAGGTTCCTGCTTTTCCAATCGGCGCGTCTTTCATGCTTAAATACCATTCGTGCCAGGCCTGTGCAGCAGTTGCCCAAAAGGCGCCAACGGATATGAGGATACAAAGCGCCACCAACACCCAAAAATCTTTTTTCCGCTGAATAAAATAATCGTTTTTGCCCAGCCAACCAATTTCAGTCAGGTAATGCAATGGCCCCAGCACTGCATAGGAAAACAAAAAAAGTTGAAAAGGCAGCAACAAGGCTACTACCAGCGAAACCAGCATCAGACCGATGTTGATATAGTCTACTTTTTCTGTTTTACTAAGGATGTTGGATGGGTTTGACATAGCGGGCACTTGTAGTATGAAAAAAACGGATGGTTACTTGCCGCCGACAACGCGCAGTACCTTGCCCTTAAAGGCCTGTCCGACAAAGGGTGTATTGCGCGATTTTGAGCGAATATCCCGATCGGTCATCACCCAGTCGGCTTCAGGATCGAACACGGTTATTTCAGCGCGTTCACCTATAGATATTTTCGGAACCGGAATATCCAAAACCCGGCGGGGTGCGATGCAAATTTTATCAATAATTTCCGATATTTTGAGTGTTTGGGACAAATATGTGCAACACAATGCAAAACAGGTTTCCAAACCGATCATCCCGAATTCTGCGTAGGGAAATTCCAGATTTTTGGCTTCTTCATGCCAGGGGGTATGGTTGGAGGAGATAAAATCAATGGTTCCATCGGAAAGTCCTTCGTGCAGTGCTTCCAGGTCATTTTGCAATCGCAGCGGCGGTGTTATCTTCCAGTTTGAATCAAAGGCGCCCATTTGTTCGTCGGTAAAACACAAATTAGCGATAGCAACGGAACTGGTAACCGGGAGCCCGGCTTTTTTGGCAGCGCGTATCATCGCTACACTTTTTGCCGTTGAAATCAGGTGGATATGCAAACGCCCTTCGGCGTATTCCAGCAGGCTCAAATCGCGTTGCACCATGAGTTCTTCCGCAAGGGCCGGCAAACCTTTCAACCCCAGCGAGGTACTGGTCAGCCCCTCGTGCATTTGCCCGCCGGCAGCTATAGTTTTATGGTGTGGAATATTGATTATCAATCCATTAAAAGCCTTTGCGTACTGTAATGCTCGTAGCAGTAAACCGGCATCCTGCACTGATTTTTTTCCGTCGCTGAAAGCCACAGCGCCGGCATGGTGCATGTCGAATAATTCGGCCAAATCTTTGCCTTCGCAGTTTTGCGATACCGCTCCGATCGGGTAGCAATGCACGGGCAATTGCGCGGCTTTGCTTTTTACATACATAATTTCCGACTTGGTGTGGAGGGCGGGTTCGGTGTTCGGAAAACAGGCAAACGCGCTAAACCCTCCTGCCGCCGCCGCTGCCGCCGCTGTTTTCAAATCTTCCCGATGTTCGTAGCCGGGGTCGGCTGCATACACCCCCACATCCAGCCAGCCCGGCGACACGCATACCTGTTCCGACTGGATGATTTCGGCTCCCGGCGGCGCTGCGATGGCGGTACCTATCTCGGTGATGACGCCATCGCTCAGAAGAATATCGTACCGGCGGTCGCTTGTTTTTCCGTCAAAAATGGTCGCGTTTTTTATAAGCAACTGCATGATTTTGAGTGTTTTATCCTTTGATTGTTGCATTCAAGTAATTCACTCTCTGGGTAGTTTAAACCAGTAATTATTTCGCACCAGCCAACCAGCCTCTTTTCGATAGAGGGTGAAACGGGCATCTTTAATTAATACTTCATCGTACCAAAAAGGTACATTCACCTTTGCCTTGTGAAGGTAAAGCCCAACAATGGAATGCTCTTCCTTTACTTCAAAGGGAATATCGAACAATGCCCAACCCTGTGCAATGTATTTTATATTGAAGCGCACTTCATCGCTTCTTGCATATACCACCCGTCCGTCGGATTGATTTTTTTCCATAATATTGATTTGGTGGTTCATTCCCATGTCTTCATCAACCTTGATCCATACGCTTAAATAGTAAAATCCTTTTGGAATCGGTTTATTCCAGAGCCAGGTGCTGTCGCTGATCCATCCTTCGCCTGCACCGGCCCCCTGAAAAATATGGCGACTGTTGGTCATGGAATCGAGGCGCATGTGTGCAAACCAAAGCGGCGTTTTATCGGTTCGCCACCCGTGACCGGCATTTATTTGTCCGTACTGCTCCATTTCGGCGGCGACAGCCAGTGCTTTTTGCTCCGACCAGATGCGTACGCTATCAGGAATGAGCGACATAATTATCATCTCGGGACCCTCGTAAACAGTTTGGGCTTTACTGACAAGATGCTCATAGGTTTTTTTTGTTTCTTCCCAGCGTTCAGGAGCAATCATCAGACCAATCGGGCGATTGTCGGGAAGTTCGGCCAGTAGTGCCGGCGACTCGTAACAGGGAAGTGCGAACTGCATGGATTTCACCATGCGACTGACTGCCGAGCGACTCATATTGACACCCATATCGGGAACGCCGGTTTGAAATGCCGTGTATTGTACTTTTTGAAAAAGCGGGAAATACAGGTCATACCAGATATTTTCCGAACCGATATGGTAATAGGGCAGGGGCATCATTGCCTGGAATCGGCCAAAATCCACTTTGTTCAGCCAGTGGTCCGGGGCGGCGGCGATGACATTACGCTGTGTTTGGTTGGGGTGCAACCGCAGCGGCAAACTTTTATAATAATAGGCAGCCTCCCACCAAAGCACCGCCAGCGGAACCAGCGCAAGGCTCCATTGGGCTGCCCCCGGCAAGTATCGGGCCACAAAGACAGATCGCCCGGCAACCCATTTCCGGATTTTTTCGCTGATTTCCAGCCGCTGGCTTTTATTCCATAAAATATAAAAAATCAGGAGATTAATCGCGTAATAAAACACCCAGGTAAACCGTCCCAAACCCCGAAACTGCCGAAAAGGCCCCAGATAATCGGCCATCCATTCAAGTCCCCGAACGGCAAAAGGAATCCCAAAGGCAAAAAACAACGTGGCAAATGCCGCGAAAGCCAGGCCACGCAGATAATTTTTGTGTACCCGATGATAAGCTGCAGTTTCCCATTCCGGGTCAAACAGGCGAAAACGACGGAAAAAGACCAGCCAAAAAGTGAACAAAGTTGCCACCATGCCTGCATAAGCCTTTGCTTCATAATCAAGGCGCCGGATTTTCGTAATGTGATGATCTATCCACTGATACAGCGGGAAATTCTCGTACGGTAGAAAAACACCTTCCCAATGCCCGATATAAGTGGTAAATCCAAACGGATTGGCAGGCCGGTCAGGACAGTAGTCCGACCAGTGTACCCATATGTTCAGAAGGGCAAAAGGCAGGATGATCATAACACACAGGTGACTTAACCGAGTCCAGATGTTGCGCCACGAATGGTTCAGAATGATTTGAAAAAGCGTGTAAAAACCCAAAAAAACACAGGAAACCCCAAAGTTATAAAAATGCAACTGAGCCGAAAACCAGATCAAAATACCGATGAGCAGACTCTGATATCGCCTGCTTTGTCGCTCTTCGTATCGGCAAAGCAGGAGCAGTAACATAGGCAAGACCCAGATATGTGAAAGTCCGAAATGCCCGTCGAAACGAATGTGTTGCGGCGAAAGAAAAGCGATTCCTATTGCCACAGCACCAGCGTACCAAACGGGCAAGTGCAATTTTCGCAGCAAAAGGTACAATACGCCAGTCCCCAGTAACGTGGAAAAAAACAGCATCAGGTTCATGATACCTACCACCTGATGGCTAATATCCGAAACATTGCGGTTCCACCATTGCATGAAAGAACTTAAAACAGGCTGATTATCGGTGAACAATACATGCTCGCCAAAAGGATAATTCATTCCGGCATAATGTACGTAGGTTGAGTCATGCTTTACGTGCCAGGCGGAGGTCATATAGTTTTTTACACCGTCTGGTGTGGAAGAAAGCATGTAGTCGTTGGGCGAAATCAGCCATTCACCGTGTTTTGTCCAAAGCAGGATACTGGTAACAATCAATACCCCTATCAGCCCCCAAAAGGTATGTCCGCGCTTGGGTGAAGCGAGGTTGTGCAGGGTGTGTTCGATCTGTTCTACCGGTTTGATATGCATTTTTAACGACGAAACAAAAGCCATAAAAGATTGCCGGCCTCGACGGCTAAAACTTTCCAGCTGATGGTACTGAATATAATGCCTTTGCGTGGTTCGACCTGAACGGGTGTGATAGTTACCCTTTGGTGCGATAACATGAGGAATTCGAGGTCAAAAAGAAAACGGTTGATGGTGGTTTCGAGAAATATTTTTTTTCCGTTGGTATCAAATGCTTTCAGTCCGCATTGTGAGTCGTCAATTGGCTGTCGAATGATCCGACGAAGCATCCAACGGAACACTTTTGACAATCGGCGGCGAAAGGGGGGGACATTTGAATAATAAGCGGTATTTCGATTTCCGGCAATCACCCCCCCTTTTTCCAGCAATTGTTCGACCACTTTTCTCATACTTTCCAGGGTATAAGGAAAGTCCGCGTCGGTAATCAGGTGTAAATCTGCATTCGACTGCGCTACGCCCTGCCGCAATGCAAACCCCTTCCCTTTGTTTTCGGTATAGGAAATCAGCTGAACTTGCGGAACGCAGGCAACCAATCCGGCAAAAAAAGCTTCAGCATGCGAATTATTCGAACCATCATTTACCACAATCAATCCGACATCACTCAAAAGACCGTCAACCGACTGCTGAAAACCGGCGAAGTGCTGGGCTATGACATGCGCTCCGTCTTTCGCTGGGTTGTAGCAAGGCACGATTACATTGAGTCGCATATTTGAACGGCGGTTGATGCGCGCAAAAGTAGACAAATCGGCGCATCAGCCCAGCGTGTAAAAAGGCGGATGTTAAATTCCAAAATAATATTGCGCCGGATGCAATAACACAAACCAAAAGGCTGTTTTAGGTGCGATTTTATCAACAACAATACACATTTACGGCATTAAAGCCTATGGAAGAAACCTACACATACGACGCACTTATGGTGCAATTTCTTTACCGCGAACTGTCTGCCGGAGATGTTGTGGAAACAGCGCATTTGATCGAAGAAGATCCTGATATGCGCGCTGAATACAATGCTCTCGCGTTCGCCAAAGCCCAATTCCCCAAAGTTCAGTTCAATCCCTCGACTGCCAGTTTGAACAAAATCCTGCAGTACAGTGCAAAAACAGCCCAGAAAGCGCATTTTTAAATCAATTGCGTTTTCTTTTCCCCCAAATCCCTCGCATCGTTTCCGATGCGGGGGATTTTTTTAGGCATAGTCAATTTTATCCAAATACAATCCGCTGGGGGGCGCTGTAAATCGGGCTGGTTCGCGTGAAAAAGTATGCAGGTAATTTTTCACGTCCTGCTTGTCAAGATGACCGCGACCCACTTCTACCAGTACCCCTACCATACGTCGCACCATTTTCCACAAAAAATGAGAACCGGTGATGTGAAGAAAAATTCGATCTGCATCCTCCCTTAATTCAATACGGGTAAGTTCTACCATGGTGCTTTTTCCTTCCTTTTCCGTCATGCCAAACGAACGAAAATCGTGAAACCCGACCAAGCAATCGGCGGCTTCGCGCATCGCGCGGGTATTGAGCGCATCACGCACCCACCAGTAATATTTTTTCCCAAAAGCATCGCGTCGTTTGGAAATCTGGTAGGTATAACTGCGGCTCCGGGCGTCGTGTCGTGCATGAAATTTGGGATGTACTTTTTCCACCCGCAAAATATTGATGTCGTGCGGGAGTTCATCGTTCATCTTTTGCTGAATTTTTTCCGGGATATGGCGAGTCTCTCCGATTTCCAGGTGAGCGACTTGCCCGCGGGCGTGCACACCGGCGTCGGTTCGTCCGGCGCCATAAATTTCTACCTGCTGGGTTTCAAACACCTTGAAGGCGGCCTGCAGTAGTTCGCCCTGTATGGAGCGCTCGTTTTTTTGTAATTGCCACCCGGCGTACCTCGAACCGTCGTATTCCAGCGTCATTTTGAATTTTGCCATATCTTAAAAATGGGTAAAAAATTCGGGGCACAAGGTTCAAAAACCCGGCGCCCCGAAGGATATTTTTCAACGCGTTTCTCACTTCTTCATGTAGTGTTGCTCGTAAAATTCGCGGTAACCGTTGAGGGTTTTGTTTTTCAAAATACGGCGGTAATTTTCCTGTGTGACCGCAAACATTTCTTTGTTGTAGGTTTTACGACTGGTTTCTCCGAGGAAATCTTTCTGGTTTTTTACCTCATTGTAATACCGCATTGCCTGTTCCTTGTTGTCGAATTTACGGATCACAATAATAGGGGTGTTGGTATCTGTGCCAAGAAAGATATTGGAAATACGCAACTGTTCGGTTTTGTGGTACTCGGTATTGTAGTCGGAAACTGCCGCTTTCACATCATCAAGGCGCACATCACCGGTGAGTGCCACGATGAAATAGTGCAACTTGTCGTCTTCCAGCGTGAAAGCGTCGTCTATGGGTGTTTCAGGCTTTTTCTTTTCATCCACCTCAAACCCTTTGCACGACAACAGGCGGGCGATTTCCTTGGCGCGGGTGGCTTCCGGACTGCTGGGATAACGGCTGATTACCTCGCCGAGGGCGGTACAATAGGCTTCATTGCCATTCAGATTGCCCATGCAAAGCGCGCTGAGCAAAGCGAATTTCGCCACCAGCGGATTTTGTGAACCATACTTTTTGGGTGCTTCCTGACAACGATCATAGGCGTCTTTGTAACCGCCT
Source organism: Saprospiraceae bacterium (assembly GCA_033762055.1). GTDB lineage: Bacteria > Bacteroidota > Bacteroidia > Chitinophagales > Saprospiraceae > M3007. The sequence continues at coordinate 10,713 of JANRLZ010000081.1, forward strand.
TTTTGGAAAAGGGCGTACGTTTCTTCGTAATATTTGTTGAGTTCGCGCTCCCGTTCCTTTGTGGCATTGAGAAAGTTGGGATCGGTAAGTGTACGGGCATAAGCGCTTTTAGGGTATTTCTCCACCAATTTATCCAGATAATACTGGGCACGCTCCCGATTGGAAAGATCAGTAAATGCCAGATAGCAATAGTACCAGGTTTCTTTTTCATAACGGGCTGTATCCGGGTATCGGCCTTGCATCTCTTCCAGTGTTCCGGTGCAACGAACATTGTTTTGCAGGCGATCGCGGAAGAGCGTACCCAGTTGATACATGGCTTCGTAGGTAGCCAGGTGAATGACCGAAAGTTCGTCTTCCGATTTGGGTAAATTGGCAAAAATATCTTTCAATTCTGCATCGGAAGCAGCGTTGGTGCGAGCGCTATCGGCTCCAGCGGTTTCATCCTGACCGCCGGCAGAGATGCGGTTACTCCGTCGCCAGTTGTCGTCAAGTTTTCTGTTTCCCCAGTTGCGGGAAAAATCTTTACGTCCTTTTTTCAGGAAGTTTTCGTTGTAAAAATAAAAGGAGGAAGGTTTGGCTCCGGCAGCGGGGGGCGGCGCTTTTGCAGTACCGCCGGCTTGTTTGGCAGCTGCGGCTTTGATAGCGGCGTTGGCTTCGGCTTCCCGTTGTTTTTTGATGGATTTAGCCAGGTCTTTGCGCTCATCGTCGCTCATTCGAAACACCCGAACGATGCTGTCGTTGGCTGCAATGGTCTGGATCAGGCGGGCAATATCTTTCAAATTTTCGGCGTAGTTGCCGGCGCGTTTATAACGCGCGTCATCTACCGGGAGTACGGTAAGCGTGCTGTCGTAATAGGCTTTTGCCAATACAAACTGCTCGTCTTCAAAATACAAATCGGCGAGTTTGAGGTAGGCTTCAGCCCGTTGTGCGGTATTGTTTTTATTGTGTGAAAGCGATTTTCGGAGGTAATCAATTCCTTCTTTCCGTCGGCCATCGTGTAGCGCAATATCCGCCATCGCGAAATAAATCTGATCTCGGTACTCAAGATTTTTATCATCGTTAAGCATACGATCGTACGCTTTCAAGGCTGTTTCACTGCTGTTTTTTTTGTTGGCCCAACCGGCGGTGGTTTGCAGCAGGCGGGCGTTGAATTCCATTTCGTACTTCGGATTATTGTTGAGTACCTTGTCGTAAGCGGCATAGGCGGCCTCGTAATTACCGGAACGTTCGTAAATCTGGGCCAGAATAAAGGAAAGTCGCGCGCGAAGTTTTTTACTTTTGGTTAGTTCCACCGCTTTCTCGAGGGGTTCAATGGCGCGGTCATATTTTTTTTGTTTGATAAAAAGATAGGCTTCAGCCGTCGCCAGGTCGTCATGTTGCTCCTTGGGAAAGTTGCGATCTTCCCAGAGGTCGCGAAATAAAAACTCAGCCTCGTCATACTTGTCTCGCTCGGTGAGCGTACGACCATACCAAATCATGGCAGAAGGAAAATCGTGGGTGCGGCCCCAAGGTTGATCGTAAGGACTTGCGCCGGTGAGTTGTACTTCTTCACTGTTTTTTTTGGCGGCATCTGCAGCAGATTTATCCGTTGCTTTTGGGTCTTTTTTATCTGTTTTTGATTTGCTGCTTCCTTTTTTCTTCGAACTTGATTTTTTCTTTTTAGCGGCCTTTTTCTTTTTAGCCGCCGCTTTTTTCTTTTTCGATGACTTTTTAGCCGCCGCTTTTTTCTT
>JANRLZ010000082.1:0-14920 GCA_033762055.1 Saprospiraceae bacterium
TTTGACGAGCCTTTTGCATTAAAAACCATTTACGAGCATTTTGACGGACGATTTAATTATGACCAGATTCGCTGGGCGATTGCCGATTACCGAAAGAAAAAGTAAGCAGTTGTTTGAGTTAATTTGCTCCGACCAAGCTCAGCAAATTAACTCAAACTTCTAAAATATAAAGAATCGCAATCAGCGGCAAAAGAGGAAAAGATTCAGTTGGAAAATTTGCCAAAAAATACAGTAAAAAAAATTCTGTTGCACAATAAGGTGAAAGCCCGTACATTTGCAGCGTCCCTCACTATCAAAAGATAGTCTCTCCACTATACTAAGTTTGGCAAAACGCAGTTTGTACGCCGTTTTGTTTTTGCTTGGTACGTTCCGGATTTCTCGCGGTTCGATTCTCGATTATTAAAATTATTTTCAAAAACCGGGCAAAGTCGGTCAAACCATTGGTTTGTCCGGTGGCGGAACTTTAAGAGTTGTTTGAGTTAATTTGCTGAGCTTGGTCAGCACAGATTTTTGAGCCAATGAAGGTTTATTTTTGAGGGAATAATGGGTTTTTATTGCTGAAAAAATAAACGCAGCGTGGGTCAGAAAGATGCCTGAACAAGCCAGTGAAATTTTCAAACAACTTCTAACGTTCGCCCTTGCTCAAAACCATGCTGCTTATGAACACGAAACTTCGTGCCGGGTGGTTAATGGTGGCGCTTGTTTGCGTTGCCAATACTGTTTCCGCCCAAAAATCAACGGTCAACGAGTTGCTTACCCGCGCCGACCGGCAGTTCGATCTTTACTCTTACAATCTGGCCATTCAAACCTATGAGCAAGCGCTCAAGGAAGAAAAAAGCAATGCGCACGCACTCGCGCGTATTGGCGACTGCCATTACCAACTGAATCGGCCTGAAAAAGCGGTAGAATGGTATGAAAAGGCGCTCAATACCTATAACATGGAGCCTGACGTGCCCCTGCGATTGGGCAAGGCGTTGATGCAAACCGGTGATTATGACCGCGCCAAGGATCAGTTCATGCTCTATGCAGAAACCGACGAAAAAGTGGGGCGCCACTTTGCCAATGTGGCAGATTATGCCATCAAAAACGCAAAAAAAGAAGCCCAATGGCAGGTGAAAAATGAAGCAATTAATACTTCATCTGCCGACTACGGTGCGGCATTTTATTACACCCGGGTTGCTTTCAATTCTGCCCGAACAGACATTGTTCCCAAAAACAAGCCAAGCGGGGATGCCGCCCAGGGTGGCAACACCAATTATTTGTTTGTCAGCCAGCGCAACCCGGAAAGCGACCTGCTGCAGAAACCGGCTTTCCTGCGTTCGGATGTTCAGAACAACCGGAATGAAGGGCCGGTCAGTTTTTCTTCCAATGGCCGTCGTGTTGCATTTTGTCGCAACAAGTTTATCAGCGGAACCCGGCAAATCGCCGAAACGGGTATGAATATGAGTATCTACATTGCCGATGTGGAAGACGGCAACTGGAAGAATGTAAAGGCGTTTCCGTACAACGGAACCAACTATGCGACCGGCTTTCCCTGCCTTTCGCCTGACGGGAATAAATTGATTTTTGCTTCTACACAACCGGGCGGTTTTGGCGGCTGGGATATTTACGTATCGAACTGGACTTCTACCGGCTGGAGTGAGCCACGCAACCTCGGCACCCCTTTGAACAGTCCGGGCAATGAGGTTACCCCTTTCTTCGACGGAGAAGACCTTTATTTTTCATCCGATTGGCATAAGGGATTTGGCGGACTGGATGTGTTTAGGGCATCGCTTGGTCGCGAAGAAATTACTGAGGTGTTCCACCTTGGCCCGGGCGTTAACTCGGCCCGCGATGATTACGGGTTTATTTTTAATTCAAGCGACAATATTGGCTATCTGACCAGCACGCGTAGTGGCGGACGTGGTAACGAAGATATCTGGATGATTAGTAAAAAATGGAACGACGACGATTTTGCCGACCGCACGCAGGGCGTTACACGGGATAATACCGGTACCACCTATCGAGATGAAAGTCCGCGTGCGACCGAGTATTTCACGCCGGGAGATACCGATTACAACGACCAGAAGCGAGGCGAAACCGGTTCCGGACGCTTGCATTTATTGGTGACCGATGAGCGTGGATTACCGCTTACGGATGTGGATGTGGATATGACCGATTGCTACGGCGGAAAAGGATACACCGGCAGCGACGGTAAATTTTACTTTGATGAATTGTTGCGCCCCATTGATTGCAGCGTTCGACTTCAAAAGCGTGGCTTCCGCGATGCCACCATTGCTTTGCGCGATTTTGGACGACAAAACATCAAAATATCGCTTGGAAACGATGTACGCGAAGATTATCGTGGTTATGTGTTCGATGCCCGCACGAATGCGCCTATTCGAGGTGTAGCCATTTCGGTACAGTTGGCGGATGGCGTACTGGAAACTACCACGGATGAGGCCGGATTTTATTCCCTGAACATTGAGCCTGGCTATACTTATTTGATCACTTACAACAAGTATGGCTATACCGATGCCGTAGTTCGAACCAATTTTCCATACAACAGCAACAACCGCATTGCCGATGTAAATATGGAAAAAACCAACGAGGATCGCGGTACCGCCTCACGTCGAACGGATTATGTGGAGTACGATAACTCAGGCAGCAGCTCGGTCACTCGAATTTATCAACGGGATAAATCAACGGTTCAAAAGCCGGATCCGGACAAATTCAATGGGTATTCGATTCAGTTGGCGGCCATGCCGGAAGACCCAACCGATGCCAAACTTCGTCCATACGAGTCCTTGACCAAAATGGGCAACATTTATGTCAAGTCGGACGGCGGTATGAACAAAATCCGCCTGGGAATTTTCCCCACGCAGGCAGAGGCCAATGCCGCTTTGACCCAGGTATTAAAAAACAAAGCATACAAGGGCGCCTGGGTCGTGGAAGAGCGCGGTGCTGATGAAACCCTGATTTTGGGCGATGAAAACCTGGCGCCGGTGGTGCACAGCAACGAACAAGTCAGCAAAGGGAATAATTCGGCGGTTCGATATGCCATTCAGTTGGGTTCTTTTAGCGCAGGTAAATCCATTTCCATCAGCGATTACACCCGATTAAACGGAATGGGGAACCTGTATTCCAAAACGGAAAACGGTTTTACTAAAGTTCGTCTGGGTGTTTGGGCCAATCATGCAGAGGCCGAATCTGCCAAATCAGAAGCCATCCGTCGCGGTTTTCCAGATGCAACGATCATAACCGAACGCGCCGACGACCCTGATATTCGCGATTTCCTGCTTTCCGGAGTCATAGCGCCAACGCCAATAGAACAAAAAAACCGCAAAGGAGCCGTCGCCGAAACTCCGGTCGTTTACAGTACGACTCCCGACGTAAAATACCCGTACTACGTGCGTATTGCAGCGCTATCGAACCCGGATCGTTTTGATTCGCTGCCCCTGGAAGGTTTGGGTAAAATTGAAAAACGAAAAGCAGAGCATACCCCCGGCATGACCATTATTCTCCTCGGTAGTTATCCCGATATGGAAACCGCCAACAAAATGGCCAATAAACTGGTAGATATGGGGTATGAAGACGCGCATGTGGTAAAGGATGAAAAAGGCAAACTGATTCGCAAGTAAGCAGGTGATAGAGGAGGTTTGAGGAATCAGCACCGGCGGCTGTCTACACGCAAGTTGTAAGACAGCCGCCGGTGTTTTTTTACCCTTTTTTTGATAAAAAAACTATCTTGCCCTCCCTTCACCAACACCCTTTGCCACAAAATTGAAAAACGACCTTCTCGCCCTGCTCTCCGACGGCAAAACCGCTGAAGTTATCGCGCAACTCCGCCAACTCTCCCTGCCGGAAGGCGAGCTCCACCGGCTTATCGTACAAACTGCGGCGCGTTTTGCCGGACTGGAGCGGCAGGTACACGCCGGCGAGCGCACATTCACGGAAGCCGATACCGAACGAAATAAAATCAATGCGGCCCTGCTGGCGATCATTGAAAAACTGCCGGAAAGCGCAGGGCAGACGAAAAAAACAAAGCCGAACCGGCTGAAAATCGGAGGCTGGCTGGCGGCTGCGATTGGTCTGGCGGCTGCGGTTGCACAGTTAAGTGGCTATTCGCTGAAAGACCTTTTTGCCCCTGCAACGCCGCCTGTCGAAATACAGCAACCGGCGCAACCCCTCGCTGCGGATACGCTCCCTCCCCCAACCCCGCAGGCAGCGCCGCGGCCGGTTCAAAAGCCGGCGAAAACCACCCCGTCGAACAACCGTTTCGAATCCCGCGACCAAAGCAAGCAAGTCAACGCCCCTGATAACTCGGGCACGATCATAATTAACCAATAAAACACCCGGCCATGAAAACCCAGGCCCTTTTTCTCGCTGTATGGTTCGTCTTTCCGGCGCTGTGGCTATCGGCTCAACATGAATTCAAAGCCACGGATTTTAGTCGCCAGATCAATTTGCCCGACAACCAGGGCACGGTCAATATCAACCAATACCTTGGTAAATCGGATGATTACAAGGCCCTGACGCAGCAATTGAGCGATCTGGAACTGGCCTTGAAAGAAAAACAGGTGGATTGCGATGCCTTTGCATCTGCCGGCCTCACCGAGCGCCATGCCCGCTGCCTGCAGGCGGCGGCGGCGCTAAACGCCAAAAAAGATTCCATGTCGGGCGTGATAGACCGGTTCAAGGAAGATGTGATCCGTTTAGCCCGGACTTTTGAAAGCGAAAAAGACAATTCTGCCTTGTTCCGGCAGGCCCGCACGTTGTTTGAAGCCGGCAAATTCCGGGAGGCCAACACCCTGCTGGATGTCAATGACCTCAGCGCCCTCGGGGAGGAAGGTTTGGAAAAGGCCCAAACGGCCGCCCGGCTGTTTCACATCAAGGCCCTGACCAAAGCCCTGGACTACGCCGACCCGCTGCGGATAGACTCAACCGCATTTTGTTACCGCCGCTCGCTGCGCTACGCCGACAACCCGGCGGTGCTGTACGACATGGCGGTGTTTTTTTATGACAATCATGTGTACGATTCCGCCTTTGCCTGGTTTCCGGTGCTGGCAGCGCACCACAAAGCAGAGGCCTGGCAAGTAGCGAATGCGTACAGTTATCTGGGCGATTTGCATACGGCCACCGGTAACCTGCCGGCAGCGATGACTTACTATGAAAAACTGCTGGCAGCAGCCGAGTCGCTTGCGAAAGAAGATACGGATTTCAAACAAAGGCTGTGCATCGCTTACGAGCGCTTTGGCTCGACGCACACGGCGCTGGGCAATTTGTCGGAGGCCTTGACTTTTTTTGAAACCCAGACAACATTGTTTGAAGAACTGCACGCAGCCTTTCCGCAAAATGTGTATTTCAAAAACGGACTGGCCATCTCTTACTGGAAGTTATCAACTATCTTGTTAAGGCTCGGCAAACTTGATGAAAGCAGGGCAAAATGTGTCGTATTTCAAAATATGTCACAAGATTTAGCGGTTGAATCCCCCACTACTGTGGAGTATCAGGCAAATATTGCCATTGCCAAAGCGTATTTGAATGGACTGGCAATTTTATTAGGGTCAAGACAAGACAGGAGTGATATTATCAGTGCCATCAGTGTACTGGAAAAAATAGTTGCGAATACAGGTATTGTATATTACCAAAAAAAGGTAGCCATCATACATAAAATGGCCCGACCGGATAGCGACTTAAAATCATGCTTGTTGGAATTAACCAGTTTTTGACTGCTTTTTGTGCTGTGCAAATAGGTCTTTACTATGATTTTTGTGATTGCTGCGTTTTTTGATTAGTGTGATATTTATGATTGCCTATCCAGTGAAATCAAACTAATCTCATCAATCAAAAAAAAATCATAGTAATCACAAAAATCATAGTCCAGGCTTATATTTCTTGTTCGACAACCGCTTGAAATTGAGGCTTTTTCCGCCAAAATTAATCAGCAGTCCGACTTCGAGGTGGTAGATTTCAAGGTAATTGATGGCCTGCGCCAAATGCCCAGGTTCGAGTTCGACTGCCGCCTTAATCTCTACACTGATGCGGCCTTCTACCAAAAAGTCAACACGCCGGGCGCCGATTTGCCGGTAATCTCCAAAATCAAATTAATCACCGTAAAGAATCGCGGGTTACATTTGCCCCCTGAATCACACCATTTGTTTCCCGACGGGTTAATTGATGAAAAACACATACCAGGATCTCGTTTCTCAAACTTTCGACTTCCCGCAAGACGGTTTCAGCCTGAAAAACAACCGGCTCTTGTTCAACGAAATAGACGTTTACGAACTCATAAAAAAATACGGTACCCCGCTCAAACTCACCTACCTGCCCAAAATCGGGGAGAAAATCCAGACGGCCCGCAAACTCTTCCGCGACGCCATCCAGCGATACAATTACAACGGCAAGTACATCTACTGCTACTGCACCAAGAGCTCGCATTTCTCCTTCATCCTCAATGAAGTACTCGAAAACGGCACCCAGCTCGAAACCTCCTCGGCGTTCGATATCGAACTGATCTGGAAACTTTACAAACAGGGCAAGATCAACAAGGGTACCACCATCGTCAACAACGGTTACAAACCCCGGCAATACGCCGAAAAAATCGTCGGGCTCATCAAGGAGGGCTTCGCCAATGTGCTGCCGGTACTCGACAACGCGCAGGAACTGGAAATGTACGACGGCATGCTGGGCAAAGGCAAGTATAATATCGGTCTGCGCATGGCCACGGAAGAAGAGCCGAATTTTGAATTTTATACCTCCCGCCTTGGCATCCGGCAAAGCGAGATTATTCAGTTTTACAAGGAGAAATTAGCCGAAAATCCCAAATTCGAACTCAAAATGCTCCACTTTTTTGTAGATATCGGCATCAAAGACACCCTCTACTACTGGAGCGAACTGCAAAAAGGCATCAAAACCTATTGCCAGTTGAAAAAACTGTCGCCCACCCTCTCCTGCCTCAACATCGGCGGCGGGATGCCGATCCGCAACTCACTGGGTTTTGAATACGATTACCCCTACATGGTGAGCGAAATCGTGCGCATGATCAAAGAGGCCTGCGACAGCGAGGGCGTGCCCGAACCGGATATTTATTCCGAATTCGGCAAATACACCGTGGGCGAAAGCGGCGCCACGATCTTTTCGGTGATCGGCAAAAAACAACAAAACGACGCCGAAGAATGGTACATGCTCGACAACTCGCTTATCAATACCCTGCCCGACAGCTGGGGCATCAAAGAGCGATTTATTCTGCTGCCGGTCAACCACTGGGAACGCGAATACCAGCGGGTCAATATCGGCGGGATCAGCTGCGACAACGCCGACTACTACAACTCCGAGGCGCATATCAACCAGGTGTACCTGCCTGCCTACGATTTCGACAAGGATGAGCCGCTGTACCTCGGCTTTTTCCACACCGGCGCCTACCAGGAATCACTCAGCGGCTACGGGGGACTCAAACACTGCCTGCTGCCGGCGCCCAAACACGTGCTGATTGATAAAAACTACTACGGCGAATTTGTGGATTGGGAGATTTTTAAAGAACAGGATGCCGATTCCATGCTCAGAATTCTGGGGTATTGATTTTGTGACGCGGAGGTTTTTCACCGCGGAGACATAGGCATTGCTTTGTCATTCGCCGGATGCAGCACTAGTTCCCGTTTGAGGCATACTTCATATACCGATTCCAGGAGGCCCGGGCCCATTATTCTGTGGACTGTAATCGAAGCGTCTAAGATTTGGTGAGTGATTTCATTGGTTTGCATAGTTTGAATTTATTTCGTCAAAAAAACTTTAGGCAGTCTCCTGACCAAAAACCTGCAATTTTCGGTTTGGTCGGAAACTTCCAACCAAATCTAAGCAAATTCTCCGCGTCTCTGCGTCTCCGCGGTGAAAAAAATTAGTGCGGGAAAGAAATCTTCCCCATGCTCACCCATGGCACGCCGCCCAGTCCGAATCCTTCACCTGCACGGCCGGCTACGGTTTCGTTGGCCAGTGCGGCAAACAGCACGGCCTCTTTGGCGTCGCCGGGAATGCCTGCTTTTTGCATGGGCAAGCATTTGAATTGGGGCAACATTTCTTTCAAACGACCGACAATAAACGGGTTATGCGCGCCGCCGCCGCTGAGGTAGATGGTGTGACGGGTCGCTCTTTTATCGGGCGCAACCCGACGCAGGGCCTCGGCGATCGTATCGGCGGTGAGTTGGCTGAGCGTGGCCATCAGGTCGTAAGGATTGATGGTGGCTTTGGGCAGTTGTGCGATGGCGGCCAGCACCCATTCCACGGAAAAGCGTTCGGGGCCGGTGGTTTTGGGGAAATCCCGTGCAAAAAAAGGCTCCGATTTGAGTATTTCCAGTAAAAGAGGATCTACGCGCCCATTTTTTGCCAGGCGGGCGTCGGCGTCGTAAGGCACCTCAAACAAACGGCGCGCAAACGCATCAATCAAGGTGTTGCCGGGGCCGGTATCGGTGGCAAATACCTTTTCCGGATTGCGGTCGGCACTCAGGTAGGTAAAATTGGCAATACCGCCGATGTTCAGCAAAAAACGGGCTTCGCCCCGCTGCGAAAACAGGAAATAATCGCCGAAGATCGCCAGCGGTGCGCCTTCGCCGCCGGCTGCGAGGTGTTTTTGGCGAAAATCGGACACCGTAATGATATCCGTGCGCCAGGCCAGGTGATCGCCGTCGCCGATTTGCAGGGTGGCGTTGGGGTATTGTTCCAGACCATGCAAACTTTTGGGCGCGTGGAAAACCGTTTGTCCGTGTGAAGCCAGCAAATCAACTTCCGAAGCCGCTACGCCCCAGGTTTTGAGGCAATCGTTTACGATGGCGGCATGTCGCTCGGCTACGACAACATTCAGGAGGGTCAGGTGCTGAAAATCAATGGTTTTTTGGGCAAATACCCGGCGAATTTCTTCCTTGAACGCTTCGTCGTACGGAATGGTGGCAAAATGCAGCAATTTCGCCTTTGTACTTTTTCCGCATCCAATAAACTGACACAGCGCGACATCCAGCCCGTCGAGCGAGGTTCCCGACATCAGTCCAATGATCGTACGCAAACGCCGATTGCCCAGTGCGCTGAGTTTTTTTACGTCTTTAAGCATGCCGGCGAAGGTATGAAAAACCGTGGACGCTCTTCGGTAGCACGGACTTCAGTCCGTCGTGAACAGCGGCATTTATGCCGAAGACGACAACACGGCGGACGCTCTTCGGTAGCACGGACTTCAGTCCGTCGGGAACAGCGGCATTTATGCCGAAGACGACAACACGGCGGACGGACGATGGCCTACTGCAGACGGTGGCCGTTCGAAATTTCCTCGGCAAGTCCGAACGAAAGGGTCATGCCTGCGCCGCCGAGACCATTGATGACGGTTACGCCCGGCGCAGGATCAAATACACATTCCGTGCTGCCATCCATCATTTTTGGATAGATGCCATGCCAACTTTCCGCCATTTTCAGCTCAGGTAACGTGGCAAATTCTGCCAGGTAGGCGTACACCAGTTCATTGAGCGCGTGCCGATCGAAGGGGTCAAGATCCAGTCCGTATTCATGTGTATCGCCAATGGTGACGACTCCTTCGCCATTTTGAGAGACCAGCACATGAACCCCCCATCGGATGTGTTCGGGATATTCCTGCTCATACAAATTGCGCAGTGCAGCCAATGAGGGCATCTCTTCAAACGCTTTGTAGTGGATCAGCGTCAGTCCGGCCGACAGGGAGGCTCCCATATCCCAGGCAGCCGACTGAGGGGGTGTTCGCAACATTTGCACCTTGCAACGTGTAATAGGTGTTTGGCGGAAATATTCAGGGTAGAGCGTTTCAAAATCCGGGCCGCTGCAAACAAAAATACGATCGGCCTCAAACTTTCTCTCCCCGGCATGCACTGCCGGGTGTGCAATGTGGGTAACGGCAGTGCGAAAATGAAATTCTGTGCCATAACGTTCGCGGAGAATTTCAGGCAGGACCGAAATGGCTACCCGAGGATCAACAATCAGTTCGTCGCTGCTGTACAAACTTCCCAACAATCCCGACGATTTAATCGCAGGGGAATGCGCCAGGGTTTCGGATGGATTGCACAAACAGGCAGAAGGGCGGGCATCGTGTTGGATAAATTCTTCCAAAACCGCCATCTCTTCCGGTCGGCGTGCTACAAGCAGGGAGCCGGTTTCCCGGTGCCAGACATTTGCCGCCCCTAACAGCGATTTCCAGATGCTTCGGCTGCGCATTGCGCGTTCGTATAAAACGCCGGAAGGCTGACCAATTGGCCAGACCATGCCGAAATTACGGGTGGAAGCGCCCACCACCCTGGGAGAACGCTCCAGAACCACAACCTGATAACCGCGCTCTCCCAGGGCACGTGCCATGGCGAGTCCGACGATGCCTGCGCCGATTACAATTGCAGATGGTTTAGACATGTTGCTTGTTGTTATGAAAAGTGTTCGGAAAAGATCAGGTTTCACTCATGCCGACAGGGCCGGCTCCGGCTCCGCCCTCGCTTTTTTACGAAAAAAATGCCAGGATCGCAGCATCAACACACTGCCCAGCAGAGAAACGGCCATCAAAGCCCACTGAAAAAATGCGCTCCACGACCACTGCACATCGGTCAATTCTTTAACCAGTAAAACCGACACACTGCCGAGATAACCAAACGAATCCGCCACATACATCACAAACCCCACGTTGCCGGGATATTTGAATGCCGCCAAAAGTCGGTCGAACAACAGGCAATTAAACGGCACATAGCCCAGATAAAGCCCCAGGCCGGTACAGGCAAACCATACCGGCGCTGTAATCCATTCTCCCCGGAATGCCAAGGTTGCAAAGGCTGCTACCAGCAAACCGATCAGGACGAAAATATGATTGAGTCGAAGCGCGCGAAGGTTGTCGCCCACCAGTACCAGCAACCCCGTCACCGCCAGTACCGCCAGTGTAACCGGAATTTCAGTAGCGGTAAAAATGGCCGGCAAGGCGCCATAACCTTGCTCCGCCCATATTTCAGCAGCAAAATTGTCGCGGATGTCGCGCAACACCGTGAGCATGATATATACCAGAACCAGCCATATCAATCCTTCCCTAAACATCGCAACGAATCGCAGCCGGTCTTCTGCCAGCATGGGCCGGCGCGGACTCCTGGCCAGCAGGTCGTCGGCGTCCGGGCCCGGTGTTTGATCCAGCAACCAGGTAAAAGCCAGCATGGGCGCCACAAAAAAAGCCCCGGTTGCAAATGGCATCCAGAACCAGTTGCTTCCCTGTTCAACCATCAGCCATTTGCCGACAGATTTTACGAAACCGGAAGAAAACACAAAACTGGATGCCAATACCGCGCCTAAAAATTCGGTACTGCGACGGCCTTCCAGATAACTGAACACCACGCCGAATACCATACCAAGCGGGATGCCGTTGACAAACAAAAAAAAGATATTGTAGGGTGGCGGCACGATTGCAAAACCCAATAAGGCCAGCCAGGCGATGAGGATAAGCAACAGCATGAGTTTGCGACGGCCTTTTTGTTGCAATTCGGCGATAAACCGGATACCATAAAACTTGCTTAAAGCATATCCGGCTGTTTGCGCCATCACCAGCCATACTTTGTAACTCAATCCGCCCCAAAACAAGCCCTCGTAGGTGGCCGCCGTAAAAGGTTTGCGGAAGGCATACATACACGAATACACAAAAAAAGCAGACAAGGCCGCATAAATACTCAGCCGGATCTGTTTGCCCGACAAGCGCGCAGTAGTTGGGAGCATAACCAATCAGGCGTTTTGAAGGATAACCAGCAACGCTTCTTCCAGATTGGCTACCAGGTGGGTGGGTTCGAGCGCCGCCAGTTCATCTGCCTGATAGGCCCCGTTTGTAACTGAAATCACCAGGGCTGCTCCGGCGTTTTTTCCTTCCAGTATGTCTACCGTTGTGTCGCCAATTTTGGCTACTGCAGCGGGTTCAGAGACTCCGGTTTGCGCCATGAGGTACTGAATCATGTCGGGGAAAGGGCGTCCGCGCTCCACCATATCGCTGGCTACCCATGCATCAATTCGATCCTGCCAGTTGAGCCGGTGTATGATCGTCTCGGTAATATCGCGGCTAAAACCGGTGTCCAACGCCACTTTGATACCTCTTTGACGCAGACGTTCAAAGGTCGCTTCGGCAAAATAGGTAGGCGCAACGCCGGGATCGCTTTTGTAAAAATGAATCATTTCACCCAAAAATGCCCGATGGATATCGTCCACCAAAGCAATGTCGGCATTGCGGCGCTCCAGCATTTCCCGGATGGCCAGCGGTTTGGGATAACCCATCACCGCATTGGCTTCCGGCCTTTCGACCTGAAAACCAAATGATGACATGGCATTCATCAGTGCCTGATGAACATTGTCGTGGTCAAGCACTGTAGTGCCTGCCATATCAAAAACAGCAAGTTGTATCATGGCCGGTGAACGGTTGACGGCTTACGGTGAACGGTATTATTTCCAGATTCCTTCGGCTACGGGGTGTTTGGCGGTGTAGCGCAAGCCGAGCCATTGAGCCAGTGTTTGCGCGTATTGGTTCTGGTAAATTTGACCGGGGGTTTTTATTTCACCCCCGGGAGTTATGCCCGGGCCAAGCAGGGCAAACCAGGTTTCGTGCGAGTCCGGGACTTTTTGGCCATGGCTGGTCCATTGTGCCTTAACAGCATCGCCCCGGCCATGATCTACGGTGATAAAAAGCGCTGTTTTTTGGCGGTATTGCGGGTCGGTTTGCAGCCAGTTCCAAATGTCGGCGATCCATTGATCAGTTTGGCGGGCGGCATCGAGGTAGTCGCGGTAGTGTCCGTGATGCGCCCATTCGTCGGTTTCACCGTACCCGATATACAAGACCCGCGGGCGTTTGTTTTGCAGGTATTCGAGTGCGGCGTAATGGGTGAAAACATCGAGTTGCTCGGCGGTTCCAAATGGCGCATACGCGTCGCGTTTCATGGCATTAAGCAGTTGTTCGCGGGGCGACGGCGATGCTCCGCCACAATCATCCGGCCCGGAAACCACCGGAAAGCCGGCGCGTTTTTCATTCAAAATACGGTCAAACGCATCCCAGGCACAGAAAGCCGCCACTTTGCCTTTAAATGCGTTTTGTTGATGGATATATTCCAACACGTTCAGGTGCGGATTGGGCGGATAACTGTTTGAGTTGACGGCGGTGTCCACATAACCACAAAAGATTTCGCTGTAACCCGGGTAAGAAAACCAATAGGGATTGGCATTGTCCACCCGATTGTTGTAGCGGCGGTTGCCATACAATTGTCCCTGGGTAGCGATGGTTGACCAGAGGAATGGCATCAGTTTTTTTCGTCTTTCTTCCGGGCTGTCCGACCAATAGCGCTGCATCATTTTGGCACTGTCGCCTTGATTAAAAGATTTTTCGCGCACCAAAAAAGTGTCTATTCCACCAAACACTTCCTGCCAGCGCAAACCGTCGAGGGTGATGACTATCAAATTCTCTGCTACCGGGCGTTCCTGTTGCGAGAATGCCGGCAAAAGACAAAGAAGAAAAAAGAAAAAAGTCAGGTTGTTTTTCATATTTATCTTGAAAAATAAGGGCCGTGTATCGCCAGCACTTCCCGTTTGGTTGAGTAGTCGTTGAGGACAAAAACCTGGTACTTGTGCCCACGATCAAACACCCGCACCACGACGTGCCCGTGTTGGTTCTTGTACCCGTTGATGATTCGTTCGCCAATAACCAGCCGGTTGGCTTCCAGCATGTCTGTTGTGAACAGATCACGGGGCCCCGGATAGAGTTTGGATGAGGTAATCCGCCGCAACACCTCTTCACCCGGATGATCCGACGACCAACATTGTTGTACCCACACACGCGGGCGAAGGCTGCGTACATAATGGGGGCTTTGCGAGTCGCGGTTACCATGATGATTCAGTGCGGCGACATCTACCGGGCCGATAACCGGGCCGACGTGCGCTTCAACCGCATCTATATCAGGCATACCCAATTCATTAATGCCGCTGATATCGCCGCCGCTGAAATAGTCAAAAGGGCCATAGGAGATTTTGAGGCAAACGCTGAGTGGATTTTCCCCCGGATACTGCCCCGGTTCAAACAGCGTGTAATAATCGTTTTCTTTGTAGCCGGTCCATATCCTGCCATTAGCGGCGATATTCCGCACCTGCCATTCCGGGTATTTTTCCGCCTGATTTTTCAAGACAATCTGGTTGGAAGCGCCCGGGCGAATGGTATCATAGCCCATTTCATTACGCTGTACGCGGCAGGCGATGAAGTGCCAGTATTCGCGCAATGTTTGTACGATGTGATAGACGTCGTCTCTATATTTTTCCTGGAAATAAGTGCTTTTCAAATCTACGGGGAAGTGCCATCCGCGATCGAGTAACCGTCGGATCGGTATCTGATCCCCAACCGCCGTAATCCCGCTCAACCGGCAGGTGCAGTCGGTAGAAACAGGGCGGGTTTCATCCCATTCCCCAAAATGATCGTCATGAAAATGGGTAATCAGGGCATAATCCAGTGCCGGTTTTTCGGGTTCGGGATGAAACTGCCGGATATAATCAATCAGCCATTCCGCAGCGCTACGGCTGGTATCCGGACGCAACGCACTGTTCCGGGCAGATCGGGTTCGCGGATGGGTGTCGGAAATTTCACCTGCATCCAACAGGAGCGTAGTTCCATCCGGAAAGACGCAGAAGGTGGCATTGCCTCTTCCGGTGCTGATATGGTGTAGATCCATATAGCCTTCCTGCCAGACCGGCAACCCCTGTTGCGCCGCCAGGCGCAATGAGAAAGAAAAAAGGACTCCGCTGACAACGAGGAAACGCATGGATCGAGTTACGAAGCCGCAAAACTACCCGGGAAGGTTCGCCTTCCCATGGATCTCTGACAATCGAAGAACAAGCGTCCTCAAGAAACTCCTGTCGTGATGACACGAGTCTTCTTGATAGCTGCGAAGCG
>JANRLZ010000083.1:0-22164 GCA_033762055.1 Saprospiraceae bacterium
GTGATTTGGCGGATAAATTTTCGCCCCAGTATCCAGAATGTATGATCGTTGATCTCGACAATGGCTGGTCCGCCGTTGTGGACGCTTACCAGGCTGTCGGAGAGGATGAGCGGGTTTTCGTAACCCATACCCGGTATTAAAATATTGACACGATAGGCAGCGGGGGTGTTGAACTGCAAGCCTCGGGTCACGGTTACAAAAAAGGCGTCGCCGGTTTGCGTGTTGGTATGACGCCGGATAAAAAGACTGTGAAACACTTGAGTGGATTGGTTCCAGCGGTCAACATACCCGCTCAAAGCGCCATCTTGCGCAAATTCGAAAATTTGTGCGCCTGCTGTGACAAGATAGCGTCCGCTGTCAATGTGAACATCCGACAGCGGACGGTTGTTAGGAAATACCTGCGGCAGTTTTTTATTCCAGACCGACTGGGCAAAAATCGGGATGCTGCAAAGCGCCAGCGCAAAAAAGAAGAAGGTTCGTTTCATAGCAAAAAAAAATGTAGTTGTTTAACCGGGAGACGGCGCTATGAAACCAAAAGGTTGGCAAATGTGTAGAAAATAGCTGGCGACTGTGTAAATGTATCCCGGGATCGGATGAAACCGTCCGTGGCAGGTGTGGAATGTTTTTTGCTGATTCTGCCGGAATGCTAAAAATACCTATACCCAAATAAAAGTGATTTGCGAAATCGGATATAAATGAAATACCTGTCTCTCGGATTATTTTGCCTGCTGGCCTCCTGGGTTGATGCACAATCGTGCGGATTTACCCTCGATAAATGCCCGCCCCCCCTTGGTGCTGCTGCACTGTATTTATCGGAGAAACATCGCTTGTTCAAAGCGCCACCGGTATTGTATCGCGATTATCTGCGTCCGGAAAAACGGGCGGAAAGCCTCCGCTCCGGTGTTTTTTTACCGCGCTGGTCGGCAGATCAACTTCCTTTTTTTTGTAAAATAGAACATGACTGGGCCAAAGGCACGCGCATCCCTTTGAAATTCCGCCTGGGTTCGGTGGAATACGTAGATGCACTGGAGGGGCATTAGAAATTTCACCGATAGCATCCCGACTTTTTGGGGTGCCATCGGTGAAATTATTTCTCAATCTTCCTCAATTATATCTTCACCAAACGGCCTGCTCCCCGGAAACGGGCAGTGGTAAATTCCACGGCATACACCCCGCTTCGCAAATGCTGCAAATCCAGTCGGATGATGTTTTCGCCGCTGTTGGTGTTGTATTCCGAAACCAGCCGGCCGGTGGCGTCCCATACACGCAACAGGGCTTCCCCGGCGAATGCAGGCGGTATTTGTATCCAGGCCTCGTTTCGGACAGGGTTGGGCAGTATGTCAATAGTGAATGTCTCAAGTTGCTGAATACTGACCAGGCAATCAAAGTTTGGATTATTGATCACTTCGGCAAAATGGACGTTTGTGCACCCCGTGGCAAGGTCGGTCACTACCAGCCCGTATGTTCCGCTTTCCGAGGAGCAGTACCAGAAACCGGTTTCACCGGCAATCGGCATATTGCCGTCGTACCACTGCAAGGAATACTGGACGGGCAATGCACTCGTGTCGGTAAGCCGCAAGGAGTTGTTGTAATTGAACCAAACCGGCGCCTCCGGCAATGCATGAATCACCACCTCCACCGGATCGGAAACAGCGATACAACCATTTGAAGAGGTGTAGCGCACCGAATAAATGCCGCTTTGAATAGGAGAATAGATAAAATCGGTGGCGTCCGCAATAGGATTCCCGTCTTCGAGCCATTGGTTGCCAAATCCGTAGGACGACGAAAGCACCGGCGACATAGCGTCTTCGCAGGCTTGCAGGCCGTTGGGCGCGCTTATTAATGGTGCAATCGGCTGCGGATACACTACGACAGTATCTTTTGATACAATGGTATCAACCGGGTGCAGGATATTCATGAAAACGGTGAGACCGCCGGCTACCAGCGTGCCATTGCTCAAAATATTAAAGCTCAGGGTGCCGCAGTCGTCGTCGCTGCCTTTGATGCCGCCGTCTTCATCCCAGACCGTAAGGGTGTAATTGCCCGGCCCGAGTGGCAGATTTACCGGGAATGTGTAGGGTAGGGGGGTGTTGTTGATGTAGGGTGAAGAGTTGAACGCGATATTCCCGTCAGGATAGCGGATCTCGATAAACAAATCGGGGCTGCCGTAGAGCGGCGGGTCGGTGCAGTCAATATCCTCCACCCGAATACTTTCGAGCAGAAAACCAGCGGTATCTACAATCGCCTGATACTGAATTTCATACGTTCCGGGTTGGGTGTAGGTATGCGGGGCAGGGTCTTCATCATTTAATACGGGTGAATCATCGCCAAAATCCCAGGTGTAGGTGAATCCTTCGTTGCCGTTGGAGGGTACATTGTTGGTGACGGAAACGGTTAGTTCGCCGCAGCCAGTCGGGTTGGTGAGTGAAAAGCCGTTGGTGTTGCTGACTTTCGGAGCGATGTAGAGCGACATCGGGAAGGTGGATTCCTGCGAAAGGACAAACACCGTGGCTTTGAGCGTGACAATCAGTTCAAAAGAATCGTTTTCCAAAGGCGTACCGCAAATGCGCATACAGCCGTCGGTCTGGTTGGCTGGATTAAATACCGACTGATTGAGTTGCCAGTACAAGCCCGCAGGCAACCCTTCCACCGAAAGAATTTCAAATTGGGAAATCGTCAGTCCGGGCGGTGTAGTACTGTCAATGGCATGTACCGGTGTAGTGGTTTTTGGCAGCCGGAATGAAACATCATGGTCGTATGGTGTGCCTTTAATTCCATCCGGTAATTCAGGCAGGTAAATGGTATCGGCTGGAAAACCGGCCGGAACATCAACGACACAGCCCGGGCATCCGGTTTGTGCATAGAATGGGGTGTTGAGAAAAAAGAGGAATAAACAAGTGCTCAGTAGAAGTTGTCGCATGTTGCAACCGGTTTGAAAGTGAAAGAATGATACGCCGAAGAGAGCAATCTGCAAATGCAGGGGCCAACGCCCCACATGTGCCGGATTAAAGGCGACACTTTCGATGAGACCGATTGAGAGCAGGGATTAAAAGGAGGGTTTAGGAGGGTTTATGTGGGTTGATGGGGTTTATAAGGGTTTATGTGGGTTTATGAAGGTTAAAAATAACCACTCTAAACCCACATAAACCCTTATAAACCCACATAAACCTATTTATTTACTATCATGCGACGAGCGGCTTTGCTGTCGCGGTTGCCGAGGGTGTAGATATAGGCGCCGTTGGCGAGTTGGTCGGCATCGAAGTTGAATTCGTTGCGACCAATTTCAAGACGGATCGTTTCGGCGTGAACACGCTGGCCAAGCAGGTCGAATACTTCAAACTGGAAATCACCGGCAACGAGCGACTCGGCGGTGATAAGCGTCTGATTGCTGAAAGGGTTGGGCGTATTTTTGAGCAACGCCAACTGATTCCCGCGTTCGTAGTTGCCCACGAGGCACTCCTCGGTTTTTACGGCCAGGTAGTAATGTTGTTCCGGGGTGTTGGGCAAACCCGTGTTAGGGAAAGTAAGCGGAATAGCGCCGAGGGCGGTATTGACGATTACATTGATGCCCAGGTCAAGCGTGTCAGGGGCCGGGTTGGCGGGGGTAGGCGTACCGTATAATACGATACAACCCAATGAATTGGCATTAAAAACACAGTTGGGCGGATCGCAGGCGTAGGTAACGCCGATGGGCAAGTTTGACACCGCGCCGGTGGTGGCAACGGTTACGTTAATGATCGGCAAGCCCTGAAAATCGGGGGGGATATTGACAGTGACCGACTGTGTGTAGAATTTGTTGATACAGGCATCATTGAGGTTGTACTCCATGTCGGCCGTATCCCAGGGAGCAGGAGCGAGAAGTTCGCCTGTTTGAAGGATGGAAGAATCGCGCATGCAGGCAGGCGCCTGGGCAATGGCATACGTAGCGCAGCACAGCGCAAACAGCAAGGGTAGTATTTTTTTCATAGTCAGGTTGGAAAATGCAGAAACGTTAGAGAATCGGTTTGGAAAATTACAGGGCGGGAAGTTCAGGCGTTTCACCGAAACGCAGGGAAAAAAATGGCGACTTTGTAAAAAAATAGCCTGATGGCAGGACAATCGGGAGCAAACCTGTTGCTCGCGAATTTACCATCAGGCTACTATCTGTCAGGCACTATTCGTCATCCGACGGGGTATGGCCGATTTCCGGCACATGCGCGCTTTCGCCGGGGGTAGGATCAACAAACGGCCTTTTTCCGATGATCGTTTCCAGGTCGCTGCGGTGCAGCACTTCCTTGGCGAGCAGGGCCTGCGCCAGTGCGTCCAGTTCCTTGCGTTTGTCTTTCAGCAGCTGTTTGGCGCGTTTGTATTGTTCCTCGATCATGTTTTTTACCTCCTGGTCGATGAGGTAAGCGGTTTGTTCGGAGAACGGCCGGTTGAAAGTTTCATTCAACATCGAATAATACGACACATTGCCCACTTTTTCACTCAAACCATAATTAACAATCATGTCGTACGACAAGCGGGTAATATGATCGAGGTCGCTTTGGGCGCCGGTGCTGATCTTGTCGAATACCACCGATTCGGCAGCGCGACCGCCCAGGGTCATACAGATATCATCGAGCAGTTTTTCCTTGCGGGTGATGTACTGCTCTTTGGGCAGATATTGCGCATAACCCAATGCAGCCAGTCCGCGGGGTACGATGGTCACTTTTACCAGCGGGTGGGCGTGCTCGAGAAACCAACCGCAGATGGCATGGCCGGCTTCGTGGTAAGCAATGATTTGTTTTTCTTCCGGACTAATGATCTTGTTTTTCTTTTCCAGGCCACCGATTACCTTGTCGAGTGCGTAGTTGAAGTCGTCGAGGTCAACAGCCGTTTTTTCGCGGCGGGCGGCGATGAGGGCCGCTTCATTGCACACGTTGGCAATATCGGCGCCTACAAAGCCGGGGGTCATTTCAGACAGGGTGGCGGCAGTTACTTCGGGCGACACCTTGATGTTTTTCATGTGCACCTCGAATATCTGCGCACGGCCTTTGAGGTCGGGGCGGCCGATGCCGATTTGCCGGTCGAAACGCCCCGGGCGCATGAGTGCCTGGTCAAGAATGTCGGGGCGGTTGGTAGCAGCCATCAGGATAACGCCTTTGTCGGTCGGGAAACCGTCCATCTCCACCAGCAGCTGATTGAGCGTGTTTTCCCGTTCGTCGTTGCCCCCCTGAATAGCGCCACGGCCACGTGCGCGACCGATTGCGTCAATTTCATCAATAAAAATGATGCAGGGCGCTTTTTCCCGCGCCTGCCGGAACAAATCCCGAACGCGGCTGGCGCCAACGCCAACAAACATTTCCACAAAGTCGGAGCCCGAAATAGAGAAAAACGGGGCATTGGCTTCACCTGCGACGGCTTTGGCCAGCAGGGTTTTTCCGGTGCCGGGGGGGCCGACCAACAGCACGCCTTTGGGTATTTTACCTCCCAACACGGTGTATTTTTTTGGATTTTTTAGAAAATCCACCACTTCCATCACCTCTTCCTTGGCTTCATCCAGGCCGGCTACGTCGGCAAACGTGATGTTGACCTTGGAGTTGTTGTCGAACAGGGTGGCTTTTGATTTGCCAATGTTGAACAACTGTCCGCCCGGCCCGCCTGGCCCGCCGCCCATGCGTCGGAGGATAAAAATCCACAGTCCGATAAAGATAAGGATGGGTAAACCGAAATTGACCATCACCGCAGTCCAATTGATGCGGTCTTCGATCTTCAGTTCGATGGGTTGTTGTTTTTTATCCTTGATGATCTGTTCATTGATCTTGTCCATTTTGGACGAAGCGACTTCCACGCTGCCGATGTTCATGACATAGTGCGGCTGGTCGGCGTTGAACAGATTTTTTTTGCTGGGATTGACCTTGCCGGCATGATCGGTGCTGCCAAGCGTGTCTTTTTTGATGTAGATATAGGCTTCTTTGGGATTTACCACGATGAAGCGTTCGACATGGCCTTTTTTGGCCCATTTTTCCACATCGGTCCAGCTGGCGTTTTCGGTTTTACCCGAAAATTTGGTAAACTGCAACACCAGCAGCCCCAGTCCGATCAGGATAAACACCCACATAAAGTTGAAGCGCGGTACGCCTTCGCCATTTTCTTCGGGGCGGCGCGGTTCGGAGGAATCGTCTTTTTTCTTGTTGTCTTCCATAATTCGTAACCCGAAATATATCAGGAAAACGCCCTGCAAAACAGATTTGCGGACAATTTTTGCTTTGAGTAAAAGAATTAAACTTCGCCAAACTCCGTCACGGCTGCGTCGCTCCAGAGGTGTTCGAGTTCGTAGAATTCGCGTGTTTCAGGGTGAAAAACGTGCACCACCGTGTTAAAATAGTCCATGAGGATCCATTTTGCATTGCTCGAACCTTCGGTATGTGAAGGTGCGGTCTGGAGTTCCTCTTTGACTTTTTTATAAATGCTGTCGGTAATGGCCTTGACGTGGGTATTGGAATCGCCTTCGCAGATGATAAAAAAATCTGCCGGAGCGTCGCCTATTTTCCGCAAGTCGAGTTGCACGATATTTTTGCCTTTTTTGTCGCGGATGCCCTCAACGATGAGGTGATTGAGTTGTTCGAGATGCGGTTGTTTTGCCCGCCGGTTGGGAATGCTGACCAAATTGAAAATGAATTGTTTATAGAGGTGATTTTTGCCGTGTTATGCAAAAACGGCGTTATCGTAAAACAGAGAATCTGAAAATCGGGTTCAAAGGTAGGGTAAAAAGCAGTTCTTGCACTCTTTTTCCTTTTGAATTACAATGTCAAACACCCTCTTTACAGGAAAGGTTTACCATCGTTTCGACGAATTGCCATCAACGAACGACCGGGCGGCTTCATTGCTCGCCGACGGTGATCCGCCGGAGGGGACGATTGTTCGCGCCGACTATCAAAGCGCCGGTCGCGGACAAATGGGCGCGCAATGGTGGAGTCGTCCCGGAGAAAACCTGCTGCTCAGCATCATTTATTACCCGACCTGGCTCGAAATTGGCGCACAGTTTTACCTCAATGTTTCTGTTGCCCTGGGGGTGCGCGATGCTATAGCGAAGGTGTTGCCGGCTTCCATCCCGGTTTTAATCAAGTGGCCCAACGATATTTATCTGGGGCATAAAAAAACAGGCGGTATTTTGATTCAAAATGCCTTGTCGGGTATGCAGATACAATCGTCGGTCATCGGGATCGGATTGAACGTAAATCAAAGTGAATTTCCCGATTCCCTGCCCCATGCAACTTCCCTGTCGTTGATGGCAGGTCAGGCATTTGACCTCGATGCTTTGGCGGAGAAAATGTTTGAATGTCTGGAAAATCGTTACCTGCAACTACGCACAGGCAACCATGCTGCGCTCCATTCCGAATATGAATCATATCTCTGGCGTTACGGCACTCCTGCTTCCTATTCCCGGCTGCGTGACGGCGCCCTGTTGGAGGCTACCCTGATCGGCGTTACGTCGCAGGGACTGCTTCGGCTGCATACCACCGAAGGAGAAAAACGATTTGATATTAAGGAGATCGCGTTCTGTCATGAGTGAGCGCCCGCCGTCAAACCGGATCTACATCCACAGCGACAATGATTTGAGAAAAGCCGGGTTTCCCGAGCAGGGCTTCGGTTTGTTCGCGGATCAGTTGTTTGGCGCCGGCAAGCAGGGGGCCTGATTTTTCCAGTTTGAGCAAAATATCCTGCCCGAAATAGTTGCGAATACGGGCGATATTGGGAATCACAGGGCCAAGGACGCGCTCGCCCAATTTTTGCCGGAGTGCTTTTGCAAAAAAGGCGGCCGATTCATTCACTACTTTGGCTTCCTTGTGTCGCAACTGGATATGGATAAGGCGATAAAAGGGGGGGTATTTGAATTCCTGTCTTTCTTTGAGTTCACGTTGTGAAAAGCCGTCAAAATCGCTGCGTAATACATCCAATACTACCGGATGTCTGGGATCAAATGCCTGGATCAGCACTTTGCCGCGTTTGTTTTTCCGTCCTGCTCGACCTGCCACTTGTGTCAGCAATTGATATGCCCGTTCACCGGCACGGAAATCCGGAAATTTGGTCAGGCCGTCGGCCCCAAGAACGCCGACGAGCGCCACATTGTCAAAATCCAGTCCTTTGGTGACCATTTGTGTGCCTACCAGGATGTCAATGCGGCGCTCCTCAAAATCATTGAGCAGGGCAGTCAGGTTGCTTTTTGTGCCTGCTGTGTCGAGATCCATGCGCCCGATACGGGCCTGCGGCAGAAAAATTTTGAGTTCGTCTTCGATTTTTTCCGTACCGTAACCTTTCATGGTAATTTTACCCGAACCACATGCCGGGCAGGTTTGGGCCGGTTCCTGGGTATATCCGCAGTAATGGCACCGCAGGCGATCGGTATGTTTGTGGTAAGTCAGGCTTACGTCGCAATAGCGACATTGTGCATTCCAGCCGCATACCTGACATTCCAGAATGGGGGCGTAACCGCGTCGGTTCTGGAATAAAATGGCTTGTTCGCCGCGTTCGAGTGCGAGTTGCAGATTTTCCAGCAGCGGTTTGGAAAAAATGCTTTGCATTTGGCGGTTTTTGAGTTGTTCGCGCAGGTCAATGGTTTGGATGTCAGGGAGTTCCAGTCCCCCGAAGCGTTCCGGCATTTCAACACAGGCGTATTTTCCGGTCTGGACGTTGTGCCAGGTTTCGAGTGAGGGTGTTGCGGTGCCGAGCAGGGTGTTTGCCTTGTAAAGGCCGGCCAGAAAGATGGCGGTATCGCGGGCGTGATAGCGCGGCGCGGGGTCGTATTGTTTGAACGAGGCGTCGTGCTCTTCGTCCACGATGATCAAATCCAGTTTTTGAAATGGTAAAAAAAGTCCGCTGCGTGCTGCCAGCAGCACCGGTTTGCCTGCGGCTGCCGATTTCCATACCTCGACCCTTTCCTGCGTGTTGATTTTGGAGTGATAAACCGCTACTTCCTTTCCAAAAACCTTTTGCAGGCGCAGGATAATTTGCGAAGTCAACGCAATTTCGGGCAAAAGATAAAGCACCTGTCCACCTTGTTGCATCACTTTTCGGATGAGTTCAATATAGACGCGCGTTTTACCGCTGCCGGTAACGCCGTAAAGCAACGCTACTTTTTTGTCTCCTTTTTTCTGAAAAATATTTTCGATTTCATCAAGTGCCCGCGTTTGTTGGTTGCTAAGGGCGTCGGCTTCTGCCAGTTCGTCTTCGTAACCGCTCAGGCGGCTTGTTTCACGGCTGTATTTTTCAAGAATGCCGTTTTTCACGAGGGTATTCAGTGCGCTTTCGCTGACATCGGCTTTTTCCAACAATTCCTGTTTGCGAACAAAATCACGGCTTTTTTCAAGGGCCAGGTAAGCCATCAGAATTTCAATCTGGCGTTCCTTGCCGGCGATTTCCGCAAATACGCCGCGCAATAAATCCGGTTGATTTCGCAGTTGTTCGGACAAGCGAACGGCAGCCACTCTGCGGGGTTTGAATTTTTCCTGTAAGTCTTCGCGCAGGAACAGCACGCCTTTGTTCAGCAATTGCTGCACGATAGGAAAAACCGTTTTTCTGTTCAGTATTTTTCGGGCGTCTTCAATAGTGATTTCCCGTTGAATCTGCAGCGCCTCGGCGATGAGGTATGCTTCGTCTTCGAGCGTAGTGAGCTGTTCCTGAAAATTGGGGTTAAAAACCAGTTTGGTTTCACTGCTTAGTTTTAAGTGTCCGGGCAGTGCGGCCCCCATTACTTCGCCGAGGGTACAGGCATAGTAATTCGCCATCCAGTCCCAAAGTTGTAATTGTTGGGCGCTGACGATGGTGACCTCGTCGAGTACGGAAAGCAGTGGTTTGACGGGGTAGCCGGGCGGGGTGTGGTGAATCTGTTCTACCAGTCCGCTGTACAGTTTGCTGCGACCGAACTGGACTTCCACGCGCACGCCGGTCCGGATCAGATGGCGGAGTGATTCCGGCACGGCGTAGGTATAGGTGCGTTTGGGAAGCGCCAGCGGCAGAATAATATCGGCAAACATGCGGCGAAGGTATTTTTGAAAACGCAGGAAGGCGAGTACAAATAAAACAAAAAATTTTTACCCGTTGGATTTATTTCAAAACACCCAACAATTTTTACTTTTGCATCAATTTTGCCAACGGGTGTACCGCCCTGTTCGGGTACGCCTAAATTTTATCACCAAACAATTCGTCTAATTGGCATTCAAACCCAACCGGCCTAAACCATCAGGCCCGCCTCGTCCCGGAGGTCCGCCGCGTCCCGGCAATTCATCCGGTGGCCCTCGCCCATTTAATCGTGGCCAACGCGGCCCGGAACACAACATCAACCAGTTCGTCAGAGCCAGTGAAGTGCGCCTGATAGGCGACAATCTGGATGAGATCAGTGAAGCAGTCGGGCAAACTGTAGAATCGGGAGTCTATCCAACCGGCAAACTTTTGCGTTGGGCGGAAGAAATCGGCCTGGATCTGGTAGAAATCACCCCGAATGCTGTGCCACCAGTCGTCCGAATCGTGGATTACAACAAGTTCCTTTACCAGAAAAAAAAGCGGGAAAAGGAACTAAAAGCCAACGCGGTCAAGGTGGAACTCAAAGAGATACGTTTTGGTCCGGAAACGGGCGAACATGATTTTGAGTTTAAACTTCGGCATGCCAAAAATTTTCTTTCCGAAGGCAACAAAGTGAAGGCCTATGTGCAGTTCCGCGGTCGCGCGATTGTTTTTAAAGAACGCGGCGAACTGTTGTTGCTTCGTTTTATGAAAGAACTGGAAGAGCACGGCACTGCCGATCAGTTGCCCCGTCTGGAGGGCAAAAGAATGCACGTAATTCTTTCGCCAAAAAAATCCGGACAAAAGAAGAAAGTGACAGACGACGAATAAATTTGTAACTTTCTTTGCGCACATTGGCAAGGAGTTCTACCTTTGCGCTCCGTTTTTCAAACACATATTTTTGACATGCCTAAAATGAAGACCCACTCCAGCGCCAAAAAGCGTTTTTCGGTGACTGGCACGGGGAAAGTCAAGCGCAATCGCGCACGCATGCGTCACCTGATGCGCAAAAAAACGACCAAAGCCAAGCGCCATTTGCGCAGTGCCGTGGTGGTTGATCGTTCGGAACACGCACGTATTGAGCGTCTGCTCACCATTTGAGGATTTGCCGAACGCCTCGGCTTTCTCAACCTTCTACTCGCAAAGGCGAGAGATGTAAACCACATTTTTTAACGAGGACATTGGCAAAAGCGTTGGTATCATTACCCTCCCCGGTGTCGCACTAAAAAATCTATTTCATGCCAAGAGCAACCAACAACCCGGCCAGTCGCGCCCGCCGGAAAAAAATCATGTTAGCCGCCCGCGGCTACTTCGGCGCGCGTTCCAAAGTTTACACCGTAGCGAAAAATACGCTCGAAAAAGGCTGGCAATATGCCTACCGCGACCGTAAGTTCAAAAAACGCACTTACCGCCGCCTCTGGATCGCCCGTATCAATGCTGCTGTACGCCCCATGGGTATCAATTACAGCCGCTTCATTCACCAGCTCAACGAAAAAGGCATCGGCCTCAACCGTAAAGCACTGGCCGATCTCGCGCTCAACCACCCCGCTACTTTTAAAGCAGTGGTTGACGCTACGCAGAAAGGATAAATGCAGCCCCGCTGCTACCCATTGAACGGGTGATTTGCATCAGCAAATCACCCGTTTTTTTTGCTTCTTCCAGAAGCAACCTCTCTGGAAGAAGCAAAATGCCGCCGGGGTACTTGCCCCCGACGGCTCATCCTGCCCCTTTAGCATTTGGCTACTGTTTTACTACTAATTTTCCACTTTTCCGACTACCATCGCTTGCCTGCGCCTCGACAAGATAAATGCCTGCAGACCAACCGCTTACATCAAGTCGTATCACACCCCGGGTAGCCTGCGATAGTTGCAGCCGACCCTGTGCGTCCCAAATACGCAAGGTGTGCGCAACATCAGGCAGGTACATCACAACGGTGTTGACAGCCGGGTTGGGCATCATCAGCAACGGCAAGCCGCCAGGCGTTTTGCCGTTGCGGCTTTCGCCCGTGCGTGGCAGTGAAGGGCCATTGTCAACAGCGTCGACAAATGCTTTGGCAACACGGATGTACTGCTGACAATTATCAGTAAAAGCACTCAAATCCGGCTGCCAAAGCGCGGCTACCGGTCGAAGTGCGTCAATGCCGGCTTCTACACTGTCGGTGCGCATCAGGAAAGTGCCCAGGTGAAACTGCTCGTGTACCCGTACCTGCCCCATGGTCGGTCCGCCGGCGCCGGTGAGCAACATACATTCCGAACCAGAAAAAGGTTCGGCAAAACTCAAGGGGCGCTCTTCCGGCGTACAAATCGGGTTCTTGGAGCCAAACGGCGTAAACACAGGAACGGCAACCGTTGCATTGCACGGTGCATTTAACAGGGCAATCGAAGTGTGCGGCTGCGGGTCATTTTGCGGCACTCCGCCGGTAAATATTCCCCAGAAGTTGTTGCGCATCAGGTTGGAACCACCCGGCGCTTTTTGTTCATAACAAATACGAACATGTTTGTCGGTAACGCCGCCCTGTGGAATGTTGTCTTTGATAAAACGGTTGGGACTATCGGTATCAAACGCAAAGGTTTTGCTGTTCCAGCTGTCTATCATCAGGGTGATATCGCGGCCACGTATACTGTTGATATTGCGATCAAACAGCACGCAATCGGCCAATACTGTGCCGCGGGTTTGATCGCCAACGATATAAATACCTGCCTTGTTTTCTGTGAAACTGCTGCCACCGTAGGCAAATACATTGGCCGTGTTGCCGGAAAAAGGATTGTCGGCTTTTATTCCAATGGTGTTGTTGTTGAAATGACATCCGTCCAGCAGACAGGCCACCGTATTGTCGAGATTGATTGCCCCAATGGCGTTGCTTAATTCTGCATCATCAAGCAGGGGGGATACCGGCGAATTATGTCCGGCGAATTGGCAGGTATTGAGCAATACCAATGCAACATCGGCGAGATTGAAAGCAGCGGAAGCCGTGGCTCCGCTGCCGTCGAATGTGCTGTACTCCGCAGAAACAGAAGCGGCGTTGCTCCAGAATACGCCGATGGTATAGTCCGAAAAGTTGCAGTTGGCGAGTGTACAGCCGATGCCGTCGGTTCCTTCGATGGGCACGTCAATGCGCGACACCTCGCAATTGCGCAGGTCAATCCGGCCGCTTCCATTGGCGGCGATGGCGGCATAACCCGCATTGTCGCCACTGGTAAGCGTCATGTCGGTGAACAGCAGCCCGGCGCCTTCATACAGGCGAAGTGACCCGCCGCCAATTTCGAGCAGGCCGCGGTTCCAGTTAAGGCGGTGCTGCTGATCGATGGCAACGTCTGCGCTGACACGAACAAAACGCTGGTTTTTATCGGCGCCCTGCAGGTTAAAAACCGGATAATTAGGGCCGAAAGTCAGCCGGTTGCCGGTACTGAAATCGAAATAACCGAGACCGGCAAAAACAAAGTCGCCGTTTACAACCAGTTCGCCTTCCAGCAGGATTCTGGCGCCCTGCGATTCGAGCTGCACGATAGCGCCCTGATCAAGGATCAGTTTACCGCCATTTTTGATCCGCAGCATGCTTTGTTCGCTGGTGATATGCAGCGTGCCGCCGGATTTTACGTGGACGGTGGCGCCGTCCCAAACTTCGGTAATACCGTGTTGGCTTTTATCAAGCGCGCCTATCTGGTACCAGCCACCGGCTTCTACGGTGATGTTTTGACCGCAGGAATTGAGGTAGGTCGTGAAACTGGGATGATCGGCGTTCTCGCCCGCCGCGCTGTGCACGTACCCGGTCGGGCCCGTGTTGTTGATCTGAAGCAGACCGCCGGGTGCAACGATGGTGTTGGGGATGTTTTTGTATTTCTTTCCGTAATTGTAGGTTTCCGTAAGCGTGCCGGCGTTGGGCGCGGCGTCGAGGCGATCTATTTCACTCAGCAGGAAAGTCACCATACCTGCGTCTATTTCAACGTGCCGGAGGTTGGATTCTGGGGCGTAGAAATGATCAAAGTTGGGTATTTTACTATTGGGTAGATTTAATTCTTCAAACTCCTGGGTTAATAAATTCACCCTTAGATTCTCATTCGTCAACGCTGTTCCCATGGCCAGGCCGCTCCAGTTGGGTACGAAGGTGACGATGGGAAAATTAATCGGTTTGTGGTAGGTAGCGTCGTCTTCCAATTCTGATTCAATTTGAGCGTGGAGACTGCGCATATCCAGTCTGGTACCTCCCGGGGCATTGTCTAAAAATGGCAGCTCGCTGTTCACTTTCAATCGCCAGACATGGTATTTATAGGGTACTCTGTTATCAAAACACCAATTAAAATCATGCGATTGGGCAATCGTGAACAGGTGGTTGTCGCTCCATCCATTATCCTGATAAGGACTGCACTGGTTCATACCGTTGATACTGTAAAAATCCGGTCCGCCTCCGCTATTGGAGCGCATAATGAGTTTGAATACCGTACCCAGATCAAATGCATCGGCATACACATTGCTTTCACAAAATTTTTCGCCTGGCCCGTACCCATGACCACTGGTCAGCGTCCCGTTCTTCATTCCGTCCACCATGGCAATTTTCCTGGGTTGTTGCGGCCAGCCATAAGCTTGCAGCTCATTTTTTAACTGGGTACGCAAGGCTGAATAATCGAAATTGGTCAGTTCGGAAAAATCCATTGGTTCGGCGTAGATCAAGGGGTCGTTTTCAGGGGTAACTTCACCGGCTTGAATGGCTGTACCAAGATGTTTGATTAATTGCTGGCGTGCGGCCGGCGTTTCCATGGCATTCCAGGCAGCATGATTTCCGGCGGCAGCATGTGCATGCCAGCTAAAAGCCTGCAAGGCCAGCGGGATATTGGCGCCATTGTGCGGCGAATCGAGGGTGCCGAACAAACCGACGCAGTGCGTTTTCCCTTCGGCTTCCATCCTGGCCAGTGCATAACGACTGACAATCCCCCCCATGCTTGCGCCGACCAGTACCGTTGTTTCATCGGTTATTTTGGCATTGTTTACCCGTTCGAGAACATCCATCAGGAACTCGGCATTGGCCTGGATATAGGTGCCGGCATCGGCAAAATCCACATAGACAATATCGTATCCCCGACTTAGCAAGCCCTGAATAAGCGTAGGGAGTTGATAAAAGGGCGAGTAATGCGGCACGCCCAGTTCGTCGGGATCTACATCGAATGACTCGGTTCTGCCCGTCATGACGACATCCCACCGGATACTGCCATATCCCATTATGTCGCCATCCGGATTGGTGACTGCGTATTTTTCTGCTCCATCCAGGATCGGATCAAATCCTTCTACAAACACAAAGGGCTTTCGCATTTGGCGGTCGGGATTGGCATACAAAATATGAACAATTCCGCCGGCATTAACCGGTTGTGCATACGGACTCCCTGCCGGATATGCACCGTTGGTTTGAGGCGTATAGGTATTTCCGACCAAATCGCCCCAACTTTCATGTGGTGTAAAATCGGCGTAGTTAGCATCCACATTGTTGAAATTGGTTTGAAATGTTTCAGAACCCGTGTACCCGATAAAAGGCGTTGTTAATACCCAGGAGATGCTGTATTGTCCGGGCGAGGCGTAAGTAACTGGAAGGGTCTCATTGGCCAGTACCGTAACAGGCCCATTGCCATTGCCGGCATCGAATTCGATGGTACTGCCATCGGGTAAAGGCGGAAATACAAAGTTTACAGGGTTGTGAAGGGTGGAATTTTGGTCAAATTTCAGCCCTTCCGGTGTCAGACATACATACACTTCGTTATATGCCCTTGGGTAGGCCGGGCACATTTCTTGTGAATTTGCATATTTGTAGATAAAGAGCAAAAGAAACAGAAATAGGAGATACCGCCCCCTGTTTCGCACGGGGCTGTGGGAAAAACAAGTTTTCATTTGTGAAAAAATTGTGAGAAAATGAAATGATTCAATATTTCACACAATCGGCCATCTTTTGGAAATCATCCCTGCCTTTCAGATGCTGCCAGGGATTTGGAATTGGGGCAAATGGCTGTTAATAATGAAGCATATATACCAAAGTATCATGCTCCATAAGGTAAACCGAATCTTCTGTGGAGGTTACCGGAGGCGTACTCCAATAAGACCAACGAATGAGGTGTTGCCGGTTTCCCTGTGTTTCAAAAAGATATTCTTTTGGGCCTTCAGTGCCACCGGTTGTCCAGCCGGCGGCGCCGGTGAAAGTTCCTCTGAAAGAGATCATATTTCCGGTTATATCAGGGATGGTCATCACTTTTAACCAGGCGAATGGGTCTAGTATGATTTCCAGGTCATTCACTCCGGTTACGATATCAATGTCACGTTTGAAATGATAACCTTCCTTGAAAGCGGAGAGATATATACTTCCGCACAACTCACCCTGGGCGAACTCGGCAAAAAAAGCGCCGTTGTCGTCGGTGACGAGCGAATCAACAAATGAAGAACTGGTGGGGCCGAAAATTTGTCCGCTGTAACACAGCAGATAGATGCGGGCGCCTGCGATGGGTTCGTTGGTTCCGTAGGCGACAACCCGGCCTTTGATGATGGTGCTGTTCTCGGCTTTGCGGCATTGCCAGCAGAACAGGGTGGCGAGGGCGAGCAGCAGGAAAAATGGATAAATGAATTTGATGGAGCGCTTAGTCAACATGATGAGGGAGTGTGAAAGGTGATTGTTTTGAATCCAGTCCGATTTGAATGGTTATTCGGCATTCTTGCCTTTTGAAATGCCGTTTTGCTAATATTGGATCGTGTAGATCGTGGTATCCAAACCGGTAATGAATATCGAGTCTTGATGATAGACTTGATTGGGAGAGGTCTTCCAACCAATTCTTTGCCATCTGTTACCGTAGATGGACACGCCACTTAAGTAAGAGAATGTCGTATCACTTGACATAAAATTGCTGATAGAATTCGCGTAATTCAGTACTTGAAAGCTAACCGAAGTTTGTCCCTGATTGGCCATGCATCTTATTTTCAGCCACGCCTCCGGATCCAGCACCACTTCCAGGTCATTCACTCCGGTTACGATATCAATGTCACGTTTGAAATGATAACCTTCCTTGAAAGCGGAGAGATATATACTTCCGCACAACTCACCCTGGGCGAATTCGGCAAAAAAAGCGCCGTTGTCGTCGGTGACGAGCGAATCAACAAATGAAGAACTGGTGGGGCCGAAAATTTGTCCGCTGTAACACAACAGATAGATGCGGGCGCCTGCGATGGGTTCGTTGGTTCCGTAGGCGACAACCCGGCCTTTGATGATGGTGCTGTTCTCGGCCTTGCGGCATTGCCAGCAGAACAGCGTGGCGAAGGCGAGTAGCAGGAAAAACAGGCGGTTGAACGGAAAAAAATGGTAGTACATGATCTTCGTATTTGAAAGTGAACGTTGCCCCAACGCCGCGCCGAGTCCCGAAATGAGCGTGTTTTCATGATGATGTGTGTGGGACCCGGCAGCAGGCGTGGCGCGGAAACTGTGGTTTTCATTTGGCCTTCAAGGCCGTTCATCTGGTTGTGTGGTACGAAGCGTTTTTTGACGGTATTTGGAGTTTTTTCCTCTGGTCGGCTCGCAGCGAGGATGCTGCGAGCGACGCAAAGGGAACTGTGGTTCAAATTATGGCCGAAAGTGCGTTTTAACCCCCGGCCCGCCGTTTTCATGGATGTTTTTTGGATGGGCTATCAATTCTGGTTTTCACTCGGTCGAAACATTACCACCCAGTTTTCCAGTACATAGGCCAACGGATGCCGCCCGGCGGTTATTTCGATATCACGCCCAAACACGTATGCCGGTAGAATCAGCGGCTGTTCGAGTTCGAACCAGGTGGCTCCGAACATCCTGCGAATCGTATCCGACACCATGCTGTTGACCGGAAAAAAGGCCATCACCGCCCCGCTTTCCATCAGCGATAAACGTGCGTAAGCACAGGCGCCGGTTTTGATTTTTGGGGTTTTGGGCGACAATACAGAGGGCGCCAGCACAGTCAGATTGTATTTGTCTTCGCCCGTCAAATGGGCTTTTACCCAGGCAGTGGGCAATGGCGCGTCGGTGCATTTTAAGGGAGAGCGGTGAATGTTGAAGTGTGACATGATGTTTATTTGTTGTTGAGGCAAAAGTGGGGACCTCCAGTTGAAAGTAATTCCGACAGTTGAGCAGATTTATAGGGGCCATTTTTTTTAAAACCGGTAAGATATTTTCTCTTAAGATTTTGATTTTCAATGAATTGCCCGCGAACCAAATGTTCGCGGGCGAAAACAAAAAAATACCTGAAAAAAAACCTTTACCGTGAATGTTTCAGGTGTCGCGCACCTGAGATGCTGCGACTAATTGACAATCGTGTCAAGACCGACGATGGCCTTGGAGCAATGGAAGGCAAGGATTTGCAGGCAGGGCAAACGGACAGTTTGAAGGAAATTTGTCATGGCAAAATGCTGTTTAGTGTGTTATTGATGATGTTGGAGCAAAGGTGTCGGTAGCGCATCGCGGATTTTCCGACAGCAAATGGGCAAACCGGAGGTGGCTGCGAACGGTCAGAATAGGAGATTTTATTGTATATTTTATTGATAGTCATTGTTTTATTCCGAATGGTTGTTTGTTTTTGTGTTCGCATGACACCCTGTTTCTTGCACTTTATCGCCCAAATAGCGCTGGAATATGCTTCCGGCTTTGTTACCAAAGCCGGGTGATATCTCTTTTTTGGGAGGCTAAGGCAGGCAGAGTAGGGGAGGGCTCTTCTGTTTTGAATCGGGGCTGGTTTCTTTTTTTACTTTTTTTGGGAAAAAATTGGCATTCCAAAGGGTGTTTATCGCATTATGGAAGCGGGATGGAAAAGGTTGGTAAAAGTGTTATCGAATTTTCGAGGCATTACCAGGCATTTTTGTTGGGTCATTTGCCTGAAAAGTAACCGGAGCCATCATGCCCCGGTCTTGAAAGCAGAATGCGCTCACTATGCGAACTACAAATTATGGTAAAAGAACTCACGGAACTCGTTCAACTGGCAGAGCATGCCTTGCCCCACCCGGAAACCTTGCTTGGTTTTTTTTCAAAAAACAACCATGATGTGTTAAAACTCTATTATGCCGTTCAGGCCAATAATTTTCGCACAGAAGCGGAAGCGATTGAAAAGGCCAAAGTGGGTGAAAGGACCAAATTCAGACAAGTGGCGCGTGAATTATTGCGCTGCCTGGAGCAAATGGTATCGCATATCGGGTTTGACAAACCGTCATTTGATGACTTAAACCACCATCGTTTGCGCGGCTTTCAGTTGATTTCAATCACCAAATCGCTGGTGTCACTGGGCTGTCGGAATGCCGCCAAAAAGACTGCTGAAGAAATGATGAAAATCGGGCTGCAGTACGGGAAGCCGGAGTTTGTGGCGGAGGCAGCCAAAACATTTATGGATCATTATTCGGTTGCCAGCGATGATACGCGCGCTTTTGATGAATACCTGGCTCTGTATGAAGAATACGCCCATTGGCGCTTGCTGGAAGAAAAAGCGCAGATTTATATTGACCGAATAAAAACGCCCTATAACAAAAAACGGGGACTGCAAAAAGAGTTGGCTGTGTCAGCACAACAATATGTAGATGAACTGAGTCCGTATGTCGGGATAATACCCTCTCATAATTTTCATGTTTGTTATTATGGACTGCTTTCCTGTCGTTACACCATTGAAGCCCGGTATCGGGAAGCCTCCGAAATACACGATGCTGCGATTGCCTATTTTGAAAGTCGGGCGTATGCCTGTAACGGGACGCTCAATATTTTTTACTATCTGGAAATCGCCAATTGTGTACATCTGGCGCGGTATGAGCGCGGCAGGCTGTTTTTACAAAAAGCCCTGGAAAGTGGTCAACAGGGTAATATCAACTGGTATAACACCCTCGAACTGGGGTTTTACCTGCGTATGCATGAAGGCGACTGGATGGGAGCGGCTGAATTGTATGTGTTGGCCACACGACACAAGAAATTCCATGTATTGCGACAAGGTATGCGGGAAACCTGGCATATTCTCGGGGCCTATTTATTTATCGCCGTATCGCTTACCGGCGCCCCGCTGGAAGAAGGTATGATCCCCAAATTCAAATCGAGCAAGTTCAGGAATGATATCAAGGATTTCTCCCGCGACAAGACCGGCATGAATATCGCTATTCTGGCCGCGGAGGTGCTGCTTGACTTTATAGAAGAAAAAGACGATGAGTTGTGGGATCGGATTACTGCGTTGGAGAAATATCGCGAACGCTATTTACGTGATAACCACGACACCCATCGCTCTCAATTGTTTATCAAAGTACTCACCATATTTGCCCGTTATCACTATGATCGCGATAAATTTATAGAAAAAGCGGAACCGTATATGAAGGAAATGCGTCGCTCGCCGCTTCGACTAACCAACCAGGCCCACGAACTGGAGATCATTCCGTATGAACAATTGGTTGAGTTAATCTCCCATTCGGTCGGACTACGGTGGGATGAATCGGCCGACAAACGTTCTTTAACCAGAGCAAGCAATATGATGGAACATCGAAAGGATAAGTCTGCAGTGGTTTAAAGGGTGCTGCCTCTGTTGAGAGACGGGGGCATATCACTCTTTCCCCAAACGCCCGACAAACAGCCGTCCGTCGGGCGCCCGGGCGCTGATGAGGTAGAAACCGGTTGGTAGTCCCGATATATCGAGGTTTGCGCCGTTGGGGTGCTTGATGGTGTGTATGCGTCTGCCGGACACATCGGAAATGTGCACCAGCAAAGTCGGAATATCTTCGGGAATCAGCAAGCGTACATCCGCGCCGGCGGGATTGGGTTCGAGAACCAGGGTTTGTGTCTGCGGTGTTTGGGTGGGGCTGGTTTCGGGGGAGAGTTTGACGACCCAATAATCAGATTTGCCCTGGACACCGGAGACGTCGCCGTCGTTGGATCTGGCATATCCACAAATAATATATCCGTTGCTATCAAGTATCTTGATAGCATTTCCCCATTCATCAAGACTTCCTCCAAACGTTTTCTCCCATCTTATCTCTCCAGTTGAAGACATTCGTACCAACCACAAATCTGCACCACCATCATTATTCACAATATCACCATTATTCGATTGAGTTTGACCAATCATAACATAATCTTCGTCATTTGTGATCGCTATTGATCGGGCAAATTCTTCCCCACTACCACCGATTGCTTTTTCCCATTCCAAGGCGCCTTCCTGATCCAATGCTACAAGCCACCAATCATTCCCCCCATGATTATTGCTAATATCACCATCATTTGAATAACTTTGTCCAAAGACAACGTATTTGCCTTCAGGGGTTTGAATGATATCACTAGCTCTATCTGCACTACTTCCACCAAATACTTTCTCCCACTCCATCTTACCTTCATTGTCAAGTTTTACAATCCAATAATCAGGCCCACCGTTGTTTTTAGAAACATCACCATCAATTGAGTTTGATTCTCCAGCGATAATGTAACCGCCCTGTTGCGTTTCTACAATGGAATAAGCAATGTCTAAATCACTGCCCCCCAGTGATTTTTGCCAAACTATTTCACCTGATGGACTTAATTTCACAACCCAATAATCCATCGCCCCGTGATTTCCCGTTACATCGCCATCCAAGGAGTTGGATCTGCCGACAAATATATATCCACCTTCAGTGCTTTCCAGGACATCCCAAGCTTCATCCCAATTGCTCCCGCCATAGCATTGGCTCCATTCAATATTTCCTAAACTGTCAATTTTTAACACCCAAGCATCGTAATCTCCATGATTTTGATAAACATCACCATCGTTAGAAAGAGTGTAGCCTGCGATGATATAGCCGCCATCTGAAGTTGATCTACATGATAATGGGTTTTCATTGTTAGTGCCGCCGTAATTCTTAGACCACAGAATCATGCCATTAAGATCAACCTTTAATACCCAAAAATCTATACCTCCTGCATTGCTAATTATGTCAGCGTCTGAAGAGTTGGTTCGGCCAACTATCAGGTATCCGTCTGAGGCAGTTAAGACAACCCTTGCCTGATCGGTTTCGGTGCCCCCGTAGCATTTTTGCCATTCAATCACCGGCTGGGCAATACCCGTACCCATCCAGGCAATTAAACAGACAAAAACGACGTGTTTTTTCATAGATGCGATCACTCTTTTCCCAAACGCCCGACAAACAGCCGTCCGTCAGGCG
>JANRLZ010000084.1:0-3435 GCA_033762055.1 Saprospiraceae bacterium
AAGTTTTCGCGCGATAGAGATGCTTAAGCTGCGAGAAAGAATCAACCTTGCGCAAAGAAGAAACGACCTTGCGCAGGGTTGGAAATTTTTCTGCGAGAAAGAAACGACTTTGACAAGATGTATTAATTCCTGTGCGCGAAACGCGCCATTCTTGACGAGAAATTTCGAATTACGCATAGAACGGAAAAAATCTTGAAAGGGAAGAATCTCAATTTGCGAGAAAAGTTCTTAATCGGCGAGAATGAATCAACTTATGCAAGAAAAAGTTCTTAATCTGCGAGAATGAATCTTAATCTGCGAGAAAAGTTCTCCATCGGCGAGAATGCATCTTAATCTGCGAGAAATTTCCTTCCCTGGCGAGGAACCGGCTTCTTTTGAGGAAAACGGCTGGATTTTGCGCACACGCCTTGATATCAAAGGAAACCCGACTTCTCCGAGGTCGGCCTGAAATAAAATCCACGTTGCTACAAATGTGCGACCTCTCCGAGGTCGGTTACGAATAACAGGAATGCTTTTCGCGGCGCCGGGTCAGAAGGCCTCGGCGGGGCAGCATTTATCTGCAAATGACAAAAAATAGCGGAAGTGTTAAATTTCCGGAGATGGCTTGGTAGTGTGATAAATGAAAAGTATATTTGTATGTGTTTCGCCGGAGTTCTCCTTTCCTTACTACCAGAGTTAGATAGTTAGATATTACGCGTAGGCGCAAACGCAAACAGATCTGTTCAATAATCATTTCAGGGGTATGGCAGGTTTTCAGGTGGCACACTCGCTGCCGGATCGGGTATGCCCTGTTTTAATCGCGCTTCCAATCCGGCATCCTCAAAATGGATGTGTCGCAATACCAGACCGGCTTCTATCTGATTACGCTGACCGATCGTTACGGAAAAACGGTTGGAAGCGCCAAATTTACAGTATCACATTAAATTTCTCATCCTGCGGTCTGCGGCAAAAGTCGCAGACCGCTGTATAAATATCCGCATGAAAAACACCCTGTTTTTTACAACGCTTTTTTTGCTTCAACAAATGGTCATATCCGCACAAGGCAAATATGACTATGTATGGCCACTGGGTTTTGGCGACTATTCCGACAGCCCATCCGGCTTTGATTTTGGAGGCTGTTTGATGAATTTTGATACAACACCGCCTTCCATCACGCTTCAAAATTATTGGGGAGATATTCCCCTTTCGGCAATTTCCGATAAAAAAGGTAATCTGGTTGCCTATACCGATGGTTGCCGGGTCATGAATGGTGAACACAAAATCATGGTAAATGGTGATACGTTGAACCCTGGTGTCCTTTATAATGAAGCGTGTTCCCAATTTGGATACCCTCTCTGGCAGCCGTGTATATTTCTTCCCAGCCCGGCTTCCGACAGT
Source organism: Saprospiraceae bacterium (assembly GCA_033762055.1). GTDB lineage: Bacteria > Bacteroidota > Bacteroidia > Chitinophagales > Saprospiraceae > M3007. The sequence goes on from JANRLZ010000084.1 coordinate 1,378, forward strand.
TTTTATTACCTGTTTCATATACGTGCCGACGATTATCTTTGGAATCCGATGAACCTAATGTATTCGGTTATTGATATACGTGAAGATCAGGGAAATGGAGCAGTAATATCGAAAAACAACGTTATTTTCAGTGATTCCATCTATTTAGGCCAATACGTTTCAGCAACCCGGCATGCAAATGGCCGTGATTGGTGGTTAATAAATCCGACCAGATTATATTATGGATTTCACGTAACCTTGTTGTCTGCGGATGGTGTCCTGTACAAAGGTTTACAAGTGTTTGATCTGCCAATAATTGACAGTACTTGTTGTTATAGTCAAAATGCATTTTCACCAGATGGCAGTAAATATTTTAGAAACTCAGTAGAAGGCCTGGTAATTTTGAATTTTGACCGTTGTACCGGTGTCTTATCAAATCCGGCCTCTTTTGACTGGGATTCTCTTCCATATGCCGGTGGTGGGGTAGCAGTTTCTCCTAACAACCAATGGCTTTATCTGAGTTCCGGAAGTATTACCCGGCAATACGATTTGTATGCGACTGATATAGTCGCCAGTATGCAAGTAGTTGCTGAATACGATGGATTTCAATCCCCATTTCCTACCGGCATGTTTCAAATGAGAGAAGGCCCGGATGGAAAATTCTACATCGTTCCTACTTCCGAAAGTACCGTTTTGCACGTCATCCACAACCCCAACGCACCCGGCCTGGCTTGTAACCTTGAGCAACATGGTGTTACGCTGCCCACACGAACAGGATTTCTGGCGCTTAATTTTCCCAACTATCGTCTCGGCCCGCTCGACGGCTCATCCTGTGACACATTGGGTTTAAACAACCTGCCGGTGGCGCGCTTTCAATGGCACATACAGGATTCGCTTTTTCCCGCCCAAATTGCGTTTTATGATTATTCCTACTACGAACCCGCCACCTGGTACTGGGATTTCGGCGATGGAACAAGCAGTCAGGATACCAGTCCGGTGCATTTGTTTCCCGCACCGGGAACTTACTCGGTATGTCTGACAGTCTGTAACGAGTACGCCTGCGACACTTTGTGCCGGAAAGTGACGGTGGGTGTGAGCGGGACGACGGAAACGGCAGCAGCCCCCCCCGGCTACCAGATTTACCCCAACCCCACTGCTACCTCTTTCACGCTCCGGAAAACATCCGGCTTTTTCACCGGAGGCGAGCCCGTGGTCTTGTACAACAGCACGGGGCAAGTCCTGGCCACCCGGCAACCCGTCCGGGGTGATACGAGCCTGGTTTTTGGCGTGGAGAGTTACCCGCCCGGCGTTTATTGGCTGCGGGTGGAAGGCGTGGTGATAATGGTGCTGCGGTATTAGAATAGCATGTGCATCAAAAATGGAAGGCCCCATCGTTTCGCAAAAGGTGGTAATTCAGCATTTGAAAATGTATACCCTTTCAAACTCAATGGTTCGTGAAGAACCTCGTGAGTTAAAATATTTGAAATCAACGTATTGCATTTTTTAACGTCCTCAGGATTTATTATTTGGCGGGTTGCAAGGCAGGCAAACTCAACCAAAAATCACCAAATGCGCTAAAAATACGGCATGGAATTTTGAAAAAAATGGAGACACATCTATCATCTTGTAACCGCCGAACTTCAGTCGGGGGAATTGCGCCTTCTACCACCTATCCAACATCTTTACAAAATATCAACATCCATCAGCTGTGATGCGGATGTTTTGTAAAGATGTTGGATGGAAAAGGGGAGGATACTTGTGGCCTCCGACTGAAGTTCGGGGGTTACAAGATGATAGATGGATTCGTTTTTAGATCAAAATTCAAAGTAAGGAAATTTTCACGAACCATTGAAACTCCAAATGACAAAAAATAGCGGAAGTGTTAAATTTTCACGCAGGGGAAGGTAATGTCAACCCTGTCCTGTATATTTGTCAAGCGTTTCGCCGGAGTTCTCCTTTCCTTACTGTTAAAACTGGATAGTTAGTTATTACGCGTAGGCGCAAACGCAGGACAGATCTGTTCAATAATCATTTCAGAAACTGTTTTAACCGCTCGTCTGAGGCTAAAAAAGATATTTT
>JANRLZ010000085.1:0-3606 GCA_033762055.1 Saprospiraceae bacterium
GCCATGCAGGACGGCGATATCCACATCGCCGCTGTTGAGGGCGGCTTCACGGGCTTCGGTTACGGCCAGAGTAAGCGGCGTAACGGCGTTGCCAGGCAAGCCGTTGGCAAAAACGGTGTAGGTTTTGCCGGTCTCGAAAGAAGCCGGGAAAGTAAAGAGGACATCATCCACCGAGTTGCTGTTGGCCAATGCGAATCCGACGGCGATGTCGCGATCGGCAGGTACATCAATGAACGGGGTGGCGGTGCGGAAAGCAAAGTCGTTCAAAAGCAGGGTGTTACCTGCGTAAACATCTACGGTCGGGTCGGGTGCGTTGTGCACCACCTGCACACGCGCGGTGGGAGTAAGCGGGAGGGCAATAACCGTACCGTTCGGTAAAGCGGCGTACAAGCCGAAATCAGGGTTTCCGGCAAGCAATCCGGAGGCGAAGACATACGCCGCGCCATCGGCCAGGCCGCTCAGGTCGGCGCGGTAACTGGCTACCACCGTATTGTTTCCGGAAGGGCGCACCGCAAAATCGTATTTACCCGGATCCAGGCTGAGGTACGGGGTAAATTGACCGTAGGAGAGGTTACTGATTACATTGTCTGCCAAAAATACGGCATCCACATCCACCGCTGGGGCGTCGGTTGCGCCGTGCAATACAGCAATGTCAACCTTGCCGCTTGTTGCGGCGGTTTCCCGGGCATTGTCGTTGATATTCAGGTTAAATGGCGTGTTGAGGTCGCCGACAATACCCGAAGCGGTTACGATGTAGGTTTTGCCGTTTTCAAAAGTGGCACTGAAATTTACCAATGTGTCGTCAACAGATACACTCGAAGAAAGTGCCACCCCCAGGTTGATGGCAACATCGGCAGGAACAAAAATGAAAGGCGTTGCGCTGCGATAGGTAAAATCGTCGAGCAATTTGTCGCCATTGGCATAAATATCTACAGTCGGGCTGGGCGAGTTATGGATAATTTGCACCCTTGCAACCGGCGACACAGGGAGTGCTGCCACTGTTCCGTCGGCAAAGACGGCATACAACCCGAAAGAATTGGGAACACCCAGCAAACCGCTGGCCATCACCTTGATGGCAGCGCCGCCGGCAGCCGAAAGGTCGGCGCGGTAGGTAGCCACGATGGTTTCGCTGCCTGCGGGTTTTACGTCAAGGTAATAATCGCCGGCGGGAACGCTCAGGTAAGGAGTAAATTCGCCATACGAAAGGTTGGACACAATTTTACCCACCGTGCGTACCACTACATCTACGGCGGGCGCATCCGGCGAACCATGCAGAACGGAGAGGTTGACATTTCCCACACCGTCGGTGGCGATTTCCTGTGCCGAGGCATCGGTAATCAGGGTAAATGGAGTGGTTGGATTGCCGACGATACCGGAAGCGGCCACAAAATAGGTTTGTCCCGATTCAAAAGTGACGTCGAAAGTAGCCACGGCATCTGCCGCCGAACCGCTGGTTGAAGGCGCTACGGCGATGGTGAGCGGAATGCCGGCCGGCAGGTCGAGAAAGGGACTGGCCGTTCGGAAAGCAAAATCGTCAAAGGCGAGCAGGTTGTTCACATACACATCCACCGTAGGATCGGGGGAGTTGTGAGCGATTTGCACGCGCGCTGTCTGGGCGAATGCGGTCGCTGCGGAAAAAAGCAGCGCCAGCAACGAAGTAATTAAGCGACTCATGTGTAAATCAGTAGGATTGTTAAGAATGTTGGTTTGGAAATGTCTTTAAAAAACAGCGTTGTCTAACTCTTGTTTAACTAATTGGATCAAACTATTAAACAAAACATGATTTTGCTACTTTTGGTCAAAGCCTTAATTTAGGGAACAAACAAAGAAAAATAGGCTTATCACGCGCAATGCGCACGAAAACCGCTACTAAAACCAGCCAAATTGTGAGGGACGTTGCTTTTTAAAACAAACTATTTTACATTTGCAGACTAAAACATAAACCATGTCACGCACCCGGCCTTTTTTTACTTCCGACACAGTTGCAGCATTGGGATGTGCGGTGTTACTGCTCTTTATTACCTCCTTTTTACCTGTTTATTTCAAAACATGGTTTGTAGAGGCGGGCGGCAATATTAAAATTGCGCCTTTTTTTGGCTTTTTGTTTGCTGCCGGGCTGCTTTTCAGACAAAACTGGGCTTACAAGGGCTCGCTGGTGCTGGGTGTTGCCCTGTTGTTGCTTTTTATCGGCGGCGCGCTGGCCGACAGTACAAAACCGGGTTTTTTACTGGCGCTGGTACTGGATGCCGGACTTCTTTTTTTGCTCTTGTCACCGACAGTCAAACGTTATTTTAGCACCGGGCAATGAGGTTTTAAACAGGCAGCATTTATCTATGGAATACGCCCGATCGCTGAATGATTTGTTTTATCAATCATGGACTGCTGAAGAATTTCAGTCCCTTTCGCCACTTCATTTGAATAAAGCGCTCCAGCAGATCAAAGCCCGCGCAGCCAATTGAACAATTTTATGCCTTCCCTCGATTCCAGCATAGAGTACCTCAAAGGCGTCGGCCCGCAACGCGCTGAAACCCTTAAAACCGAACTGGGCATTTTTACCTGCCGCGACCTGCTGTTTCATTTCCCGTTCCGGTACATCGACCGGACCAAATTCCACCGTATCCGCGACATCCACAACGATGGAGAAACCGTACAACTCCGCGGCACCCTCCGACGCCTCGAAACCCTCGGCGAAGGCAAAGCCAAACGACTGGTTGCCACCCTGCGCGATGAATCCGGGATTATGGATCTCGTATGGTTCCGGGGGATGCAGTGGCTCGAAAAAAGCCTGGCGGTAGGGAAAGAATACATTGTCTTTGGCCGCGTCAGCGAGTTCAACGGTCGCCTGAATATTCCTCACCCGGAAATGGAGGAGGCAACCCCCGACAACACCCAAAAAGCCAAAAACTTCGACCCTGTTTATCCCACGACCGACCGACTGACCCAGAAAGGACTGGATGCTCGCGGATTGCGCAAACTCGTTCGTACCTTGCTCGACAGTCTTTCTCCGGCCGAATTGCCCGAAACGCTTCCCGATTATCTGCTGGCACAATTCAGGCTTTCTCCGCGGATGGTAGCGTTGCAGCACATCCATTTTCCGGAAACGCAGGCCGATCTTGATGCCGCCACGCGCAGATTGAAATTCGAGGAGTTGTTTTTTCTGCAACTGCGTTTACTGCAAATAAGATCCCGGCGGAAAGACACCATGCCCGGTTTTGTATTTGGCAAAATCGGCGATTATTTCCATACCTTTTATCAGCAAAAACTGCCTTTTGAACTTACTAACGCCCAAAAAAGGGTGCTGAAAGAAATCCGTACCGACCTGGCTTCCGGCAAACACATGAACCGCCTGGTACAGGGCGACGTCGGTTCCGGCAAAACGGTGGTGGCACTGATGACCATGCTAATGGCCCTCGACAATGGTTTTCAGGCCTGCATGATGGCGCCTACCGAAATTCTGGCGCAACAACATTTTGAAGGAATTACCGGACTCGTTGGCTCGCTCGGCGTTCAAGTCGGCTACCTTAGCGGCAACGTGAAAGGCAAAAAAAGAGCGGCCGTGCTGGAACAACTTGCCTCGGGTGAATTGCATATCGTGATCGGTACCCA
>JANRLZ010000086.1:0-4016 GCA_033762055.1 Saprospiraceae bacterium
ATATGCCTTTGGCGGCAACCTTTATCAAGGTGTTGCCAAAATATTCGACTTGAATACAGACCCCTATAACCCGCGCTATGTCGGCGTTTTTGACCAATTGGGGTATATACACGACGGTTATGCCGACAACGATACCCTTTATGCCTGTCATATCAATGCCGGCATCATGTCGGTCGTGGATATGGCTGATAAAAGTAATCCTGTATTGTTAGGTACGGTCGAAACGCCGGGTAAATTCACCCACAATGCCTGGATTACCGACGACCGCAAGCATATCCTCACCACCGATGAAGCAACACCTTCCTTCCTTACCGCCTACGACGTGAGTAATCCGGAGGATATTCGTGAACTGGATCGCATTTCTCCTAACGACGGAAATGGAACCTATGTGCATAATACGCACATTCACAATGATTATGCCGTTACTTCCTGGTATACCAGCGGCGTGTTGATTGTAGATGCCCATCGTCCGCAAAACCTGGTGACAGTGGCGCAATACGATACCTATACGGGTAATGCCCTGGAATTTGAAGGTTGCTGGGGTGTTTTCCCTTACTTCCCTTCGGGAACGGTCATTGCTTCGGATATCGAACCCGGTCAATTGACAGTGCTGACGCCGACGTACAAACGCGCCTGCTATTTTGAAGGCACCATCCTTAGCGGTTGTAATGGCCAACCTTTGATCGGCGCCACGGTAGTGATCAACGGGAGCACCGACCCGGTTAATATCGCCACTACTCGGGCAGATGGCGTTTTCAGAACCGGACAAGTGACGCCGGGTAATTTCACCGCCACCGTAAACGCGCCGGGCTACCCGCCCAAAACGGTAAATATTACGCTGGCCGCTGGTCAGGTGACCTACATGGATATTACCATGGATATCGGCCCTACCTTGAATATTGCCGGTTCGGTTACCGTAGAGGGTACCAGTACGCCTGTTTCCAATGCCCAGGTGATCCTGAACAGTGCAACCAATACTTTCAACCTTACCACCAACGCCAACGGACTCTTCAACATTGAGTGCGCACCGGCTGGCACCTACACCGCCAGGGTGTATAAATGGGGGTACCTGCCGGGCCTCGCAACCGTTACAAACGACGGCCAGGTACAACTTCAGCTCGAACCAGGCTATTACGATGCCTTTGCCACCGACCTTGGCTGGACAAAAACTTCCAATGCCGATGCCGGTGACTGGGTGTTGGGCGACCCAATTGGGACTTACTACGCAGGCAACGCCGTTAATCCGGAAGACGATGTCAACCTCGATGACAATGAACAGTGCTATATGACGGCAAATGGCGGCGGACAACCCGGAAATAATGACGTTGATAATGGTACTGTATCCCTGATTTCACCCCCCATGCAATTAGCCGCTTATGACGATGCCGTACTGAGTTTTCATTACTGGTTTTTTAACGATTTTATCAATGGAAATCCGGCAAACGACCGTTTGGATGTACGATTGCTGAATGGCAACCAGACGATCAACTTGCTTACCGTCACAGCATCGCAAAGTGCATGGAGTTATTCAGGCGACATCCATCTGGGCGATTTTGTGGCCAATCTGAGCAACAATACCCGCATCCAGTTTTCCACCACCGACGAATCACCTGGCCACTGGCTGGAAAGTGCGATAGATATCTTTCAGGTTATTCCGGTAACCAGTTCGGGCGCTTCTTCCGCCCTGGATCAGAGCGCAAGGTTTTTGGTTTCGCCCAATCCCTCCGGACATTCATTTATGCTTCGATACGATTGGGAAAATGCAGCCGATCTACCGGTTCTCGAAATCCGAAACCTGCTCGGTCAACCGGTTCACTCGATGACGTTGACGGCTAAATCCGGTATACTTGATCTGGGAGAACAATGGACAACCGGCATCTACTTTGCCCAACTGCGCAGCGCCGGACGCCGTAGCGAAACGCTGAAATTGATCAAAAATTAAGAAGGGTTCATTATAGTTTATGAGGGTTTATAAAAATAAATAAACCCTCATAAACCCTTTTTCAATACCACTCCTTTCCCTACGCTTCGGCTGGTCCAGCCAAACAGCAGCGCATCCAGCCAGAGGAAGAAGTCAGTCACGACCGCCAGCCAGGGTTCTGAAGCGGATACAGGGCGTATTTTGAGTCCGCCGGCGCTGTCGGTCGTTACGTTGCGGGCATTTTTTTTGAAAATGCTTTGGGCAATACCCGTCCAGTACATTTCTGCCAGGCCGACCAGGTGCCTGCTCAATCCTTTGAATTCCACCAGTTCGAAGCCTGCGTTTTTTACCCAGTTTTTAAAATCATCGGAGCCGATCAGATAATCGTGGCCAAAGGCATACGCCCCCTGGGAAATTTTGTACTCCGGCTCGCCGGGTTTCCGAAACCATTGCCAGATACGATTGACCGGATCGTATGTGAACGGAAATTCCCGGCTGGGAAAAGTCAGGATGACGTAACCGCCCGGACGCAGTACACGGTACATTTCCTGTACCATTTTTTCTGGTTGCCCCACGTGTTCGATAACTTCGCAGGAGACAACCAGATCGAAGGTGGCGTCGTCGAAACTCAGTGCCAGGGCATTATTGGGTTCGTAATGTAAATTAGCAACATCGGCATTCAACTGGCGGGCATGTGCCAGGTCTTCCTCATTTACATCGCAACCTGTCAGGCGGGTTACGTGGCGAGCGATCATACGGTCGTAATCGCCCTCCCCGGTACCCAGGTTGAGCGCCTGCCGTGCTCCGTTTTGTCCGTTTTCCGTAGGGAAATATTGTTGAAGTCGTTTTTTTACAAACTGGTAGCGGTTTCGGAAGGTGGGGAACAAAAATTTAAAATTCATCTTTGACCGTGATTCAAGTAATTTTGATGATTTGAATGGTGGCAACTCTGTGGAAATCAGCAGAATAGTAACATTCAGATGTAACAATCATGATGCGTTAAAATATCATTTGTTGCATGGCCAGACATAATCGGAGAGCGGCCATTTTTTTGCCTGATAGGAAAAATGCCACCATTCGGTACGAATCCCTTTAAAGCCGACTGCTTCCATGGTTTCGCGCAGCAAACGGCGATTTTCCAACACTTTGGCCGGCAGGTTCAAATTGTCGGTATGTGCCTCCCGGCCAAAAAAGTCGTACGGCGTACCCATATCAAGTTCTTTACCCTGCGCATCCACAATTGTAAGGTCAACCGCAGCGCCCCGCGAATGCATGGAACCCTTGGCCGGAGGGGTAACATAATCAGGGTTGGGAACTTTGTCCCATAACCTTTGCTGGTAAGGTTGCGGGCGATAGCAATCAAACATTTTTAACCCCAACCCTTTCTTTTTCAATATTTTGTGGGCCTTAACCACCGCTTCGGCCGCTTCCGGTCGAAGCAGGCAACGTGGGCAATCATATATTTTTGACTGGGTAAAATTATCCGTCGTTGCATACCGGATATCCAGTCGTATACCCGGGTCAAGTATGGCAACATCACTAAATCCTTTTTGGGCCGCCGATTGCGGAAGCGGAGCATTGGGGGCAGGCGCAGCAGTTTCTACGGTTTTTTCTACCGCTTCCTGACTACGGGTAGCGCCTGCAGGTTGCTCAGGTTGTTGCGCGGCACTGTTGCAGGCTATGGCGACAAACGACAAAAAAATGGAAAATCGGCGCATGGGTGCAGTAATTTGAAGGCAAAGAAACGAGCGCTGTCAGAAAACCGGGCATTACTCCTTAAAATTCTTGTTTATTGAACTAAATCAGGACGATCAACGATTCGTATTTACAACGAAACGTCCGGAATTGCGTTTATCCGTCATTTTGCACACTTTTTTCATGACTGATTCTACTTCTCCACAGGTTTCAAAAGAAAAAAAATCACGCCTCAAAAAATTTTGCCGGGTTGTTTTTCCCTTGTCGCCGTTGTTGTTAAAAGGCATATTTGCCACAGCTCAAGGTACGCCTTATCCCGGTCAGCCGCTGGAAGGGCCGGGAGGCGCCGACTACACCCATCATGCTGTTGCATTTTACGACGCAGCTACCCAAGCCGACG
>JANRLZ010000087.1:0-12571 GCA_033762055.1 Saprospiraceae bacterium
TGCGTAATGGAGGCGCTTGCCGATTCGTTTTTTGCATTTATAAAAACAATCCATCCCGGCGCGCGATTGCGGCTGGCGCCTACGCCTTCCGGTTTTTTACACCAGGGAAATGCGTTTAACTTTATCCTCAACTGGCTTGCGGCGCGGGTGCATCGAGATGCGCCCGCGCCGCAACTTCTTTTGCGTATTGACGACCTCGACGCCGACCGGAAACGTCCCGAATATGTGCAGGACATATTCGACAGTCTCGCCTGGCTGGGACTGGATTGGGACGGCGAACCCGTCTTTCAATCTACTGCTTCGCGCTTGCCGATCTATGAGAACATCCTGTTGGAATTACGCGCGCGCGACAGGTTGTTCGCATGCAGAAAATCACGACGTGAATTGGCATTTTTTCAAGGGGATTATCCGCTTGAATTTCGGCAACAAGGCCTCAGCCTGGAAACGCACGATGCAGCCTGGCGAATTCGCTACCATCCCGATTCTATCGCCGATAACCTGACCGATTTTATTGTACGCCGTCGCGACGGCGTGCCGGCATACCAGATTGCCAGTCTGGCCGATGATCTGGAAATGGGTATTACGCACATCATACGAGGCGCTGATCTATCGGCCTCTACCAGGGCGCAACAATTCATCGCTCGTGAATTGTCGGTCAACAAATTTTTGGAAATAAAAATACTGCATCACCCCTTGTTGCTCGATAACGGGGGAGAAAAACTCTCCAAGTCAGCCGGTGCAGCCTCTTTAAAAACCATGCGGGAGGGAGGACATGGACCGGAACCCGTTTTCCGCCTCGTCGGCGATTCCCTCGGTCTGGCCGGCGACTCTGCCCGGACTTTACTCCTTGCGCTGCGCCAGATGACTTGCAACGATTAACCTTGCGTATTCCGGTCTTTCCATTTGCTGCCCGTATTTTGAGGCACAGTCAACACTTTTTTTTGTGATAAATGCAGGCGCAAACCTAATAGCGCAGCTACTTCAGCGTCATTTTGCCTGCTTTCGAACAATTTTTCAGGCGAATAATATTGCTGGACAAAATGCGTGTCGAAATCAGCCTCGATGAATGCCGGATGATCAAGTACAAACCGCCCAAAAGGAAGGGTAGTGGCCACGCCTTCCACTTCATAGTCCGCAATGGCTTCCTTCATTTTTTGTATCGCCTCTGTACGGGTAGCGCTATGGACGACCAGTTTGGCCAGCATCGGATCGTAGTAGATCGGTACCTCCATTCCTTCTTCAAAACCGCCGTCTACCCGTATGCCCGGACCGGAAGGGATGCGATACCGGCTCAAGGCGCCGACCGAAGGCAGGAAATTATTGAGTGGATCCTCTGCATAAACGCGCAACTCAAGCGCGTGGCCGTTTATCTTCAAATCATCCTGTGCAAAAGGTAGTTTTTCGCCGCGAGCCACCCTAATTTGCCATTCCACCAGATCGAGTCCGGTAATCATTTCCGTAACAGGATGTTCTACCTGCAGACGGGTATTCATTTCGAGAAAGTAAAAATTGCGCTCGGAATCCACGAGAAACTCAACCGTGCCGGCGCCGATGTAATCGCAGGATTGGGCGACACGTACGGCTGCTTCACCCATAGCACGGCGCAACTCGGGGGAAAGGATGGCAGAAGGAGCCTCTTCTACTACTTTCTGGTGGCGGCGCTGAATGCTGCATTCCCGCTCGAAAAGGTAGAGAATATTACCATGTTGGTCGCCCATTACCTGGACTTCAATGTGACGGGGACCTGTCACGTATTTTTCAATGAATACCGAGCCGTCGCCAAAAGCCGAAACGGCCTCCGAAATAGCGCGCTCCATTTGTTCTTGTGTATCTTCCTCCCGCTCTACAATCCGCATTCCTTTGCCACCGCCGCCAGCGGAGGCCTTGATGAGTATCGGATACCCTACACGCCGACCGATTTCTTTGGCCATCTCTACGTCGGTTATTGCTTCCTCAATGCCCGGCACCATCGGAACATTGAATTTTTTTGCGGCTTCCTTGGCTGCCAACTTACTGCCCATCACTTCAATACTATGTGGACGTGGCCCGATAAATGTAATGCCGGCCTCTTCTGCCATGCGGGCAAACTGCGCGTTTTCGCTCAAAAAACCATAGCCGGGATGAATGCCGTCAACACCGCGCGCCAACGCTTCGGCAATGATTTTATCTCCCTTTAAATAACTTTGGGAAGATGGCGCCGGCCCCAGCAAAATGGCCTCGTCGGCAAAACGAACATGCGGCGCATGACGGTCGGCCTCGGAATAAACGGCAACAGTTGAAATACCCATTCGTCGCGCTGTGCGCATAACGCGAAGAGCAATCTCGCCACGATTGGCAACAAGTATCTTTTTCATAGAGCAAAGGACGGAAAGCAGTCAGGAATCCCGCACTTTTTTAGCGGACAATTTTGAACGCAGTAATAAATCCCTTCAAAAGTCGGTTCCCAACGCCAGATGCAACATGGGCTTCTGAACTTGACGCGATTCTATGCCCCAGGCGTAGTCGGCGCGCAAGTAAAGGCCAAATAAGACCGTTCGCAATCCGGCGCCATACCCCAGCACAATGGGGTCTCGGAAATAATTTACTTTCATAAGGGATACAACGGTTGGTCCTTGAGTGGGCCGGCGCAACATCTCGGTATTGATCGGATTGTTGAGCGAATACGGACTTCTACCTTGCCAGGCGGTACCGGCATCGAGGAATCCTACGATCTGAAAGTTGCGCCAAAAGTTGCCAATAACCGGCTTTTTGAAGAAATATTTGAATATTGGCACCCGCAATTCGGTATTCAACAGCGCAAAGGTGTTGCCATTGCGGATATTCTGCCGAAAACCACGCAAATTGACGGCGGGCGCCTGATAGGCAAATTCATCTTCGCTTGGCAACTGGATTTTGTCGTTGAACTTTGGTAAAACCCAGTTGTCCACCCCGCCCATAATATACAGCATTTTTTCAGAGCCAAACGAGGTTGCGCCGGCCAAACGAATAGCGATTTGTGAACGGCGATCAAGCATCTGGTAATGCCGGGCGTCGAAGCCAATTACCGTCATGAAACCATTGTTAAGTTTCAGGCTCCAGTTGGGTTCGGTATTTAAGGCAAACCCCTTGATCAAATCAGTGTAAATCTTGGCCCTGGTACCTCTTTTCAGGTTCAAATCCACATCCATGGCATTGTCGAAAACAGCAGCCAGACGAATGGATGCACGCTGCTCCGAACGATCCGGGGTTCCCAGCGTAATGGCATCGCTGCTCAACGTACGTACCTTGTCTTCTCGCAAGCCAAATGTGGCCCGCAAACTGGTGAACACATCCAGTGGATATCGCAATTCATACAATCCCATGAGTGTGTTGGTACGCTCCTGAAAATCAGCGCTCAGCCCCGGTACAGTTGATCCTTCACGCGGACGGTTGGCCACGATCGTTCGCCGATACAACACATAACGTTTATCAATGCGTTTTTTCTTGTCGTCCAGATACAGGTAATATTCTGCGCCGTTAAAGGTAGTCGGCAACCGAAATCCGGCTTCAATGACGTAGTTTTCCAGCAAATCCTTGAAGTTGGCGCGCAACAAAACCCCGGGAGGCGGTTGTTGCAATCGGCTTTGCGGACCTTCGTACAATTGAAGTCCTTCGAACAACTGGTTGTTGTCCATGGTGGTGGACACAAAATCGGTGCGAAAACGCAGTCGGTAAGGAATAATCTTGAACGAGTAAAAACGGACGATCTCTCCGTTTTTGCCAAATTGAACCGGTTGGCGTTTTAAAGGCCGACGGGGCGGGGCTTGCGCCATGGTATCACTGCGTAATTCTGGCTCTGTCTTTATTTCCGGTTCTGCCGCACGGGTCGGAGCCGGTTCGGTACGGGGGCCGGGTTGTGCGAGGTAATCGGGTATCTGGATCATCCAGGCCGGCTCGATGTACGGCATGGAGTCAATATTTGACGGTGTAAGATGTATGTCCGATTCCTTGCCTTCTCCCGGTTTGTCGGCATTTGAATGGGATTCAATTTCGGGAGGTTGTGGAGGGAGTGGCAGGTTGTTTGCACGAAGAACCTGTTCCCGCCATCGTGTTGTTTTTGGCAGTACGGCTGCTTTGGGGTCAATCTGCTTTTTATAAAAAGAAGATTTGCGTTCTCTTTCCGTTCGCTCTACCAGCCAGCCGGCACGCGGAGCCGCATGTTGTTCCCTGATATTGCGGTCGTAATTGCTGATATTCCAGACACGCGGCTTTTTTTTATACACCGGCACACTGCGTATGCTGTCAACCTGGCTGGAATCAATGTTTTTCAGCACGGTATCCAGCGGCGCCAGGTAAAACAACACGCGTTCAAGCGGCCATTCCATGGGCTGCGACATATCCAGCGCCTTTACTTCGGCACCGTCTTTCAGATAGATAGTTGCCTGATGATACGCTAAAAATGGCTCCAGCATCGCAGCGTGCCGGTTTATCAACCCGCTTTCATCGCTCAGGTACAGGATATGCGAAGTGTCAATTCCAACCGGTTGGCGTTCCTCGAACAATGGCGTGTTGGTGATCCGAACGAGTTCTGGGCTGCGCGATTCCAGATCAAAAAGAAAGATATCGAATGAGGTGACCGGCAGGATGGTATCCAGTTTTTGAAACGACAAGGTATCAATGCTGCGATTGCTGGCAAATAAAAGACTTTTCCGACCATCTATGGTCGCCACTGAAACATCCAGATCGTCCCAAAAATCGTTGGTGAGTCGTTCGGTTTGACGGGTAATGATCCGGTAAATAAACAGGTCGGAAAACCCGCGTACCGCTGCTGAAAGTACGATCTCGTTCGGATTGATAAAATCCATGCTGAAAACACGCTGAAATTCGGGCGAGAGTATCTCTGTTTTCTTCTTGCCGGTAGCGAGTTCGATGGATACCAGTCGTGGCTCATCGCGCCGTTCATACAATACCGCCAAGTGTTGGTTGTCGGGATTCCAGGCTATTTGTGGATAATTGTAGTCGGTTGCCTGTAGCGCGTTGCGGGAACCGCCCTTCATCAGGCGTTTTCTTTTACCCGGTTTTTCCCCGCTGATGTCTTGCACCCAGATTTTCCATTTGCCGATATCGTTGCTGACCCAGGCTATTTTTTTGCCGTCAGGACTGATTTTTAGTTGGGAAAGAGGAAGTTTTTTCTTGTTTTTGATAGGGATTTTAGCGGCGTCGTCGGGCAAATTCATACTTTTGGCTTCATCCCTATAACGGTTGCGATAGTACTCCAGCATGGCGTCGGTCGTGCGCCGATATCCGCTCCCAAGAATGTAGAAAAAGCCGTTGTCTACACTCCGGTTGATACGCGTCAAATACAACAAATTGCTTACCGTACTCCGGCCAAAATGGGTGGAAATATAATTCCAGAAAGCGTGGCCGGCAAACCTTGGCTGCTCGCGGGCAAATTTGTCAAACGTTTTATATCGCCTGGATTGCAACAGGTCGCGCAAACGATCATCATGTTCGGGGCTCCATTCTTCGCCGCAATAGGCGGTAAGCCCGTTCGTGTACCAGCCCGGAAGGTTGAGTAAAACGGCATTCGATACAATTTCTTGCAAATTTGCTCCGTAAAGCATGGAGTTGAGCAAAACGCCGGCTACACCCTCCCTGATTTGCGCCCGTAAATGCTGATGATTACCGTCGAAATAAACAAAGATCTTGTTGCCTACTACTTTAGTTTCGCCACTACTGAGTAAAAACACATCATCTTCTCCAATATTACTTTGCTTCAGATCTGTCAGATCGCTGAATACCAGCATTTCAATTTTATCCGACATCTGGTGTTCCAGCAGTTGTTGAACGGCAGAAAAATCAAATTCAGCCATCTGCAAAGCTGCCTGCGCCACATTGCGGGCATCGCCATACCAATAAGTGGTAAAGTTGGGAGTTTCATACAAACTCCAGTCCTCAAACTGATGGTGGTATTGTACCCGGTTTTTTCCAAAACTGGTTTGGGAAGTGGTTTGTGCGGCGGCGGAAAAAACGCCTGCCGTCGTTGTAAATAAACCAACAAGAGCCATTGCCCTCCATGCGAGGCAAACCGCTTCCGACAAGCCAGTCAGGTGTAACATCCGGGTAAGTTGCAACGACATATTTTTTGTCATAGCCGTGTTTTTGTGTTTGGAGGCTCAAATATGGGAGGAATTTTACAAAAACAAAAGCGCCGGAACGGTTGTATCCGCTCCGGCGCTCGTTGTTGACAAAAATATGTCTGTTTATTTCTTGTCGAGTTGTTGTTCCAAACGCAGTAAACGCTGTTCCAGCGACTCGGTGCGGATGCGCAAGGCTTCGTTGTCTTTTTTCAGCATTTCAATTTCCTGCTGCTGTTCCTGAATGGCTTTTACTGCCAATACACTGAATCCGCCGTAATTTACAGAAAGGTATCCTTTATTACCCGCCTGGTCGGTGCTTTGTCCAACCAGTTCAGGAAACAAAACCTGCACATCCTGTGCGAGAAAACCCAACGAATGGCGCGCATCGGATTTTTCGGCGGTGTAACGATAGGTTACAGGCTGTAGTTGCATGATTTTGCCGAGAATACCGGCAGATACGGCTTCGATATCGGTTTTTAAACGACGATCAGAAGGTACATACAAACCGGCCGCTGTAAACGTACCGGCCGGGAAACCGCCCCCAAGGGTGTTGTTGAACAGTTGAAGGCTGCCGTCGGCCGGACTGGCGGAGAACTCCCAGGTATTGCCGTTGTTCAGGTTTTGCAGGGCAATGCCGCCTGCATTTTGTGCAACATACAGTCGCGCTGCACCCGGATTTACTTCGCCGATGCCAACATTCCCGGTGGCGCCGCTTGCGACTACGGCTTTAAAATTGCCGGGGGTCAGCGATACGTTGGATTCGTCGTTGGTGCCGATAGCCAGGTCTTTGTTGATATAACGTGCATAACCCGGCGCTGCGCCGGCGATACCACCAGGCACAAAACCAATGCTTGGAGTAGCGCCTTCAAGCCGGACTGATTCACCATTGCCTGTAATGTGCACACGTGCAGCAGGAATGTTGGCGCCAATGCCTACATTGCCCGTTCCGGTAATCAATGCCGGTCCCATAGCCGAGGTAAAGAAACCGCCCGGGCCATTGCCTGCTTCACCATAAACGGCTGCTTTGGTTCCGCCGGTTTGTGTGAAACGCCCGGCTTCGTCTGCAGCACTGGCGTTAACTACTTGCAATTTGCCTGAACCGCTGGCATTGGTTCCGATGAGCACATTGCCTGTATTTGTGTTAAAAATATGGTTACCGTTGTTGCCCCAGTCGTCGCCGCCCATCCCGATCAGCGGCGCCAGATCAACCGTATTGCCGTCGGAAATTTCGAGTATCGAGCCGGTCAATGAGAGCGATTGCAACTCATTGGTGGCAATCAAATCGCCGGTGTTGACAATGGTGAAATTCGGGGCTGCGCCGGTAATATCAATGCCGGCGCCTTCTGCATAATTGTTGCCGTTGGGCAAAACCACCGAGTTGCCGCCGGTAATGCTCAATGTATTGCCAACGATCGAAAGATCCTGTAACTCGTTGGTAGCGCTCAAATCGCCGGTGTTGACAATGGTGAAATTCGGGGCTGCGCCGGTAATGTCAATGCCGGCGCCTTCTGCATAGTTGTTGCCATTGGGCAAAACCACCGAGTTGCCGCTTGAAATACTCAGCGTAGCGCCTGCCAGTGAAAGGGTTTGAATCTCGTTGGTGGGGTTATTATCGGCGTCGCCGGTATTGTTGATCACAAAATTCGGGGAAGAACCGGTCACACTGATACCTGTTCCGGCGGAATACGTGTCACCGGTGCCACCGCTGTTGTCGGCCGAGGGTTGCCATTGGGTGCCGTTCCATTTTAACACCTCGCCAATATTGGCGCCCTGTGGCGCCAGGTTAACGGGTGCGCCCGGAGTGCCGTCACCTGTCAGGGCATTGCCTACTTCCACCACCTGTGCGCCCCAATCGTCGCCGGTAGCGGCAGGAAGGGTGGCTGGCGCCCAGGACGCGCCGTTCCATTGCATAACTTGTCCTGCCACAGCGCCCTGCTGGGCAATACGCAGCTGGTTGCCTGCCGTACCGTTTCCGGAAAGGGTGGCGTTGGTTTGTACCACTTGCGCGCCCCAGTCATCGCCGGCGGCGTTAATGGTGGCCGGCGCCCAGTTGGCGCCATTCCATTGTAAGACCTGACCGTTCACGGCGCCCTGCTGGGCGATGCGAAGCTGGTTGGCTGCGGTACCGTTGCCGCTCAGTGAAGTGTTGGTTTGCACCGACTGCGTACCCCAGTTGTCGCCGGGTGCGGCAGGAAGTGTCGCAGGTCCCCATACGCCGGCGTTGTATTGCAACACTTGTCCGTTGGCAGCGCCCATATTGTTGATTTTCACCCCAGTCACAGCGCCGTTTATCAGGTTGTTGGTGCCGATGGAGTTGGCGGCCATGTCGCCGTTCGTGACAATATTTGATTTTAATTGCAAATTGTTGTAGGGGCCGGTCACGTCGCCATTAAGCACCGTTGCGAAGGTAACATCATCGAAAGCGTCAATATCGCCGGTGTTAACAACCACAAAGGCATTTCCGGAAGGGGTTACGTCAATGCCTTGTCCGCCAAGTACAGAAAAATTGCCGGCAGCATCGGCTGCTGGAGCCCATGCCGTGCCGTTCCATTTGAGTACCTGTCCCGACTGCGCGCCCATTTGTGCAATTTTGGGAGCCGTAACAGCCGCATCTCCGATTTTGACAGTTGTTACGGCATTGTCGGCCAATTTCGGCGTTGTGACGGCGCCATCTGCGATTTTTATGGCGGTGACGGCGTTGTTCGCGAGTTCGGTGGTCGTAACCGCAGCATCTGCAATTTCAGTTGAGCCTACGGCATTGTCTGCGATTTCAGCACTGGTAACTACATTTGCTTTTAACTGCAAATTGCTGAATGGGCCGCTGACATCCCCATTGGCCTGGGTAGCAGTGGTCAGATCATCGTTCGGGTTGGTATCGCCGGTGTTAATGATCGTGAAATTGGGGGCGCTCCCTGTAATATCAATTCCGGCGCCTTCAGTCAATGAAATGTTGCCTGATTCGTCGGCAGCCGGCGCCCATGCAGAACCGTTCCACTTCAAAACCTGGCCGTTGGCGGCGCCCATTTGCGCCAGTTTGGCTGCGGTGACGGCTCCGATGTTTATTTCATTGGAAGTAACCACATTGGCCTTGAGTTGCAGGTTGTTGAAAGGCCCTGAAACATCGCCATCAGCCTGACTGCTGTTGGTGAGATCGTCGTTCGGGTTGGTATCGCCGGTGTTGGTGATAGTGAAATTGTTAAAACCGTTGTTGGCCACATTAATCCCTGCGCCGGCATTTACACCGACTGCGCCCGGTTGAACAATCACTTTTTCAATATGCGTGATTCGGCCCTGCGCATCCACCGTAATGACCGGAATTTCCGTTGCACTGCCATGTACGCCGGCCATTACGCCGGTATTGGTCAGGCTGACGGTTCCGGTATTGGTAATCGGGCCGCCCTGCAAACCCACTCCCGTATTGATTTGTGTAACTGTTCCACCACCTGTGCCGGTACCCTGAAGGTCATCGGCAGGCGTCCAGGCAGTCCCGTTCCATTTGAGTACCTGTCCCGATTGAGCGCCCTGCTGGGCCAGCCCGATGGGATTATTGGCCAAGCCGTTGCCTGTGATGCCATTATTGGTAAAAGCCGTCTGGCTGCCCCAGTTGTCGCTTCCGCCGCCACCACCACCGTTTTGGGCGTATAATGCATAGGGGACGCTGAGGAGTTCGGAGTTGCCGATTTCATCAAAGACATTGGGAGAGGTTTCGAGTGAAACAACGAGGAACTTTGCGCTTGCTCCCCAGTTGATTCCGGCAAAGTTACCTCCGGGAAGTGCCTGGCCGCGCCCCAGTACCACATTGACCAAACCGTAGTCGTTGGTTGAAGTCACATGGCGCTCCTGGTATTCGTTCTGGCCGCTTGGACTGCCGCTCCTTATGGAAAAAAGCAGGGTGACTGTTTGGTTGGTAATTGGCGTGCCCAGTTGGTCGTTCCGCACAATACACTGATAATTAATGCCTTGCGGCACTGATTGTGCAAGGAGCGAAATGCCCGAGCAGACGAAGCACAACAAAAGAAGGAGAAAACGCTGTTTCATAATATGTTAAATCGTTATTGGAAGGTGTGAGAGCGATTTTTTGAGGAAATAGTACGTTAAAAAACGGCAGCAAGCCGAATTTTTGAACGCATCATCATCACGAAGTTCAGGGAAAAACGACGCAATGCACCAACGGTAGTTTAGGTGTTTACAACCGTACGATACGCAAGGTTGTACTTGCTTTTGATACCGGATCCTGCAAAAAAAGGAAATAAACGCCTGCAGGCCAGGTGGAAGCATCTATGTAGGAGGCCTCCGGGCTGGTCATCTTTTGTGGACTCATGATCGGCTTGCCCAGGATATCCACCACGGATGCAAACAGATAGCCTTGTTTCTCAGGGGAATAGCGCAAGGTCAGTAGCCCCTCCGTGGGATTGGGAAACAAACCCAGCTGCCAGTCGGCAAGATCGTGGGTGCGAACAAGATTGGAGCCGCAAGGGTCTGGTTGCATAAAACCCTGGGTAAAGGCGTAGCCGGAACCATCGAGCGTTCGGGCAAAAGATTCTCCGACCGTCCAGGCGATGTAACGGTTGGACTGAACGCCAAAACCGCCGGAAGAGGCGACAACATCCATACAAATGTTGTACTGTTGCGCCGCCAGAGAAAAAGAAAGAGGAAAAAAGAAGAGAATGAGTGTAAATCGGCTCATGGACAAACAATTGAGTGATTAAATGGCATCAAAGACTCCACCGGAGTAATTGGAATGCCCAAAACATGCAGCACAGCAAAAATCCGGCCAGAAAGCATTTGTAAAGTGTCGGATTTTTGTCATTGTGCTGTTTTGATTTTTTTTTGAAATTTAAATCCGGTCTAAAATTCGGCCATTATAACGATGATTTTGAAAAGAAGTTACACCCTTATTTTGCTTGCCATCCTCATTGCAGGCGGTTTGAAAGGCCAGAATGCCGCAGAAAAATCCGTTTTTGATACGGAACAACACCGTTTTGAGGCCATGATGCGGGCCGACACTGCTGCATTGCGCCCTTTGCTGGCAGATGACTTGCTGTATGTTCATTCCAACGCGCTGACGGAAAACAAGGCAGCGCACCTGGAGGCCATTGCCCAGCGCACCCTTGTTTATGAAAAAATTGAGCGTAAAAGCGCAACGATACGGCTTTACGGCAAAACGGCACTGGTAAACGGCACGGCAGCCGTACGAGGAAATTTAAAAGGCAATGCCTTTGAAATCAATCTTTTATACAGCGCCTTGTATCGAAAAAAGAAAGGCGTCTGGCAGTTGTGCAACTGGCAAAGCACCCGGATACCTTGAGCCGGGCGGGCAATGCGGCATTTTTTCTTTCAACGGCCCAGCATAATTCAACTTTCCCAATCGCTTAGCGTTGACCATACTATGGCGCAGAGTTGGAGAACTTTGGTCTACTTTTGCGGCGCAACAACCACTGCTTGTTATGGAGTATATCGGCGAACATCTGCTTCCCGGGCAATTAGGACACTTATTTGTCGTGCTGTCGTTTGTATCGGCGCTTTTAGCGGCCGTTGCATTTTTTCAGGCGACGCAAAACAAGGCGAACCTCCATTTTGGGGGTTGGCGAAAAATAGGCCGCTACGCTTTTTTCTTTCATGGCGCAACCACCCTCGGCGTAATCGGCGCTCTTTTCTGGCTCCTTACCGGTAAAATGTACGAATATCAGTATGCATGGGCCAATATTTCGGATGATTTGCCTACCCGTTACGTGTTTTCCGCTTTCTGGAAAGAACAGCAGGGCAGCTTTCTGCTCTGGAGTTTTTGGCACATCGGTCTGGGAATCGTATTGATTTTTAAAGCCGGCAGGTGGGAGACACCTGTGATGACGGTGATCGCCATCGCCGAGGTATTTATCGCCTCGATGTTGCTTGGTTTGTACTTTGGAGAATTCCGCTTTGGCGCCAGCCCCTTCGATTTGCTGCGCCACACTATGGATGCACCTATCTTCGAACAGGCCGACTATCTCGGTAAAATCAAGGGTAACGGCCTGAACCCGCTGCTCCAAAATTACTGGATGACCATTCACCCGCCCACGCTTTTCCTTGGATTTGCAAGTACGATCGTTCCATTTGCCTATGCGATAGCGGGATTATGGACCCGGGAACACAAAGCCTGGCTAAAACCTGCGTTAAGTTGGTCGCTGTTTTCGGCGGCTATACTGGGCACGGGTATTCTGATGGGCGCCGCCTGGGCATACGAAGCGCTTTCGTTTGCCGGATACTGGGCCTGGGATCCTGTGGAAAATACGTCGCTCGTTCCCTGGTTGACACTCGTCGCCGGTTTGCATACCAACCTGATCGCCCGGAATACCGGCTATTCGATCCGGAGTACCTACGGATTTTATCTGCTGACTTTTATCCTCATCCTGTATTCCACCTACCTCACCCGAAGCGGAGTGCTGGGTGATACTTCTGTTCACGCTTTTACCGAACTGGGGCTGGGGCTGCAG
>JANRLZ010000088.1:0-14847 GCA_033762055.1 Saprospiraceae bacterium
CGCGGCCTTCGAAGCGCTGCTCGCGGGTGAAGTGGTACACGCTCTTGAGCACCTCCTTCCCGGGGGTGTCGGCCGGATGCGCCTTGCCTGCAAAGATGATCTGCACCGGCCGCACGCTGTCCACCAGCAGCGTCCGCAGGCGCTCCACGTCCTTGAAGATGAGGCTCGCCCGCTTGTACGTCGCAAAACGCCGGGCAAACCCGAACACGAGTGCATCGTCTTTTATCGCGTTGACAATCTCGAACGTGCTGCGCGGATTTTCTCCACGCCGCATCAGGTCATCGGCCAGCGATTTGCGCACCCAGTCGAGCAGGCGTTTTTTTAACAGCCGACGAATGGCCATAATTTCGGCGCCACTCACCTTGTGAATTTTTTGCCAGATTTTTTTATCTGTCTGGTTTTCAAGGATATTTCTGCCTAATTTTTCCTGATAAAAATCCAGCCATTCGCGCGCCACCCAGGTTGGGAAATGCACCGAATTGGTGACATACCCAATGTTACTTTCGGCATAATTGTAATCCGGCGTGAGTTCTTCAAACATGTGTTGGCTCACCTCGCCGTGCAGGCGACTCACCCCGTTCACTTCCTGCGAGGTGCGGATGGCCAGGTGACTCACATTGAACAGCTCCATGGTATCCTTGGCATTTACTCGTCCAAGCCCTACAAGTTGTTCCCAGGTAATATCAAGGGCATAGGTGTACTCGTACAGGTAGTCGCGCAGCAGTCCTTCCGAGAAAGTATCGTGACCGGCCGGCACGGGGGTATGGGTAGTGAAAAGTTGGGAAGAACGTACGACTTCCAGGGCCTCTTCAAATCCTAAACCGTTGTCCTTGATGTAATTACGCAGGCGTTCGAGACCGAGGAAAGCCGCGTGGCCTTCGTTGAGGTGGAACATATCCGGGTTTATGCCGATGGCATTCAGCGCACGCAAGCCGCCGATACCCAGCAGCAATTCCTGACGCAGGCGGTTTTCGTTGTCGCCGCCATAAAGTTGGTGGGTAATGTTGCGGTCTTCCCACACATTGTCGTCAATATCGGTATCAAGCAGGTAGAGCGACATGCGGCCAACAGGCAGTTCCCACACCTTGGCCCAAACGGTGCGACCGCTGAGGTTGACGTGTATTTTAATCCATTCGCCCCGCGCATCGCGTACGGGTTGCAACGGCAACTGGGTAAATTTGACCGGTTCGTAATTGTGCAGTTGCTCGCCGTTGTTCGAAATACCTTGTTGAAAATAGCCGTAGCGATATAAAAGTCCGACCGCTACAAAATTGGCATTTCGGTCGCTGATTTCCTTCAGATAGTCGCCGGCCAGTACGCCCAGACCGCCCGAGTACAGGCGCAAGCTTTGATGCAAGCCGTATTCCATACAGAAATAGGCGATCTGTGCGCCTTTTTTTGCATCAGCTGCCGCCATGTAATCGCGGAAATTTTTGTGTACGCGTTTCATGCGCGCCACAAATTCCGCATCGGCCAAAAGGGTCTGGGCTTGCTCTACACTCAACTCGTCAAGCAACGCTACCGGGTTGTACTGCAGCGCAACAAATTTTTGATGGTCAACACTTTGGAACAGTTCAATTGCTTCATGATTCCAGCACCACCAGATGTTTTGCGACAGCTCGGCGAGGGGCGCCAGGCCTTCCGGAAGTTTGGGCTCTATAAAAATGCGCTTCAATTTTGCGCCGCTTTGGGTCAGGTTGCCCACCATATTTCAAAATGTAGTAACGGCCCGGTTGGGAAGTAGTAAAAATCTCTTTTTTGCTTTCCCGGCCGAAGCCTGATGATAGTTTAACTGTAACTGAAAAATTCAGAGCGGGCAAAGGTAGGGCTTTGAAGCAACTTCGTGTAAATTCAACACAAATGATATGCTATTCCCTCAAGCCGAATGTGAGCAAACAAAGCATTTTTACCGGCTTCCCTTTATAGGTGGCCGGTATCCAGTCGGGCATGTTTTTCACCGCATCAAGACAACGTTGCCGGGTTGTTTCAGGAACCCACTCGGAAAAGGGATAGGCAGGCGCTGTTTGGGTTACTTTTCCGTCTTTTTCGACGGTAAACCGAATGTAAAGGGTGCTGTGAATGGTTTCATCCGGCCCGGCAAGCACATCACCTGCCATATTTTTCAGGTAATCATTGTACACCTCGGAAGCGCCCGGAAATCGGGCCGGCTGTTCGGTGACCAAAAAAACCGACTCGCCCTGGTCGTCAATAAAGGGGCTGACATCAGACTTCGGGTATTGAACTTTCCCATCGAGGCCGTAAAGTGTATCTATCAGTTCCCAGCCCCGAATTTCCATGGCGCGTATTTGGGTGGTTTTTTCCGCGCCATCGGGTCGCTGATTAAAGTTTTTCGCAGCATACAACGTCCAGACATCCTGCGCTACGACGGTTGTAAAAAAGGAAAAAAGCATGATCGGTACGGCGAGGAGATATTTGAGCATTGGAACCTGTTTTGTTAGACATACTTATTCCCGTCGGGTGGAGTACATACCGGCGCCAAAAAACGCCGGTATCTTTTGAAAATTTTGTCAGCCGGCGCCGCCGAATTTGATTTTCCGAAACCACCACATCCCCAGACGTGCCAGCATGATTTTAGCCATCAATTTCACGGATATGCGCCCCGACAAACGTTTTTTGTGCCAATGAACTTCGTTGACGACCCACCTGACGGCAAAATCGTAATAGCGCCGCGGGTAGCTGCGCGGAAAATCAAGATCCCGGTCGCTGCGTTTTTCCCAGGGCAGTTCACTATGAATCTCCCGGGCCACTTCCTCGTACAAACCTGTCCCCGTGATCGGATATGCCACGGTGATGGTAAAAAGATCAGGGTTGGAGACTTTTAAATGTTGCAGGGTTTCGACGATATCCGCTTCTGTTTCGCCCGGATAACCCAGCATAATAAATGTGCCGGTCTCGATGCCCGTTTTTCGGGCAGCCTGAATCATCTCGCGTACCTGTTTGGCATCCACGCGGCGATCCATGGCGTCGAGAATGCGTTGCGAGCCGCTTTCGGCGCCGATCCAGACACGAAAACATCCGGCCGATTTTAACAATCCCAGCACGGGTTCGGTAAGGCGGTCGGCCCGGGTAATGCATTCAAAACGAACCTTCACGTGGCGCGCTTTCAGTTCGTCGTGAAAGGCTTCCAGCCATTTGTGGCTAATGGTAAATACGTCATCCACGAACCAAATCAGGTCAAAATCGTAATTTTTTTGCAGTAAAATGATTTCATCCACCACATTTTGCGGACTTCTTCGACGATAACTTTGTCCGTACACCGCCGTGCTGCACCAGCGGCAGGTGTAGGGGCAGCCACGTTGCGTACTCAGGCTGACGGCGCTTTGGCCATGTCGCGTTTTCCATGCATCGAGGTATTGGTGCAGGTTAATTTTCGAACGGTTGGGAAACGGCAGCGTATCGAGGTCTCTGATTTTTTCGCGCGTCATTGTTTTAAACACCGAACCGTCGGGCCATCTCAGAGCGAGCCCAGGAATCGTTTGAAAAGCCTTCGGTTGAAATCGCTCGTGCAAAAGCAAGGTGGTCTGTACGATTTCCAGCAGGGTCTGCTCACCCTCGCCCAGCACCAGCAAATCAGCGCCGTGTTGTAGATAGGGTTCCGTGTTATTACTTACATCCGGGCCGCCCAACACAATCAGGGTATTTTGCAGAACAGGCTCATTGCGCACCCATTTTATCAGTTCCAGCAGCTGAATTTTGGTCATTAAATTTACATAAAGCGCAAGGATGCGGGGCGGGGCGGCAAGTAAATTTTCCTTAAATTGTATTTTTGTGGAAAAAGTAGCATCAAAAACCTCGTTTCCCACACCATGCTTATCCAGCCAGGCCGACAGGTAAAGCAAGCCAAGGGGCGGGTAAGGTTTCATAATTACCTGCTCCTTAGGGTCGTCGGCAAGAAAATATCCGTGGGATAGGAGGATGCGAGCCATAGCGTGAAAGTGATGCAGTAATCAGGAACGCTTGCTCATGTTCAAAATGGCTTCTGAAAGTGCGGTATTGATGCTTTTTTCCTGTTCGAGCAATTTACCCAATCGAACTATCTCCTCCCGCAAAGCTGCAATTTCGGCTTGCAAACGTTGTAAATCAGCATCGGAAACCGGTTGCGGATAGGCAGCAGGCGGTTCGGAAAGCAGGTTTTTTCCCGCTGTATCTTCGAGAAAATAGGACGACGGAACGCCAAAAACCGCCTGCGCTTTTTTCAGGGGTTTGGGTGGCAGTTTTTCCAATTTATAGAGTTTGGGCAGATAGGATTTGTCCACCCCCATCGCCGCAGCAATCTCTTCGGAAGACCGGGTGTCTCTCCTGACCAGAATCAACAACTTTTCTCCTTGTTTCATGCGTTGAATTGAGAAATAGCCGGTGCGATGTGCTGCGTTCCACTATATGAATTTTTTATTCAAAAAATGGAATATTATTTTTTAATTCCATAAAAAGGAATTATTTTTGTCCCGGCAAAGCAAATCTACGCTGTTATGTCGGAAAATGCGCAAAACCAAATAAAAGTCATCCACGAAATTGTCGCTTATCGTTACAGCGACGAAGAAAGTATCATGCTTGTCGGTGAGGCCGAGATCACCCTGGAAGCTTTGGCCGACGGGCTGGACGACAAGGACGTTTTCACCAATCTGCGTTCGGTTCGTGTGGATGTACTTACCGCGTTTGATCCGATGGGGCTGGATGTTTTTCCCCATGTGGCTGTTTCTGAAGAACTCCGCCGCCGGCTCGAAGCCGCTGCCTTGGATCACTTTTTTCATCCGCCAAAAATACCCGTAGGGCTCCCGAAACGAATAGAATGGTGAACGCTGTTCCGCTCACGACAGCAGGAAGCAGGGCCTCAACCAAAGGGTTGGGGCCTTTTTTTTGGGACCAATGCAACCATTTGCCTTTCATTTGTCACTCACTTGCAAATGCACCTGAAACATTGGGCCGACCGTGCGTTGGTTGAAACGTTCCTGCTGACCCGCGATGAAACCGTGTTCCGTTGGTTGTACCAGCGGTATTCTGATCGTTTGTGGCGACTGGCGCTGCGACTGAGCGCCGGCAATCGTATACTGGCCGAAGAATGGACGCAGGAAGCCTGGATGCGGGCGGTAGAACGCATGCCCGATTTTCGCTGGGAATCTAGTTTGCCTACCTGGCTGTCGGGGTTTGTTGTGAGGGTAGCGCAAGAGACATGGCGGAGACAAACCGTTGAAAATGAACGCTCCCTGCCATTCGAGGTCGCATTGTTCGAAACGGAAACTCCCGTTTGGTTGCATGAAAAAATGGATATGGAAACAGCTTTTTCCATGTTGCCGCCGGGCTTTCGCGCCGTGTTGACTTTGTACGACGCAGAAGGTTACAAGCATGAGGAAATTGCCGAAATGCTGGGGATTTCTGTTGGCACCAGCAAAAGTCAACTCTCCAGGGCGCGTGCTGCGCTGCGGGATTTTTTAAACGAATCACCCAAAACCTGAGATCATGGCACAATACGAATTCAACGAAAATAAATTCTCCGAAAACAGGCTCCTCAATCTGTTTTCAGGAGAAAAAGCACCTCCATCACTCCGCACTAAAATTGTAACAGTTATGAAAAACAATGCACTGATCGCCACTCCCAAAACCTTGCTTACCACGTCCGTTCCGGGCATACTCAGCGCCCTGGCATTTGCTGTCTTGCTGCTCGGCGCCGGCTTTGCCGCCGGTCGGACCCAAAAAACGCAACCACCTGTCGAAAAAAGCATAGAAAAACCCCAATTTGCCCTGCTTGTAAAAGCCGACGACATACCGCCGGCCGATCCTTCGCAACAATTCCGTGAATACAGCGCCTGGATCAATGACCTGAAAAAAGAACGCTGGACCGGCGGCGAAGCCCTGCACGGCAAAGCCTGGCGCCTGCGTGCCGACAAGGGCAAGGTCGAAACCGTGGAACACACCCTGAAACCCTCGCCCGACGAGCTCAGCGGTTACTTCCTCTACGAGGCCGACAACGCAGAAGAAGCCCTGAAAATCGCCCAAACCTGCCCGCATCTCAAGTATGCCGGCACACTTGAATTGCGCGAGATTTTTAAGTAAACACAATCGGATTCGCTATGAAAAGAAGAGAAGGCTGCACGGACACATCCGTAGCAGCCTTCTCCCTGTTACACCGACCTTTATTAATTGGCGGCAGGCACCTCGCCGGGCGCGGCTTTTTCGCCCTCCTGCTCGGCTTTACGACGCTCGCGGCGGGCGCGTTCTTCAGCATCCAGCTTGTCATACGCCTTGATGATCTCTTTTACCAGGCGGTGGCGTACCACATCTTCCGCCGTCAGGTGGATGGTGGCAATACCATCCACTCCGGCCAGAATATCAATGGCTTGACGCAGCCCGCTTTTCTGGTGATGCGGCAGGTCAATCTGGCTCAAGTCGCCGGTGATGATGCACTTGGCCGAAGGCCCCAGGCGTGTCAAAAACATTTTGATTTGCAAAGGGGTGGCGTTTTGTGCTTCGTCGAGAATGATAAAAGCGTTGTCGAGCGTCCGACCCCGCATAAATGCCAGGGGGGCAATCTCGATGACGCGGTTTTCCATAAAAAAATTGAGTTTTTCCATGGGCAACATATCATCCAGCGCGTCGTACAGCGGGCGCAGGTAAGGGTCTACTTTTTCCTTCAGGTCGCCGGGCAGAAATCCCAGGTTTTCGCCGGCTTCGACCGCCGGGCGGGTCAGCACGATTTTTTTGACCAATTTGTTTTTCAGGGCGCGCACCGCCAACGCTACCGCCGTGTAGGTTTTACCCGTACCGGCAGGCCCCAAGGCAAACAGGATGTCGTTGGTGTCGCACACCTCGATCATGTGTTTCTGGTTGCGGGTTTTGGCCTTGATGGGGCGGCCTTCCCGACCATATAGAATAACATTGCCGCCCGAGCCGTCGCCGTTGACCGGGATACGCACTTCGAACGGATTTTCGCCGCCGAGCAGGTCTTCCACGGTTTGGACAGGTAATTCGCGGTGTTCACGCAGGTAGCGGGCCATCATTTCAAATTTGGATTTGGCCGCCTGTGCGTCTTTCTTTTCGCCGGTGATTTTCAGGCTGTTACCACGCGAGGTAATGGTGGCATCCGGATAGGCTTTGCGCAAAAGATTTAACTTTGCGTTGTTTTCGCCAAAAAGTTCGAGTGGGTCAATGCCCTCGATGGTGAGAATGATTTCGCTCAAATTTTTACCCTCGGAGTTTTACAGCAGCGGGAGGTAGGCGGCGAAAACAGTAAAATTTACCTGTTATCGATCAAAACGCGCCTCCATGCTCGATTTGAATGAATTATTACTGCCCACAAAACTAAGGAATTGCCGGCAAAGTTTGAAAACAGAAATTTGTACCGGAGAGTTTCAAACGCCCCGTTAAATCAACGCACATTTATTCCCGATCCATCCAAACCCATGCCATTTATCACCCTCACCACCGATTTCGGAACGCAGGATTTTTACGTAGGCGCACTCAAAGGCGCGCTGCTGCGATTATCGCCTGACATCCGGCTGGTCGATATATCGCACGACATAGCACCCTTCGACATTGTACGCGGCGCTTTTGTATTGGCCAATGTGTGGCGCGAGTTTCCGGTCGGCAGCATACACCTGATCGGGGTAAATTGTGTGTATCAGCCGGAATTTCGTTTTGTGGCGGCCCGCCATGAAGGACATTTTTTTATCGCGCCCGACAACGGGTTGCTTTCCCTCCTTTTTCCACACATCGAGCAGTCGGAACTGCGTACCCTGCCCGCCATTGCTTCCGAGCATTTTGCCGTAAAAAACGTATTCGCTCAAGCGGTTGCCCACCTCAGTGCCGGTCAAACCTTCGAGACCCTCGGCGAACACGCAGCGCCCCTGCTCGAACGTATCAGCATCCAGCCGGTGATTACGCCGACCCGTATCCGGGGTACCGTGATTCATGTGGATAATTTCGACAACGTCGTTGTCAATATCCGGCGCGAAGTGTTTGAACAAACGGCCAACGGGCGACCTTTTTCACTCTATTTCAAACGCAATGACCCCGTTACCCAACTATCCGGTAACTACTGCGATGTGGCTGTCGGTGAACCCCTCTGCCTGTTCAATACGGCCGGCTTCCTCGAAATTGCAGTCAACATGGGCCGCGCCGCCACGTTGTTCGGCTTAAAAGTGGAAGATGTGGTGGAAGTGGTTTTTGAATAGACTTGTTGAGACAGGGGCTTATTCACCCGCCATGGCTTTTCCGGCCAGCCAGCCGCCGGTCCAGGCTGCCTGAAAATTGAACCCGCCGGTGATGGCATCTATATCCAGCGCTTCGCCGGCTATGAATAAATGAGGGCAAATCCGACTCTCGAAAGTCTTGAAATTCAATTCCTTCAGCGAAACGCCGCCGGCTGTAACGAATTCTTCCTTGAAGGTGCTTTTTCCGGTAATTTGAAACGTGGCTGCGCATAATTGATCCTGCAACGCAACCATCATTTTTTTATCCAGGTCTGCCCAGCGTCGTTCCGTTGCAATGCCCGCAGCTTCCGTCAAACGTTGCCAAAGCCGGGCAGGCAGGCCAAAAAGTGGATGGGCCGATATCTGTTTCCTCCCTTGTTCCTGGCGATTTTTTTGCAAAAATTGCAGGACTTCCTCCCTGTTCACTTCCGGCAGAAAATTGATTTCCAGTGAAAACTTGTAGTCAATGGCCAATAAATCGCGGGCACCCCAGGCCGAAACCCGCAAAATAGCGGGGCCGCTTAGTCCCCAGTGCGTCACCAGCAAAGGGCCTTCCGCGCTCCAGGGGGTGCCGATTGCCCGCAATTTGACGCGGGAAACCGAAACACCCGCCAAATCGCGCAGTCGGGTATCCTTGGTATTAAACGTAAACAGCGATGGCGCCGGTGAAACAATCTGATGCCCCAAAGCTCGCAGCATTTCCCACACAGCCGGGTTGCTGCCGCTGGCGATCATAATTTTATCGAAAGAAAGATTTTTCGCAGGATGTTGAGGGAGTTGCAACTCCCATTCTCCGGAAGGCCGGCGGAATATTTTGTCTACCCGTGCACTGGTAAGCATCTGAACCCCTGCCCGATTTGCGGCACGTTGAAGGCAATCTACTATAGTCTGGGAATCATCGGTTTGCGGAAACATTCGTCCGTCGGACTCGGTTTTGAGTGCAACACCGCGCTGTTCGAACCATTCGATGGTCTGCGCCGGCCCAAACTGCAAAAAAGGCCCCAGCAATTCGCGGCTGCCGCGCGGGTAAAATTTTACCAGTTCGCGCGGATCAAAACAAGCATGGGTTACATTGCAGCGACCGCCGCCACTTATGCGCACCTTTTCAAGCACATTTTTTCCGCGTTCAAACAAGGTAACCCGGCAATCCGGATTGGTTTCGGCACAGGTGATGGCGGCAAAAAAGCCGGCGGCGCCTCCGCCGACGATGGCAATGTTCATGCCGGCAAAGATAGTGTCTGGCGTTTTTTAGCGCCCCGCAGCGCTACTGCTTTGGCGGCTTTTATCGGAATGGCCACACATTTTTTTTCCATGTAACCCAACATGCGTTGCACCAAATCCTGTGTAGCGGGGTCGAGGCGGGCAAATTCGTCGCCAAAAACCGTATGCAGCGCGCGTTCTTTTACTGCTTTGACTTCTGCCGGAATATGAGCCAAAGAACGTTCTACCTGTCGCTCGTGCCAGCGGTCTCGGAATGCGTAAACGCGATCCTGAATCAAGGATTCAGCACGGGTTCGTTCTTTTTCACGGTAAGCGAGGTTTTGGTGCGCGGTTTCTTTAAGGCTTTCAATTTCAATGTATTGCATCGGAAACTGCAACACCGTTTGGCGTGCCACATTGTGTGGTATGGATAAATCTACCACCACTTTTGGCCCGGTCTCGCCGACGAGTAATTGCTCAAAAAGAGCGGGAGTAATGAGGGCATGGGTAGCGCCGGTACAAACGATCAGTGCGTCGAAGCCTTCCGAGAAATAGGGTAACTCATCCAATGGAAAAGCCCGCCAGCCGTTGGCATCGGCAATCTGACGGGCTTTTTCAAATGTACGGTTGAAAATGGTTACGTTTTTAAACGCGGCTTTGACAAGGAATTTGGCAAACAAGGCATTCGTGTCGCCGGCGCCTACCATCAAAATGCGCGCATCGGGACGCAAGGCGTTTTTTTGCATTTCACCAAACGCCAGCGCCACTACCGACAGCGCCCGGCGACCAATGCCGGTATGCGTGTACACTTCTTTAGCGGTTTCGATGGTAAATTCCAGCAGCAAACGAAGATGATCGCCCGTGAGGTTCCAGGCGCGGTTTTGCTCATACGCCTGGCGAATTTGACGGATGATTTCCCGCTCGCCTACCACTAAACTGTCCATCGAAGCGGCGACTTCCAGCAGGTGGCCAACGGCGTCGGCGCCATGAAGAATGCGCATTTGTTGAGCCGTTTTTTTCAGGATTTCGGCCGGCAATTCCGGCCGCAGTGTTTCAAGATAGCGGATAGGCGTGCGTTCATCGAGCGGTTCCTGCGAATAAAAAACGCAGGTGACTCGGTTGCAGGTGGCAAGATAAAACAACTCTTCCCAGCCCAATTCGGATTTTAAATGCTGCAAGGCCTCCGATATGCATTCTGCGGGCGCAATAGCGTTGGCTAATGAGTCAAGCGAAGCGTCACGGTGTGTTAGCGTTAGGATGTGATAACCGTCGAGCATGAATTGAGTCCGGTGTAAACTGAA
This sequence comes from Saprospiraceae bacterium, assembly GCA_033762055.1. Lineage (GTDB taxonomy): Bacteria > Bacteroidota > Bacteroidia > Chitinophagales > Saprospiraceae > M3007. The sequence continues at coordinate 10,709 of JANRLZ010000088.1, forward strand.
GACAGAAATAAAATCTGTCGCGATAAATGTCATTTATGATACGGCAAAAGTACCTTGAGGGTTTTCCGTTGAGTGTCACGCCTTTGTAAAGCGCTTTTGACCAAAGAAATTTGGAAAACATCTACATAAGACCTCCTGCAATCAGTTGTAATGTCAGCGGGTGAATGGGAATTCAGCGCACCAGCGTAGTTTTACACTTTAAATCAGCACCATGCGCATCCTTCAACTCCTGATTTTCATTGGTTTATTTACAAAAAACCTGCCATCTCAAACGACCTATCTCCATTGTGGTCGTGTTTTGCCCATGAAAGGGGATGTTATTGAGCAGGCGACGATCGTGGTGGAAAGCAACCGGATTGCTCGGATAGAGCGCGGTTATCTGACGCCGCCAACCGGCGCAGAAGCCGTGGATTTAACAGATAAAACGGTGTTGCCAGGGCTCATCGACTGTCATGTGCACATCGAATGGGAGCAAAGCAGAAGCTCGTACAACGAACGTTATGTACTCAACGCGCCCGATATCGCCTATCGGGCTGCCGTGTATGCGCGTCGTACGCTTGAGATTGGATTCACCACAGTGCGCGACCTCGGTGGCACGGGCGTCAACATCGCTTTGCGCAATGCCATCAACAACGGATGGGCAGTGGGGCCGCGTATTGTTACAGCCGGTCGTTCGCTCAGCATTACCGGCGGGCACGGCGATGCGACCACCGGCGCCCGCTGGGATTTGTTTGATCCGCCGGGACCGGAAATGGGAATTTCAGATGGACCCGACGAATGCCGGGCCGCTGTGCGCGAGCAAATCAAACTTGGCGCCGACTGCATCAAAGTATGCGCCACAGGGGGCGTTTTGTCGCTGGCGCGCGACGGGCGGTTGCCGCATTACGCACAGGATGAATTGAATGTAATTGTGCAAACAGCCGCCGATTTGGGGGTGGTAGTAGCCGCACACGCGCACGGCGACGAGGGTATGCGCCGGGCCGTTGAGGCCGGGGTGGTGAGCATTGAACATGGTACTTTCATGAGCGAAAGCACCATGGAAGCGATGGTTCGGAAAGGTACTTACCTCATTCCGACACTGACAGCCGGTCAGGCGGTAAGCGACAGTGCTTTATATGCCAAAGGGTTTTTCCCGGAAGTCGTGCGCAAAAAGGCCATTGAAATTTGTCCACAACTCAAGGCAACTGCCGGCAAAGCCTATCAAAAAGGGGTAAAAATTGCTTTTGGCACCGATTCCGGCGTCTCTCCACATGGAAAAAACAACCTGGAATTTGCGTTGATGGCGGAAGCGGGCATGAAAAATATGGATATTTTGCGTTCGGCCACGATCGAAGCGGCTACATTGTTACGGATGAATGACCGGATTGGCAGCCTCGAGGCGGGTAAACTGGCTGATATTGTCGCAGTAGAAGGCAACCCGGTAGAGGATATTCGTGCCATGACCCGCGTCGTGTTTGTGATGAAGGACGGAAAAGTTTTTAAAAACTGAAAAAAGACCATTCCCATCTGAAAAACAAGGCACTCAACAACGAATTTTTATCAATATGACAAAAGCAAAAACGCTTCTCATTACCGGAGGAGCCGGTTTTATCGGTTCGCATGTGGTGCGGCACTTTGTGCAACATTACCCAACCTATCAAATAGTCAATCTTGACGCGCTTACCTATGCCGGCAATCTTGAAAATCTGCTTGATGTAGAACACGCATCGAATTACGCGTTTGAAAAATGCGATATCCGGGATGCGGCATGCGTAAAGGAAATTTTTGAAAAATACCGTCCGGAAGGCATCATCCACCTTGCCGCAGAAAGCCACGTGGATCGTTCTATTTCCAATCCCATCGCATTTGTTGAAACCAATGTATTGGGTACGGTCAACCTGCTCAACGCCGCTCGCAATTTGTGGGGAAATGCCCTGCAAGACAAACGTTTTTATCACGTCAGCACCGACGAGGTGTATGGCTCTCTGGGGGAAGAAGGTTTTTTTACGGAAGAAACGCGCTACGATCCGCGTTCGCCTTATTCGGCATCAAAAGCAGCGAGCGATCATTTTGTCAGGGCTTATTTTCATACGTATGATTTACCGGTGGTGTTGTCCAATTGCAGCAACAACTACGGCCCCAATCATTTTCCGGAAAAACTGATCCCGTTGATGCTCAAAAATATTCGGGAAGAAAAACCGCTTCCGGTGTATGGCGATGGACTTTACACCCGCGACTGGCTGTGGGTAAAGGATCATGCCTCGGCAATTGACCGTATTTTTCATCAGGGGCGAAACGGAGAAACGTACAATATCGGCGGCAACAACGAATGGAAAAACATTGACCTTGTGCGTACGCTTTGTGATATCATGGACGAATTGCTGGGCCGTGAAAAAGGCGCTTCCCGGCAGTTGATTACATTTGTTAAAGATCGCCCCGGCCATGATCGGCGGTATGCCATAGACGCTTCCAAATTGAAAAACGAGTTGGGGTGGCAACCTTCCATCCGGGCAGAAGAAGGATTCAGACAAACGGCAAAATGGTACCTGGAAAATGAAGAATGGCTGCTGCGCGTGAGTTCGGGTGAGTACCACGCCTATCACGAACAGGCATAAAAAAAGCCTTCCCGTGGGAAGGCTTTGTGGGCGCAGAAGGATTCGAACCTCCGACCCTCTGCTTGTAAGGCAGATGCTCTGAACCGACTGAGCTATGCGCCCTTTGCAAAAGCGGCTGCAAATGTCCGACGTCGTTTTTATAAAACCAAACACTTTTTTAAAAAAAATTAAACTGACCCGTCTGAATGCTGTTTGCTTCGACAAACAACTAAGTTTACTGGGTACTATATTCTGCATGAAACATCTTTTTGCCCCCCTTTTTCTGCTTGCCCTATTGGCCCAAACCACTCTTTTTGCTCAAAACCCCGCCGATCCGCTGCTCGGTTCGGAAGAAGCAGTAAGAATTGCACTGGAAAACAACTATGGTATCCGGATTAGTCAGGCCGATGCCGAAATTGCACGCCTCAACAACACACGCGGCAATGCTGGCATGCTTCCCAATGTCAATTTTGTAGCAAATGAAAACTTCACGCTCAGCGCTTTTCAACAAAGCCTGGCCAACGGCAACGAATTCAATGCCCTGGGCGCCCCCTTCAATACCGCCAATGTGGGGGTACAACTCAGCTGGACGGTCTTCGATGGCCGACGCATGCAGATAACAAAAAAACGGCTGGAAGAACTGGAAGCACTGGGCAAAACCAACCTTCAGGCAACGGTACAACAAACCGCCGCCACCGTATTGCAGGCCTACTATGAAATTGTACGCGGACGCTTGCAGGAACGCGCGCTGGCAGAGGTAATTACCCTGAACGAAGAACGCCTCCGCATCGCTGAAGCCCGCCTGGCCGCCGGATTCGCCGCTCAAACCGACGCGCTGCAAGCCCGCATTGACCTCAACCAACGACGCTCCGACCTCGTCTTGCAGCAAGCCGCCACGGCAAATGCCAAACGTACGCTCAATCAACTGCTTGTACGCCCGGCCGAAACTGCTTTTCAGGTGGATGAAACCCTGAATATCACTTATACCCCCGACGGCAATGCGCTTAAAACAAAGATTTTATCCAACAACCCTACCCTGCTTTCCCTGCAAAAATCAGCCGATATTGCTGCCATAACTGTAGACGAAAACCGAGCCCTCAATCGCCCTCGGATCACGGCCAACAGCCAACTCAATGCCGTACGCTCTGACAATGGCGCCGGATTTACGGTCAGCAATACGCAGGCCGGTCTGACCATCGGCGCCGGACTGGTTATCCCTCTTTACGCCGGCGGGAATTTTAAACGACAAGTCGAAACAGCACAGGTAGCGGCCCAGCAATCGGGTCTTCGGCTTGATAACCAGCGTATGCTGCTGGAAACGGAACTCGACAACCAGCTGGCCGTTTACCAAAGTCAGCAACAAATTTTGGGAATCGAGGAAGAAAACGTGCGTATTGCGCGCGAAAATCTACAGGTAAGCACCGAACGCTTCCGGGTGGGCACCACCAACGGCCTTGAACCCCAAATTGCACAAAACACCCTCGAACAGGCGCTCTCACGCCGCGATCTGGTGCTTTTCAATCTCAAATCAACAGAGATCCGCCTCCGCCTGCTGGCGGGCGAGTT
>JANRLZ010000089.1:0-19875 GCA_033762055.1 Saprospiraceae bacterium
GGGTGACGACCTCCGTAACGGCGCGGCGAACTACCTTGCCTGGTACCGGTTTTTCCATTTGTTCGCAAATGGCGACCCGGTAACCGGCCCTGACCAGCCGCGGGAGGTACATGTCGAGGGCGTGGTAGGGGAATCCTGCCAGTTCGATGTCGGAGCCGCCATTGTTGCGACTGGTGAGTGTGATGCCCAGCGCGCGACTAGCCTTTACGGCGTCTTCTCCAAAGGTTTCATAAAAATCGCCCACGCGAAACAGCAGTACGGCATCGGGATATTTGGTTTTGACTTGTACGTACTGTTGCATCAGCGGCGTCGTTGCGCCGCTGCTCTGGGTGCCGGTGGTTCCGTCTTTTTTTGTTCTTGCCATGGGTCGGCAAATGTAGCAAGCCTCGCTGCATTTCATTCCATTTCGTTTTCCACATCTTCATTTATCAACCCGCAGCAACGTACGCCCGATTTTGCTGCTCCCTGCTTATTTTTGCCCAATGAAATACCTCGTTCTGTTGCTGGCGCTGGTTCATGGCGCCGGGCTGCATGCCAAAATCTGGCAGGTGGGCCCCACCCGCATTTATACATCGCCATCGGCCGTAGCCGCTCTGGTTGCCGATAGTGATACGGTAGAAATTGACGCCGGCTTGTATTCGGGTGATGTGGCCAAATGGTTTGCCGACGATCTGCTCATCCGAAGTGTCGGCGGCGTTTATGCCCATCTGGCAGCGGCCGGAAATTACGCCGAAGGCAAGGCCATCTGGGTCATCAAGGGGGATAACTGTACCGTTGAAGGCATCGAATTTTCGGGTTGTCAGGTGCCCGACCATAACGGCGCAGGCATTCGGCAGGAGGGCAAACACCTGACGCTCCGGCGCTGCTATTTTCATCACAACGAAATGGGTATTCTGACTGCCAACGATGGAGTGAGCGACTATGTGTTCGAATCCTGCGAGTTTGCTTTTAACGGCTATGGCGACGGGTATTCGCACAATATTTATGTAGGCGCCGTCAACAGCCTGACCATGCGGTTTTGTTATTCGCACGATGCGCATGTCGGACATTTGGTCAAAAGCCGGGCGCGATTTAATTATCTGTACTACAATCGCTTAACGGGTGAATCCGGCGACGGAAGTTATGAGGTTGACCTCCCCAACGGCGGTCGGGCGATGCTGATTGGCAACATCATCGAACAATCGGCCAATTCACAAAACGGCGGCATTATCTCTTTCGCCTTGGAAAACCAGAACCATCCGGAACAACAAATTATCCTCTCGCACAATACGGTGCTGAACAAACGCCCGGCCGGCCGTTTCGTACAGTTTTCAAATGCCACGACGCTGGTAAAATTAGTCAACAACCTTTTTCTGGGCCCCGGCACGCTCCTGCAGGGCACAACGACAAGCCTTGACTCCAGCCATAATATTTACCACAACACCATCGCGGCAGGCCAGTTGAGCAATCCCGATTTGTACGATTACTGGCCCACTGCCCAGGCTTCGTGTGTGGATGCCGGGACGGATCCCGGTAGTTTTGACAGTGTCAGCCTGGCTGCAGAATATGCCTATCTGCATCCGATGTCGCACACGGCTCGCTGGGCTTCCGGCGCTTCGCCCGATGCCGGCGCCTATGAATTTTTAACGGCTCCGTATCGGGAAGCGCCGGATGCTGGCTTTGTTCAGCATTTTTCCATCGCACCCAATCCGCTTGCCGGGTGTCAGGTAAAGTTTTTCACAGAAAGACCATTGGAACGAAATGCCTATTGCCGGGTGTTTGATACGAATGGTCGGTTGCTGCAAACAGCGCTGCTGTTGCAGGGGCAGTCCCGCTTTGAGTTTCCATTGTCAGATTGTCGTGCCGGGCTTTATTTCTTACAAATACCCGGTTTTGGCGCCGGGCGACAGTTTATTATTCCATGAAATTATACCGATTGCTTTTTAGCCTGTTGTGTGTATTCCTGCTTGCTTCCTGTGCAGTTTTTAAAGGCAGGGAATGGCGCAAAGGCCGGAAAATTGAGCGGGAGGTGCTGCGTTCGCCGGTTTTTTCCCGCGCTTTTACCGGCTTTGTACTGATGGAGCCGCTTGCTGGAAAAGTTTTGGCCGATTTTCAGGGCGATCGGTATTTCACGCCGGCGTCTAATGTGAAAATCCTTACGCTGGCGACCTGTCTGGAAATATTACGCGACTCGGTGCCGGGGGTGCACTATGTCTACGCAGGTGATTCATTAATTTTCAGGGGCGCCGCTGATCCTGCTTTTTTACACCCCGATTTTGCAGCCTGGCAACCCTGGTGGAAAATTTTGCGCAATACGCGCTATTCACTTTTTTATGATGAACGGGCATTTGATGAACCGCGTTTCGGCGCCGGCTGGGCCTGGGACGACTACAACGAGGATTACCAGGTGGAACGGAGTGCCATGCCGCTGTATGGAAATGCCATCCGGTTGACGCTCAACAGAACCGACGCGCGGGTTGAACCGCCTTTTTTTCAACCCAATGTCGTATTTCAACGCCCCGGTGCGCCCGAACGACTGAACGGTATCACACGGACCGAGCATAACAATGTTTGGATGATTCCTGAATCGGTACAAACAGCCGATGCGATTTTGCCTGTTTATAATCCGAATCCGGCGCGGCTGCTCTCCGATACACTGAAAAGGGCGGTGGGCGAATTGCGGAATGGTGAGCGCAGGAACTGGAAAACGTTTTACTCAACGCCGCTGGATACGGTGCTTCGGCGCATGATGTATCAGAGCGACAACTTTGTGGCCGAACAGTTGCTGCTGGCCTGTGCGGGAGAAAAATGGGGTTTGTTACAACAGGATACCCTGATGCAATGGATGCTCGACAGTGTTTGGCAGTTGCCGCAGCGGCCGCGCTGGGTGGATGGTTCCGGGCTGTCGCGCTACAACCTGGTATCGCCGCTCGACCTGTCGCAGGTGCTGCATCGAATGTGGAAAATGCAGCCCCCCGAACGTTTGTTACCACTGTTTCCTGCCGGCGGGGTGCAGGGAACCTTGCAAGACTGGTACGCGGGCGAAAATGGCAAGGCGTATGTTTTTGCCAAAACCGGGAGCATGAGCGGGGTGCATTGTTTGAGTGGATATGTGCGTTGCAATAGTGGTAAAGTATTGATATTCAGTTTTATGCACAACCATTTTGTAGGCAGCAACCGCGACTGGAAAACCGAAATGCAACGCATCCTTGAAATGATCCGCGACGAATTTTGACCAAAAATTTGCAAATTATTATTCACCGACGGGAACACGACGCTGAATAATTCGTTACTTTTGCAACAGAATCACTAAATTTTCCCATATATGTCCTGGATCGAATCTATCAAACTGTACTTCTGTTCGGAAGACGGCAAAGAAGGCATCATTTTTAGAAATGCCAGGCGTATTTCCGAAGCGGCGCTTGCAAAAGCGGAAAAGGCAAACTTGCCGGTAGTAACCGTGGAGGGCGACAACCTGATCAAACTGACTCGCGGCGGCAAACACCGCCGCAAAATTGGGAAGTTGACGCGCCGACCCCGCCTGTTGAGCGGGCAGAAATTAGAAATGCCCTGATGGCAACAAAACGCCTCCGAATATTTGCCGGCCCTAACGGATCGGGTAAGTCCACGCTCGTAAAACACGTCACCGAGCAATTTCATCTTCATTACGGCTTTTTTGTCAATGCCGACGAGATCGAACGAGCCATCCGGGAGGACGGCTTTTTTGATGCAATGCAAACCGGTATTCAGTTGGATGCCGACGATTTGCAGCGTTTTTTGTTGTAATCCACCTTCGAGCGCAGCCGAACCTTTCCTCCTTTTCATGTAACGCAAAATCGCCTTGTTTTGTCGGGCGATGATTTCAACTCGTATCATGCCGCCATTTTTGCCGAGTACCTGCGCACCCGGATGATGGAAAACGGGATTTCTTTCTCCACCGAAACCGTCATGTCGGCCCGCCAGAAACTCGATATGATGCAATATGCCAAGTCGCTGGGTTACCGGGTGTATTTGTATTTTGTTGCCACGGAAAGCCCGCTGATCAATCAGGTACGGGTGCAAAACCGGGTAAAACTAGGCGGCCACAACGTACCGGTAGAGAAAATACATAACCGTTATTTTCGATCGCTGGAAATACTGTACGACGCCATCAAGATCAGCGACCGCGCTTTTTTATTTGATAATACCGAAGTGCTGACCTGGGTGGCGGAAGTAAGCGACGGGCATGATTTAACCTTGTACGTAGAAGAAGTGCCGGGCTGGTTTGTAGAATATATAGAAAGAAAAATCCTCGAACGCGGAGGCGGGTGAACCTGCGGGCAATAGAAACGTTTAAGAATTAATTTTTAAAAGCCGGTTGCCGCTTGAGGCGAATATTATCCTGATTAAGACCTGTATTTTGGCCGCTGTGCGACAAATATTCTGTTGCCTTGCGCTTTTTTACTAATTTTGCACCGGAAATTCAGGCTGGCACAAGCTTTGCAAACAATAAGCCGGAAACTCAGCCGTTTCTACGCCCAAATTATCCGGTTGATAAAAAACCATCGTCATTCACTCAGCAATCAAGCATTTTTATCATGAAAAATTGGCAAAAATTTCTCGCACTCGCCTTCGTGGCCGCACTTTTCCTGCTCGAATCCTGCCACCGCGGCTATGGCTGCCCCGGCGCCGACCTGTAAATCATGAAACCTGTATGGATTTCGCTCGATAATCACGAAATGATCGGGCAAATTGTGGAGCGTTCGCATGAAGCGCCTTGCCTGATTTTCAAGCATAGCCATCGCTGCGAAATTTGCCATATCGCACAATACCGGCTTGAAGACGACTGGCCTTTTGATGCCGACGAATTGACGCCGTATTTTCTGGATGTAATTCAACATCGCGCGGTATCGCTTCAAGTAGCGGAAACCTTTTCAGTACAACACGAATCGCCTCAAATATTGCTGATTGTCAACGGAGAATGCGTACATGATGCTTCTCACCTCGACATCACCATCAACGAAATACACGAAGGATTGGCCTTGCGCAACCGGCCTGTATTTCCATCTGTTTGAAAGGCGTAACAAGCATAAAAAAGGGGTTGCCTTCACCGGCAATCCCTTTTTTATTGCCTCTCACATAGCCGGCTTTTTCACCAATCACGATCTTTTGGATAAAAAAAGCGGCAACACCGCACAAGGCTGTGTTGCCGCCGACAAAAGCGTTCCGGTGAGCGCTGGTTATTGCCGCTCAAATTTTACCTGATAGCGAATGTTGTTTTCAATGAGTTCGGCAGTCATGAGCGTTTCTGAAATCGAAATCACATCCCATGTTTTTTCATCGCCGTTGGAATAGCGCAGCGTCACGTCCTTTTTGTCTTCATTTTCCTCCCAGTCGCCGCTGTACGATTGGGTTACCGTGCCGGTGAACGGCACGACGGAAGTAACGTCGAGATCAAATTCCAGGCTGCTTTCCAGGTTCAGATCGAAAGCGTAGGAGGTGGTCGCGTCGGTGTCGCCTACATTGACCTGCACCGATTTCCATTGCCCGACGAGTTGATCTTTGAAAGTGATTTCCTTTTTGCATGCGCCGAAGGCGGAGGCCAGCATCAAAAAAGCAGCGAGGTTCAAAATTGCGTTTTTCATAACCGAATGAAATGATTGAAATGGTGAAACGATAAGGAATGGTTTTTGTCCGCAAAAACAGACGATGCATAAATGCCGGGCAGGAATCTAATATTCCATTTTAACCCCCTTTTTAACGAAACCCTAAGAAATTGTATTAAGGTTTTGTTTACAAAATGGCGGACGGCTTACGGTGGACGGGAGACGGCCTATGGGAGACGGTAAATCATACGGGTTATTTTATTCGAAGAGAAAAGGCAGGAAAATGACGTTTCTGAAGATGTAGAAAAGGTTTTTGACCCGGAAACAAAAGTGCGTTGTAACTTCGCTCGCCTTTTGCGTCTCACGACGCGCAGGTTAATCCGACTGCGCTCTCGGTGGATCGTTTAACCGTTCACCATATCCCATACACTATGCAAAAGAAATACGCTGTTCTCGCCGCTTTCTTGCTGCTATCCCAATTCAGTTTTGCCCAACTCAAATACCTGCATCTCAATGTCAGCATGAATGGCGGTTATTCTGAGTTGTTGCATAAAACCGATTTCCGCACGACGCCCCTCTACAACCTGTACGATTTTGTCGCCATCTCTCATGGCGGTCAGGACGATTACAGCTGGGAAGAATTTCTGGAAACCTATCAGATCAATGACCGCTATACGCAACCCAGAATGGGCTTTTCGGCCCAACTTACGTATCGCGACTGGCCGATCAAGGTGCTGGGCGAGGCCATGTCGTCGCCGTCGTCTTATACCCGCTCGGCTTATTCCGTTACGGCCGGATTGGGCAAGGATTTTTATATTTCCGACAGTACCTGGTATTTTTCCTTTCTCGGCGGCTACAAATATGTTGTCAGAGACTATGGATTTGGCGCCAATACAATTGTAAACAGCATTGGCAACGACGAGGCGCGGGAGAATGCCGCGCAGTTTTTCGCGCCGGTCAAACCGCTTGGCCGGCCATCAGGCGATTTATTTACTATTCGCTTGGGATTTGCCCGTACCATTGACTGGTACTACCGCTGGAGTGTAGGGGTAGAAGGTTTTTATGAACTTGATCTCACCGACAAAATTGTGCGCAGTTCGCGCATGACCACCTACGGGGCGCAGGTTTTTGTTCGCTACAAGTTTTTTGGCAGGAATGTGGAACCCAATCGCTACTACCCCAATCCTGCAGGCGGCAGGCGGCATTAAGCGGCATTACTTCGCCGGGCGTTGCGGCAATTGCATATCCAGTTTTTCGAGGCGCTCCACAATGGTTTTTGCCATGAAATAATCGCGGTACCAACGGTTGTCAACCGGACAAATATGCCAGGGCGTCGTGCTTTCGTTGATGGCGTACTCGTAGGCTTCCATGTATTTGTCCCAAAGTTTCCGCTCTTCCCAGTCGCCATCGTTGTGTTTCCAGAACTTGGAAGGATCGTCGAGGCGTTGCTGCAGCTGGATACCCTGTTCTTCCTGTGAAATGTGCATGTAGAACTTGAAGACCAGGGTGTTGTTATCAAACTGGATCAGATCCTCGAAAGCGTTGATGGCGGCCATGCGTTTTTTTACACGTTCCATATCAATCCAGCCGTGTACCCGCTGGATGAGAATATCTTCATAGTGGCTGCGGTTAAAAATGGTCGTCATGCCTTTTTGCGGTACCCATTTGTGTACGCGCCACAGAAAATCGTGCGCAAATTCTTCCTCCGTCGGCTTTTTATAACTCACCAGATCCAGACCGGCGATGGTACACTGATGAAACACGTTGCGCACCGCGCCATCTTTCCCGCTGCCGTCCATGCCCTGCAAAATAATAAGCATGGAATATTTTTCCTGCGCATACATCAGGTGGTGCAATTCGCCCAGGCGCTCAACCAGGCGGGCTGTTTCTTCTTTCAGGTCTTTTTTATCCACGCCCTTCGGCGCTTTGGTCGAGATGGCAGAGAGTTTGATCATGCGTTGTCGAAAAAAATAAAAAGTAAAACGAGTTAATCCGGGATGAATTGATCTGCAAATGCCTGGTTTTGTTGCGTTTGCCCTCCCAAAAACCCATCAACCGCCTGCTTCCCTGATGATTCCCGTTACCACATCCACCAGGTCTTCCACCTGTGGTTTGGAGTGGTAATCACCGTCTTGTCCGTAGGCAGGGCGGTGTGGCCGGGCGCAGAGCGTGGCCGGAGCGGAATCGAGCCAGCGGTAGCCGCCCTGTTTTTCCAACACCTGCTGGAGCATATAAGCCGATGCGCCGCCTTCAAAATCTTCATCGAGAAATACCACCCGGTTTGTTTTTTTCAGGCTTTCCACACAAACACCGTTCAGGTCGAAGGGCAAAAGGGTTTGTACGTCCACAATTTCGAGGGAAATACCTTTTGCAGCGAGTAAATCGGCGGCTTCCTCGGCAATACGGACACAGGCGCCATAGGTGATGACGGTCACATCCGTTCCTGCGCGCAAAATTTCGGGTTGCCCCAGGGGCACGGTGAATGTGCCGATGTTGTCGGGCATCACTTCCTTAAAACGATAGCCGTTGAGTACTTCCACCACAATGGCCGGGTCGTCGCCACGGAGCAGGGTGTTGTACATGCCCGCGGCCTGGGTCATGTTGCGGGGTACGCACACGTGCATGCCGCGCAGAGAGCCAAGCATCATGCCCATGGGCGAGCCGGCATGCCAGACGCCCACCAGCCGGTGCCCGCGCGTGCGAATGATCGCCGGAGCGGCTTGCTGGTTGTTGGAGCGCCAGCGCAGGGTGCAGAGATCGTCGGAGAGCGGCGACAGGCCGTAGAGCAGGTAGTCGAGGTACTGGATTTCGGCGATGGGACGCAAGCCGCGCATGGCCAGACCGATGGCTTGACCCATGATCGTCCATTCGCGGATACCGGTGTCGAATACCCGTTCGATGCCGTATTTCTGTTGCATACCGCGCAGACCCTGGTTCACATCGCCGATATGACCCACGTCTTCACCAAAGGCAAAAATGTCGGGCGAACGTTCGAAGTTGGCATCGAAGCAAGCGTTCAGAATTTCATAGCCGTCCTTGAGCGGCGACTGTTCGGAGTATTGTGCCTGTTCAACCGGCACTTTCATTGGCGAACGGGGCGACTGGCTGAGCAGGTGGTCGGAAAAAATGGTGGAACCTTCGGATTGCTCGTTTTCGATAAAGGCAGACAAATCAGGATGTTGCGTCGCTGTATTTTGCTGTGCGCGCCGGGCTATTTGTAACAATTCATAGCGCAAAGGCTCTTTCTTTTGCTGCAAAATTTCCACGAAGTCATTGGCCTGCATTCCTTGCAAAATACCGACCAGGCGGTTCTTGAGCGCTGCGACCTTGTCGTGGTAAGCACGGAAAGCGCGTTGAGCGGCTTCGCCTGCCTGGCGTTTGGCCTCTTTTTTTATGGCTTCAATTTCTTCCGTACTTGCCAGCCCGTTATCAACCATCCACTCGGCCATGCGGCGGTTGCAGTCAAATGTTTCTTCAAATTGAAGGCGCTCCGGACTTTTATACCGGCGGTGGTCGCCACTGGTAGAGTGGCCGAGTTGCTGGGTTACCTCCTGAATATGAAACAAGGCCGGGCGATGTGTGACGCGCATTTCATCGATGGCATCGCGGTACATCTGGCAGAGGCCGGGGTAGTCCCAGGCTTTTCCTTTATAAATCCGGATGCCGTTGGTATCCTGGTTTGAATCGGCCTCAAAACCTGCCAGCACCTCGCTGATACTCTCCTTGGTGGTTTGGTATTTTTTGGGCACAGAAATACCATAACCATCGTCCCAAACACTTACAGCAAGCGGCACCTGCGTCACGCCGGCGGCATTGATAGTTTCCCAAAAGGCGCCTTCCGATGTGGAGGCGTCGCCGATGGTAACAAAAGCGACCTCATTACCATTGTCGCTCAGGTCGCCGCATAGTGCAGGTATTTCCCGAAACTTTTTGCTGGCGAAAGCCAGTCCCAGGCCGCGCGCCATTTGTCCGCCGGTCGGTGCGATGTCGGAGGAAATATTGTAACGGTTTTTCAAATCGAGAAATTGACCGCTCTCATCCACAAAACGGGTGGCAAAGTGACAGTTCATTTGTCTGCCGCCGGAGAAAGGGTCGCCGTAGGGATCACCGTAGAGTTGGGCAAAAAACTCGTCGAGCGTCATCAGATCAAGCGCGAGCATAAGCGTTTGGTCGCGGTAATATCCGGAGCGGAAATCACCTTTTTTCCAGGCGCGGGCCATGGCAACCTGGGCAACTTCCTTTCCGTCGCCGATGATGCCGAAGTTGGCTTTTCCGGTGAGTACTTCCTTGCGGGCGATGATGCTGGCCTCGCGGCTGAGGCAACAGATATGAAAATCGCGGAGTACTTCTTTTCGGTAAGTTTCGGTAGTGGTGCGTTTGGCAGCGGGCATAGCGGTCATAGTACGGGTGGTGGCGGTTTGTTTCAGGAGGCCTGACTATAAAACGGCGCGCAAAAGTAGTTAGAATCGCCCGTTTCATGGCTGAAATATTACGGCACTGAAAACAGCGCTGGCAATAACACACAATTATTTCGCCCCCTTGTTTTTGAAAGTTCATTTTGACCTACCTTTGCCCCCCGAAATTAGTCCCCACAAATCTTCATTAATTTAAAAAACAATTCTCATCATGTCGAACGAACCAAAAGTGCGCTACAGCGACGAGGATTTGCAGGAGTTTAAAGTCATTGTCGAGGAGCGACTGGCACAGGCGCAGGAAGAGCTCCGTACGACCGAACAACAAATCGCAGACCTCAATGAAAACGGCTTTAATCAGCAAGGCGGCGATTGGTACGACGACAGCACGGCGCATACCGATCTTGAAATGCTTCAACGCATGCTTCAACGCCAGCAGCGTTTTGTACAGGATTTAAAAAATGCGTTACTCCGCATCCAAAACAAAACCTACGGCATCTGTATCATCACCGGCGAACTCATCAGCAAGGAACGGTTGCGTTTAGTGCCGCATGCTACAAAAAGCATTGATGGCAAAGCAATTGCGAATGCCGGAACACGTCCGAGCGGCAGCGGCGGCAACGACCCCTTCGATGCGGAAGCAGAGGAACGCACGGCAGGCAAGCCCATCGGCGACAAAGTGCGCCTTACCAATGGTCAACGCCCGGCCCGCGCCAGCGGCGATGATTGGGAAATTGACAACGAAACCCTGGAAGATGCAGGCTATACCCGTCGTAAAAATGAAGACGAAGATGAATAAGTGAGACGACCCGGCCCGAAAGTCATCAGGGCTGTGATTGGATGAAAATAAAAAAAGTGCGTTGCAGGAATCCTGTGACGCACTTTTTTCATGATACGGCAATTGCCGTACTTTTTACTGCGATTGCAGCGGTATCTCGGTCGGAACCGCTTCTGTACCGCCGCCAACACCTACCGTAAGAACGGCTACAATGCAGAGAACGATAAGTGCTGCCGCCAACACCCAGGTTGCTTTTTCAACAAAATCTGTGGAGCGGGCTGCGCCGAAAAGTTGCTGCGCCTGGCCGCCAAAATTTGGGTCAATACCGCCGCCTTTGGGGTTTTGGATCAACACTGCCGCCATCAGCAACACGCTCACCAACGCAATGAAAACTGTAAGAATGGATAACATGATCGCCTATTTTTTAAGTTTGTCAATTTCGGCCGCAAAGTACGCGCTTTTTTCTGGAAACAACAAAGCAAGCCGCGCATACATCTGTGCTGCTTTGTCGCGATACCCTTGTTTGGCGTACAATTTGGCCAGCGTTTCGGAAATTACATCCTGATTTTCTGCCACACTGCGCTCGGCCAATTGTTGGGCAATACCCGTGGTTTTGGGCGTTTCTGCCGGCATTTCATTCGTTTTTGGACTTTCCTGACCGGAAGATACGGTTTTTTCAGGGGCGTTTTCCAACAGAGGGAGGGGTTGAAAATGTGCCATCCATTCTGAAAAACTTTGTTTGGGAGGTAGAGGAGTCGGCGCCGGCATCCCGATTTCTTCTTCGTGCTCGGGTGCAGGCGGCATTTCGGGCGGCTGAACGGGCGGCGGCAGTTCGATAGCCGAGGCTGCTTCCCGTACTTCCTCTGTTTTGACCACCGGGGCGAGCGCTTCCAGTTCGCGCTTTACTGTTTCGATCGGTTTGAGTTCGAGAACTTCTTCTGCTGCTAATACTTGTTGAGGAACAATGGCTTGCGGCGCAACCAACAGAAATAGCCGGGTGCGGTCGAGACTGTAAGCAGCGGCGGTAGCCAGGTTGCGTACAGCGTCGGGGTGGTCAATCTGCCGGGCTTTCAGTGCCAGCAGGGAACGCAAGTTGTGGGCATAGGGATAGGCCAGTGCGAGGGTTTTTAACTCCTCGTAGGTGATGCGCCGGATAAGGTCCGGGTCTTCCACTATTTGAAAAAAACGTTCCTGCGTCACGTTGACTTTGCTTGGTATTTTACCAGTCGTTAAATGCTGCGTTAAAGATATCGTCGAGAATTTGCGGGTAAATGGTTTGCTGCAGCAACTGATCCTGCACACTTAGCAAATCCACGTTGTTGTCAAACTCCGCAAAATGGCGAAATGACCGCGGAGCAGGCCAGCTTTTTTTCTCGTTTTTATTGTTGATAAACTGCACGCTAACCCCTACTTCCAGGCGGTTCAGTGCTACCGTTTCGCCTGGTCGGGGCGCTACGGGTACTACCCGGTAATCGGTTATTTTACCGGTAAATTCTACGTCCGGATCGGTATTTTTGAGCGAAAGACGGCTTTCCAGCCTGATTTTATCCTTAAGCCTTTCCGTAAAATCAACCGGCAGGGTAGGGGGCGCGTTGGGCGCTTCGGGACTAAAATTTTGGATAAAAAATGTGTTTACGTCGGGATCAATAGATATTCCCTTGAAACTGTAGCAGCAACCCGAAGCGAGTAACATGCAACAAATAACCAGTAAGGATAACAATCTCATGAGGAATTTTTCCAGATTAACGGACGTAAATGCGGTTTTGATGCCTGCAAAGAAGAAGTATCGGCAAATATAAGTACTTCCGCGTTCAATTATTTACACTAATTCCGTCGGGAAGTACTTACTGTGATTTGACACTGCTGAAAAAAATTGCTCCAGTTTCCAGGGGTCCAGCCTGCCGTCGGTTCTGACACCGCTGCAAAGATCCAGCCCATAAGGCTGTACCGCATCAAGCGCAGCACGCACATTGTCGGGGCGCAGCCCCCCGGCAAGAAATACCGGTACGGGCGACTGGGCCACGATGCGACGGCTGATGGCCCAGTTGTGGGTTCTGCCGGTGCCGCCCAACTCCTTGACTGCCAGATTTGGATTGCCGCTGTCGAGCAGCAGATAATCTACCTGCCCGGCAACCGCCAGTGCTGCATCAATGCTTTCTTCCCCAGTCACATGGATCACCTGAACAAGCGAAACACCCGGAAGCGCAGCCCGTATGTCGGCATAGGCGCCGGTGGTTAAATCATCCACGATTTGAATCGTGCTGGTTCCTGCTTTCTGATGATGGGCGATGACAGCTTGCGCGTCGGTTTCGCTGGTCAGTAAAAAAGTAGCAACGGGCGATGGTACAGCGGCGGCAATTCGGGCGATCAATTCATCGGAAATAACACCCGGGCCACTTGGCATGCGCCCTACCAGCCCCAGCGCGGCAGCACCGGCCTGTATGGCCATTTCCGCTTCTTCCTGGCTGCTGATACAGCAGATTTTTACTTTAAACTGCACGGACACGATACGAATAATTACTCCCACTCAATGGTGGCAGGTGGTTTGGTAGAAATATCGAACACAACTCGATTAATCCCCTTTACATTGTTGATGATTTCGCTGCTCACCTCGGCCAGAAATTCGTGGGGCAGCCGGCTCCATTCGGCCGTCATGCCGTCGGTGGAATTGACGGCCCGTAATGCAATGGTTTGCTCATAGGTGCGCTCGTCGCCCATTACACCAACCGACTGGATGGGCAGGAGGATGGCGCCGGCCTGCCAGACTTCGTCGTAGAGGCCGTGTTCACGGAGTTTCCCGACGTAGATGGCATCGGCCTCCTGTAGTATCCGCACTTTTTCGGGGGTAATATCGCCGAGGATTCGAATGCCCAGCCCCGGCCCCGGGAATGGATGGCGGTTGAGAATATTGGCGGGTACGCCGAGTTCTTTGCCTACCCTGCGCACCTCGTCTTTGAACAGAGAGCGCAGCGGTTCCACCACCTTTAATTTCATTTTATCGGGCAAACCTCCCACGTTGTGGTGGCTTTTTATCGTAACGGAAGGGCCGTGTACGCTGACCGATTCGATGACATCGGGATAAATGGTTCCCTGTCCCAGCCATTGAAAATCAGGGTGTGCAGCGCTTTCCTCTTCAAAAATATCAATAAATAGTTTGCCGATATTTTTTCGTTTTTGCTCCGGGTCGGTCACACCGGCCAATGCATGGTAAAAACGTTGTTTGGCGTCCACGCCTTCGATGTTCAGGCCCATATCCTGATAGGAATGCAACACCTCGGCGAATTCATTTTTGCGCAACAAACCATTGTCCACAAAAAAACAAAAAAGCCGGTCGCCAATAGCGCGTTGCAGCAATGATGCTGCCACCGTACTGTCCACGCCACCGGAAAGCGCCATAATGACTTTTTCGTTGCCGATTTGTTGCCGGAGCGTTTCCACCGTTTCTTCCACAAAGTGGGCGGCCGTCCAGTCGCCCGCACAACCGCAGATATCGTGGACAAAATTTTTCAAAATCTCGAACCCTTCAAGGCTGTGGTACACTTCGGGGTGGAACTGAATGCCATAAACGGGTTTTTCAAACCGCCCTTCCGCCGAGCGAAATGCGGCGAAGGGAATGGTATCCGAATTGCCGAGTACGTCGAATCCTTCGGGCATTCGTACAATGGTGTCGGAATGACTCATCCATACTTGCGAACGTTTGGAAATGCCGGCAAAAAACGGATCATTGGGGGCCTGGTGCTGGAGCATGACCTTGCCATATTCCCGTTTTTCGGATTGGGCGACTTCTCCTCCAAAAAAATCGGCGGTCAGCTGAGCGCCATAACAAATGCCCAGCATGGGTTTTTTCCCTGCAATCTGGTTCAGATCGAGCCGCAGGGCATTTTCCCAGCGAACGGAAAAAGGGCTGCCGGAAAGGATAACGCCCAGAATATCAGGCGTTAATTCGGGCAATTTATTGTAAGGAACAATTTCACAATACACATTCATTTCACGCACACGGCGGGCAATCAATTGGGTGTACTGGGAGCCAAAATCGAGGATAAGGATTTTTTGCATAAAAAGACACGAACCCGGGTTCGTCGGAATGATCGGGCGCAATAACGGCCCGCGAAAGGCGCAAAGGTAGGCAAACCTGTGAACAAAGCCGGCGATGCGGCGTTAGAGGCTATCAAAATTCTCGCTTCAAAACACAAAAATTCTGACCTGTACCGGGGTTTTTGTGTTTTGTATGAAAAGCAGACAGGAATATTCGCAAATCACTTTCGTTTGGGTGTACTTTTGCGCCCTGTTCAAGGTCGAGCCCTGTTCGCTCGCACCAAACCACCACCACACGCATTATGGCAGCAAATGAGCAAAGCGCTGTTCTGGTTTCGCTGGAGGCGCAGTTTCAAGGCAAAATTGACGCCGATACCCGCATCGAACCAAAGGACTGGATGCCCGAAGCCTACCGGAAAACCCTGTTGCGTCAGATCGGCCAACACGCTCACTCCGAGATAGTCGGTATGTTGCCTGAAGGCGTCTGGATTACCCGCGCCCCTTCCCTCAAACGCAAACAAATCCTGCTCGCCAAGGTACAGGATGAAGCCGGCCACGGTCTTTACCTCTATGCCGCCGCAGAAACCCTGGGTATGGGTCGCGACGAGATGTACGAGGAACTCCATTCCGGCAAAGCCAAATACTCCTCGATTTTTAACTATCCCTCCATTTCGTGGGCCGATGTAGGCGCAATCGGATGGCTGGTTGACGGCGCCGCCATTCTCAATCAAATCCCCATTTGTCGCTGCTCCTACGGCCCCTATGCCCGTGCCATGGTACGGATCTGCAAGGAGGAAAGTTTCCATCAGCGCCAGGGTTTTGAGGTGCTGCTGACCCTTGCCAACGGTTCGCCCGAACAACGCGCCATGGCACAGGACGCCATCAACCGCTGGTACTGGCCCTCGGTGATGATGTTTGGACCCTCCGATTCCGATTCGACGCACTCCGAACAAAGCATGCGCTGGAAAATCAAACGTTTCAGCAACGACGAGTTGCGTCAGCGTTTTGTGGACATGATCGCCGAACAAATCAAGGTGCTGGGCCTTCAGCACCCCGATCCCGATTTGAAATGGAATGAAGAACGCGGGCATTACGATTTCGGACCAATCAACTGGGACGAATTCTGGAATGTGGTCAAAGGCAACGGCCCCTGCAACCGTCAACGCGTGGAAACCCGCCGCAAGGCCTGGGAAGAGGGTGCATGGGTGCGCGAAGCTGCAACGGCTTATGCTGAAAAGAAACAGCAACGCGCCCAACAAACCGCCAAAACCGCAGCCCAGGCAGCCTGATCTCATGTCGGTCCAACAAGCCTCCATTTATGTGGCCTATTCTGAAACGCACGGGAAAGGCGTTTTTGCCGCGCGCGACATCGAAGCGGGCGAGGTGATCGAAGTTTGCCCCCTCATTTTGTTCCCCAAATCGGAGTTGCCGTATGTGCGACAGACCGTTCTGGATGATTATTATTTTGATTGGGGAGACGAAGGCGAATGGTATGCCTTCTGCTTGGGTTATGGGTCGCTGTATAATCATTCCTACGAACCAAATGCCGAATACGGAATGGATTTTGATGCACAAACCATTGATTTTTATTGTGTTAAACCCATCGCTGCAGGAGAGGAAATCTTTATCAATTACAACGGCGATATTGACAACCGCGAACCGGTCTGGTTTGAAAAAGATCGGAAATAAAAAAAACGCCCGGGGAACGTCTTCCCCGAGCGACCATGTTTAGCACATAACAGGATGAAAAAGAAACAAGTTGAAAAACCCGACAACTACGAATCGGCCTGGGCTGAATTGCAACAGGTGGTCAACGAGCTGCAAAGCGGCGCCGTAGGTATTGACGAGCTGAGCGCTAAAATCGAACGGGCTTCCGAACTGGTGCGCTTCTGCCGCGAGCGGCTGCGCAATACCGAAGATGCGGTGAGCCGACTGGGTAATAATTAATGCCGCGTCCGGGCATTTAATTTAAAGGCTGCTGTTAGCGACGGCCTTTTTTGTCTTTTCCCCCAATTTTATCCCAGATTTTCCAGTCCTTGATTTTCTTGCGTTCGCGTTTTTCGATGATGTAACGCAAGGAAACCGAAGCGCCGTTCCACTCAAACGGGCGGGCCTGTCCGCCGGTCAGATGGAGTTCCGGCTTCCAGTCAACCGCCAGATTCAGGCGGCCCAGCGACACTTCCAGTCCGGCGATGCCGCTGATACCCATCACATTGTCGTTGATTTCCTCGGCTTCACGCACCGAATTTTGTTGCCAGTAATAGTGTACGCCGGCGCCGGTATAAAAATTGGTGCCGCGGAACAAAATCTTGCGGTGTTTTTCGGCGAGCAAGGTTACGCCGATGTCTTTGGAGTTGATCAGCGGCGTATGCAGAATTCCTTCTGCAGTCCAGCCGTTGGTGATATATTGCTGTACGGTGAGATTAAAACCGTTGTCGAAACGGACACCTGCGGCGGTTTTATATTTTTGGGAAAAGGCGGGGAGACTGATGAGGAGAGCGAAGAGGAGACCGAGGCCTTTGCGGAAATTCGTCATGTTGAAAGTTTAGTTTCGTTTTGTGTGAAACTGTCGCCAAAACGCGCGCTGCCTGTCCGACTTTTGGAAGTAAATCCGTTTTAATATTTATTTAACGAAAACCCGCCCTATTTTGCGCCCAAAGTGTTAAAAAATCCGTTTGTTCGGCTATTTTAGGCCGGTTTTCGGGACAAAATCAACATGTCATTTTTTCAAGCCCGTGCTTTTTTACCCTTTTACCGGCAAGCGGTAACGCAATACCAATTGCATTCGCCTTTTGTATTTGAGTTGGCGCGCGCGGTGCTGGAAGACCTGCGATGGTTTTATGCTTTCGAAGATGTGGAGGCGATTCGCACCAATATGCTGAAAAGCGGGCTGGTTATTCAGGTGACGGATTACGGCATTGGCAGTGAGCGCAATCCGGGGAAAAAAAGAAGTTTGCGCAGCATTGCCCGGCTTTCGGGCAGCAGCGCACGCCAGGGACGGATGTTGTTTCGTATCGCACAGCACCTGCACCCCCAAACCTTGCTCGAACTGGGCGGGTCGGCGGGTTTGGGCACGATGTATCTGGCGGCTGCAACGCAGGGTGCGCGCATGATTTCACTCGAAGGCAGCGCCGAACTGGCAGAGGTAGCAGCGGCCAATCTGGGTTGGCTGCAATTGAAAGAAGCGGTGGAAATACGCAGCGGGCCATTCGAACAAACGCTGGATGCAGCACTGACGGACCTTGAAAAGATAGATTTGGCTTATTTCGACGGCAACCACCGGCTGGCGCCTACGCTGGCTTATTTTGAAAAATGCCTCGCATTTGCCCATGAAAAAACCGTGTTCGTTTTTGATGACGCACATTGGTCGGAAGAGATGGAGACGGCCTGGGAGCGTATAAAAAACCATCCCCGCGTTACCTTGAGCATAGATTTTTTTGAATTGTCGCTGGTGTTTTTTGACCCTGATTTCAGAGAAAAACAACATTTCTGTATTGTGCCGGCGCGCTGGAAACCCTGGAAATTCTATTAATACAATTTCTCAGGCTTTCATAAGAATATTGAAAATCAACCTTGTAAACATGCCCTGACCCTTGTTACTCGACCTTTCTTACCGCCAAATCTGGAAAATATCGGCCCCGATCATGCTTGGATCGGCTGTTCAGAACATCATCGCCCTGAGCGATGCCGTATTGTTGTACCACAAAGGCGAAGAGGATTTTGCCGCTATGGGTTTTGTGGGCGTTTATTACATCACCATCGCAGCCATCGGATTTTCTTTTTCGCGCGGCGGACAAATCATGATTGCGCGTCGCATGGGGGAAGGGCGACCCGGCGCAGTGGGGCACACCTTTCATACCATGCTGTTGTCCGAATTACTGCTCGCAGCGGTAATGTGGGCATTTATGCGGTTTGGATCGGGCTGGTTTTTTCAGTTTTTTCTGGAAAACTCGCCGGGTATTTATCAAAAGAGCCTGGAGTACATCCATTACCGTTCGTACGGCATTTTTTTCAGTTACGGGGGCGTGGCGCTGATTTCCCTGTATTCGGGCATCGCCCGACCGCGTATTATCCTGGCTTCCACCATTTTATTGGCAGTAATCAATCTGGCGCTCAATTACGCGCTTATATTCGGGTATTTCGGCTTGCCGGCCATGGGAATCGGCGGTTCGGGATTAGCCAGCAGCATTGCGGAAGGAGTAGCATTTGTTTTTTTCATCGGGTACATGGTACTGGATCGGGAGAATCGGCGCTTGCGCATTTTTACCTGGCCGGAACCGGATTGGCCCATGACCCTGCAACAACTCCGCATCGCTTTGCCGGTTGTGGCGCAGGCGGCGGTAGGGCAGGGGAGCTGGGTGTTTTTCTTTGGCATGGTAGAAAATCTGGGCGAGCGTTCGCTGGCTATTTCCAACCTGGCCCGCACCGTATATTTATTGCTATCCATTCCGCTGTGGGGATTTTCCACCGGGGTCAATACCCTTGTTTCCAATCTGATTGGTCAGGATCGCCACGCCGATGTTTTGGCGGCAGCCTGGAAAACCGGCAAATTGTGCTGGCTGGTGACCATGCTCATGGCAGTGCCGATTCTTTTGTTTCCGGGACAATTGTTGTATCCGTTGCTGGGAAAGGAAGACATGAGCCTGATTGAAGAAACACAACCGGTGTTTTACTTTTTGCTGGGATTGCTCAGTTTTTCCACCTTTGGCGCCGTATTGATGAACGCACTTTCCGGTACCGGCGCCACCTGGTTTGGACTCAAACTGCAGGCGTTTTGTGTAGCGGCCTACCTCGGTTATATTTATTGGGTCACCAATTACACGCAGCTGGGCTTAATGTGGGTGTGGGCATCCGAGATGTTGTACTGGATGCTGATGATCCTGTTGGCCGTGCTGTACCTTCGATCTGAAAAATGGCATTCGCTCCGATTTTGAGGCTTTTTCTGAAGCAATAGCCCTTGGGGAACGATCAAAAAATAATCTTTCCGCATACACGCCAATTGACCAAAAAACCGTTGTTTCGCGTTCCCAATCATCGCACCCGCGCTTCTTTCCTTTTCGGGTGAAAAACCCATTTTTTCAGAAAC
>JANRLZ010000090.1:0-38021 GCA_033762055.1 Saprospiraceae bacterium
TGGAAAAACTACAGATAATAACTGATGCTTACTTAATCTTCTGTCAAAGAACTTGATTGCTGGTTTTGTGGGTAATCAATAGCATATAAACCTGCATAAACCCCTCCATCATCATCGCCTTTCCATGAAACATCTCCTTGCCCTTTCTCTCCTGTTGCTGGCCGCCTGCCAAAATACCCCCAAAAGCGAACAAACCGCTACGACTTCTTTTGCTGTGAAACCAGGAATTTTTAAACCGGACGCCGCTGTGGCGCCACATCCGGAACAAAAACCGAAAACGCTCACCACTGCCTGGGGCGACCAGCGCAGCGATGAATATTACTGGCTCAACGAACGGGAAAACCCCGCCGTCAAATCCTACCTCGAAGCGGAAAACCGCTACGCCGACTCGGTGCTGGCGCCCGTTAAAGGCATGCGCGAAAAGCTGTACGAAGAACTCAAGGCCCGCATCAAGGAAGACGACCAGACAGTACCCTATTTCAAAAACGGCTACTGGTATGTCGCCCGCTTCGAAACGGGAAAGGAATACCCCGTCTTCACCCGGCGCAAAGGCGAACTCAGTGCCACCGAAGAAATTCTGGTAGATGTCAACCAACTCGCCGCCGGCAAGGAATACTGCCAGTTCGGGGGCTTTCAGGTGAGCCCCGACAATTCATTGCTGGCCTATTCGGTGGATTATTCGGGACGGAATTTGTTCAAAATTTACTTCCGCAACCTCGCCATCGGCGCCGATTTGCCCGAATCTTTCGACATAGGCGGCGCTTTCGTATGGGCCAACGACAATAAAACCATTCTCTATGATACCAAAGACAAAGTGACCCTGCGCAACGACAAAATCTGGCGCCACACGCTCGGCACACCACAAAAACAGGACGTGCTGATGTACCATGAAAAAGATGAAACGCAGTACGCCTACCTCGGCAAATCAAAAAGCGACCAATATTTCTTTATCAACTGCGCCTACACCCAAACGGTGGAGGTGCAATACCTCAACGCCAACCAACCGGGCGGAAAATTCCAGACCATCCGCCCGCGCGAGAAGGATTTCTTTTATGATGTAGAACACTGGAACGACAAGTTCCTGATTCGTACCAACTGGGAAGCCAAAAACTTTCGCCTGATGGAAGCGCCGGTGTCGGCTCCGCAACGCGAAAACTGGAAAGACGTGTTGCCGCATCGCAACGATGTGCTGCTCGACGGTTTTACCGTATTCAAAGATCACCTCGTTACGGCCGAACACAAAGGCGGCCTCAGTCAGGTACATATCATCCGCTGGTCCGACAAAGCCGATCACTACATTGAGGTGGGCGAGCCCACTTATGCCTGCTTCATTGACAACAACCCCGAATTCAATACCCAAACGCTGCGCTACGGCTTTGCTTCGCTCAAAACACCCGCTACCATCGTGGATTACAACATGGAAAGCCGGGCCAAAGAAATCAAAAAAGTAGCGCCGGTGCTGGGCGGGTTTAATTCCGACAATTACCAGACCGAATACGTGTGGGCCACGGCCCGCGACGGAGTGAAGGTGCCCGTTTCGCTGGTCTATAAAAAAGGTTTTGTGAAAAATGGATCGGCGCCTTGTCATATCACCGGTTACGGCTCCTACGGCAGCAGTTACGATCCCTACTTCAACCGCGACAAACTAAGTCTGCTTGATCGTGGTTTTGTGGTGGCTATTGCGCACATCCGGGGCGGAATGGAAATGGGTTACCAGTGGTATGAAGAGGGGAAAATGATGAAGAAAATGAACACCTTCACCGACTTCATTGATTGCACGGAATTCCTGATAAAAGAAAAATACACGGCTTCCGACCGGATTTTTGCCGAAGGCCGCTCGGCCGGCGGTCTCCTGATGGGCGTTGTGACCAACCTGCGTCCCGACCTGTATAAAGGCATAATCAGTGGCGTACCTTTTGTGGATGTGCTTACGACCATGAGCGACCCCAGCATTCCGCTTACCACCGGAGAATATACCGAATGGGGCAACCCTGCCATTCAGGCCGAATACGAATACATGAAAAAGTATTCCCCCTACGACAACCTGAAAAAGGGAAATTACCCCAACATGCTGGTACTCACCTCGTTTGCCGACTCGCAGGTGCAATATTTTGAACCTGCCAAATACGTGGCGCGGCTGCGCGATCTGAAAACCGACAACAATGTGCTGCTCTTCAAAACCAGCATGAGCGGTTCGCACGGCGGTGCATCGGGGCGATTCAAACGGCTCGAAGAACGCGCCCTTGAATATGCCTGGATGATGGGCCTGTTGGGTATGGACGGCGTGGAGATGAAGCAGTAAGAAACTGTTTTAAAACATTTTCTAAGCGCCGATCAAAACGATGATTTACAGAGTATTGTTTGTTTTCTGCCTACTGCCAGGCTTTGCCTGTGCGCAGCAGCGTGCGGGAAAAAAATTTGCCCGCCAATTGCTGCTGGGCGCTCATTATGGCTATGCGGAAGATTACCGCTCTGTCCGTGATGAATTTTTTGAACGCGAAAATTATGTCACTTTGCGAACCGGCATTTCTCTTGCGCCCGACCTGCTTTATGGTGGCATCCAGGCGCGGTTGATCCGGGCCCGCAATTTCGAATCTGATGACGTGCACTGCTACATGGCCGGCGTTTGGGCGCGCGGCTACTTGCTGCATCCCTCTCCGTTATCAGGCAAATTTTCCGGACGAAGAATTGGTGTGTTGATTGAAAGCGGGTTTTTGATGGGCAATTACGCTTTTGATTACCAACGCAACGGGGTGCGACGATACTTCCAGCGGAGCGGCAACTGGTATGTTCCGATGGCACTGGGCGTTGAATTCAGGATTTGGCGCGGGCTAACCATCGAAGGCGCCCTGAATATGATGTACAATAACGGAGGCCGCTGGGATGAGCAGGGCATCGGCTACCTTAGCCTGGGTTTGAACGGGCATTTTTGAAACGGGCGTTCAAACCTCCAAATTCTCCCGCTTCCATTCTTCAAAATGACTGCCGGGAAGAAAGGAGATTTTTTTACCAAAACGCCCCGCTGCGCGCAAGTGCAGGTGAATAAGGCGGCGTCCCAGGTGTCTTTTTTCCTCGATGCGTTCCACGTCGCTCCAGGGGTAGCGAACGGTGGTCCAGTAATTGGTTACAAACAGGTGGGTGGCATTGGCATCCACGCGTTTGAGGCGCCAGAGGGTGCTGCGCACCAATAAAAACCAGCCAACCCAAATGGTGAATATCGTTACCCGCCCCCAAATAATCGGGAAAGACAGGTATAAATCTTCTTCCGGAATCAACAGAAAGGTAAGCAGCAATCCGCTCAAAAACACGGTGCCGAATATGGGGATGAAAACACGCCAGAACAGGGTTGCATTCGAGGAGAGGCATTCGGTTGGGGCGTTGACGCCCCCGGTTTGATCATTCATAATAAAAAGGCCGCGCCCCACATAGAGGGAGCGCGGCGTAAAAGTACGATGGGAAGCAATTACGGTTTGCAAACGCTTCGGCCTTTGTTGACGCATTTCAACACGTCGAGCAAGTGTTTGGTGTGTTCGGGTACCAGCAAACTGACATTCACGTTGCCCAGTGTCAGGTCGGTGACACGAAGCAGCTCGTTTACGTCCGGATTGGGCGCAAGGGCCTGACGCACGATGAAGTGCATGTCACAGGGAATGGCGCTCAATTTCGTTTTACCCAGGTCAGGATTCAGGCGCACCAGAATTTTCAGTTTCATGGCTTCACCCAGCAAGGGGTTCATGATTTGACCGGTCACCGGGTCAAGCGGATTGCTCATCAACCGGCAGTCGGCGCCGGCTACGGCATCATCGAATTTGAGGGCAGTCGGCGTAACGCCGGCGTAAGGCAACCATTTTACCACACAATTTCCTTTACCAGCAGGCAAGGTTACCGTGGCAGCCGTTTGTCCCCATACCAAGGGGCCGGAAGCGAGCGCCTCTTCAATCAGCGGGGTTACGTCCTTGGTAATTACCTGCACGCATTTGCTGGTGTTGCCGCAGTTGTCGGTCGCCGTCCAGTGGCGTTCGGTGATGCAGAACCAGTCGCAATCGCCCGAAATAGGGATGTCGCGGTGGGTGATACTAAGGTCGGTGTCGCAGTTGTCTGTCGCTGTGGCCGAGCCGGTTTTTCCGACGGAAATATCGCAGGTGACGGTGGCATTGGCCGGGCAGCTGATGACCGGCGGCTTTTTGTCTTCCACCGAAATGATCTGCATACAGGTGGTAATGTTGCCATGTACATCGGCTGCGGTCCAGCTGCGTTGCAGGGTAAATTCATTTTCGCAACTGCCATCTATGCGTACATCCTTGTGCGAGATGCCGCCTACGCCACAGTTGTCGGTTGCCGTGGCGGTACCGGTGTTGGCGGGAAGCGAAGATTCCTCGCAACTGATCAGTTTGCCGGCGGGACAGGTGATTTTGGGTGCTTCCAGGTCGAGGATGGTGATTTTGAAGGTACAGGAAGCGGTGTTGCCTGCCTTGTCGGTTGCTGTACAGGTAACGATCGTCGGCCCCACGTTAAAGAAACTGCCGGGTGGAGGTGTGCAAACCAACGACATGTTTTCACACTCGTCGGTAGCAGTGGTGACGTAGGAAACAATTTTTCCGCATTTGCCCGGGTCATTCCCCTGTTTGATCGGCAGCGGACAAGTAATAACAGGCGCTTTGGTGTCGAAAAGTGAATTAGCCAGATCAACCAGGCCGTCGCTCAGACTGGAAAAATCTTCCAGTGTCCAGTCGGCTCCTTCGGCAAAACTGGCATCCACATTTAATTGGTGCGGGCCGGAAAGGTTCTTCAGGTGGTTGTTGCAAATATCAGCGCCGATTCCGATGGCGAAGATGTACGTTTTTCTTGGCGCAGATTTGAGGGAGTTGGCGATAGCGCTCCATGCCGAGGGGTCAATATTTCCTGTTTGTGGTTGACCGTCGGTAATGAAAAAGATCAAATCAACCCGTGGGAACTCCATCGCTTTATTTAGTGCCGCTTCATAATTAGTGCAACTGCTGGGATTATACCCGCTATTCATGTGGTTGGTAACATTTTCTACAAACCCCGGGCTTTCCACATCGTACAAAAAATTAGGGGGCAGGGCATTGAACGCATCGTTATTGAATTCGATCAACCCCATTTCAAGTTTGCCGGGTGCGTCGGTGAGTTCTTCCAATTTATCGGCAAAATTGCTAACAGCCAGTCTTACTTGAGGCGCCGAGGTACCTACGGATGAGGATTCATCCAGAATGACCAGAATTTTAAATGGGCCGTCGCCCGGACCTTTGCAACCCGGAGGAACCGGGTTGTCCACTATGGTTGAAAGGGCAATACAAGGTGGGGGAGGAACGCATTGTGCATGCGATTGAACGGAAAAGATGCCAAGCCAACCCACTACAAGAAGGCTACAAACCGGCCAGCCGGCTTTCAGAAATTGCTTTTTCATCGTTTGGAAATTTTGAGTGAATGTTTAGGAAGCATTGCTTCTTCCCATAATGTACCTATTCGGAGCCGTCGTGAACAACAACCGTTACATGTTTGCAAAATTTCCTATAGATCGAAATAAAAGCCCGATAAAACACAAAGCCTCGTCTGCAAACACTTGCAAACGAGGCTTTGTAAAATATGTGATCCTCTTTCCATCCGCCGTCCACCGTCTGCCGTCTGCCGTACACCGTAGGCCGTAGTCCGTCCACCGTCCACCGTCCACCGTCTGCCGTCCACCGTAGACCGTCAATCCACCTCTACACTGATACCGCTTTTCTTTTCCTGGCCTTCGCCTTTCTTTTTGTCGCTCACCCGGATACGGCTGCCGCCTTTCAGTTTGCGTGCAATAGCCGAATAAGGGCCGGTCACTACGGTTTCGCCCTCCTGCAGGCCTGATACGATTTCGATGTAATCATTGTCTTGAATCCCGGTTTTTACCTCGCGCACGCCCACGGTATCGCCTGAAACGACAAACACGATTTCCTTGATGAGGTCGTTGTCTTTTTTGCTTACTTCCCGGGCTTCGGGAGCGTCTTTGTCTTTTTTATCCTCCTCTTTGTCTTCTTCGCGTGCGGTGACAGAAATGATGGGTACCGACAAGGTACCGTCAGCTGTGTGAGTGAAGATATCCACGGAGGCCGACATGCCCGGACGGAAGGGATAACGGCGACCATCTTTCAACAGATCGGCATAGGAGACAGGGTCAACGCGAATTTTGACTACGAAGTTGGTCACCTGGTCGGTGTTGAGACTTACGCCACCCACGCTGCCGACATTGCTGGCGCTGTTGGCGATTTCGGTTACTTTGCCCTTGAATTTGCGGCCCAGGTAGGCGTCTACCTCAATATCGGCCTCATCATTAAGGCTTACTTTAAGGATGTCGTTTTCGCTCACATCCACCTGCACTTCCATGCTGCGGAGATTGGCCACGCGCATCATTTCGGTGCCGGCCATTTGCAGGGTACCCACGACGCGTTCACCTTTTTCTACATTTAATTTGCTGATGATACCGCTCACCGGAGCGGTCACGATGGTTTTTTGCAGACTGGTGCGCAGTTCTTTCAGTCGGGCGTTGGCGCTGTTGATGCCATATTCGGAGGCGCGTACCCCGGCTTTTGCGCTGTTAAGGTTGCTTTCCGCCGATTGGAGGCTTGCTTCGGAGGCGGCTAAGGCGCTTTCCGCCGATTTGAGATTGCTTTGCGAAGTCTCAATTTCGGCGGTGGAAATAACACCGTCTTTGTACAGTTTTTCATTGCGCTGGTGGGTATTGCGCGCCACTTCGAGTTGGGCGATCAGGCGCTGGCGATCGGCTTTTAATTGCTCGATCTGGGCGTTGCTGCCTTGTACATTCGAGCTGGAAATATCGCGTTGCGAGCGGGCGGTATTTACGGAGGCTTCGCCCTGTTCGACGGCACTCTGGTATTCGTCGGGGCGGATTTTGGCAAGTATTTGCCCTGCGGTGACGGAATCCCCTTCTTTTACATACAATTCAATGATCTCTCCCGACACGTCGGAACTGATTTTCACTTCCGTTTCGGGGAAGATTTTACCGCTTGCGCTGACGGTTTCACGGATGGAGCGTTTTTCGGCTTTTTCAACGGTTACCTCTTCGCCTTTGGGCTTTTGGCGGGCTTTAACGGCGGCGGCCACGAGGAGCAGCACAAAAACACCGATGAGGGCGTAAAGCAGGGTTCTTTTTTTCTGTTTGGGCGGTTGAATGGCCATTTTTCGTTGATTGTTTCAGCGTAAAAACCTGTTATGTGGTTGGGCAGGATTTTACTTTTCAAAAAGATGGATACACAGTATGCCTGTTTCCAAATAAGCAGGCAGCACTTTTGTGCGAAGTTCCATACTACTGATGAAGAGAGCAGAAAGACTTGGATAAATGGCGTAAAACGCTGGATGAAAATTGTCCGTCGGGGGTATTTAGGAACGGACCCGTTCCTAAAAAATGTTCGTAAAAAAAATCGCCGGAGCGATGCAACATCTCTCCGGCGAAAGGCTTGCACCATGTAGTGCAAATAACAGGAAAAGTATTTTAGGTGGGAGTGCGCCGTGAAATCACGATTTTGGATCCTGCATCTTATTTCGGATGCGTTCCATGAGTGCCGGAGAAGCTTTTTCGCGCGTCATATTAGCTTTGAGCAGTGAGCGCAGTGATTCCACTTCGGGAGATTCTGGTTGCCTTGGCGCCGGTTTTTCGGCAAAAATCTGGGGGTCAAAAATGGGGGTATCTGCGGGGTTGTTGGGGAATGGTGCTGTGTTGGACTGGAGTTTGTCGCCGGCGGGGACGCCATTGACTTTACGTGCATTTTTCATGTTAACCTGAATTTGTGCCGACGCTCCATCAACGGGTTTGCTGCCTGCCGGGCTGCTTTTGCCGAAAAGACCGGGTTGCGCATATTGTTCGCAACGGTTGCCTGCCGTGCCTGAACATATCCATATGCGCGACCAATTTATCGCGGAATTACGGGTGAAAAGCGGCGAACGCAAGGAGCGGGCGACTTGCGCCTGCTGGCCGGTGGTGGAACGCTGACTTGTGAAGAACATAATGATTGAATGTTAGAAGTTGTTTGCGTTAATTTCACTGGCTTGTTCAGGCCTCTTTCTGACCTACTCTGCGCTTATTTTTTCAGCAATAAAAACCCATTATTCCCTCAAAAATAAACCTTGATTGGCTCAAAAATCTGCGCTGACCAACCTCAGCAAATTAACTTAAACAACTTTTTTAAAATTTTTACTTACAGGTTTAGGGGTTCTCAAACGAAGAGGGTTTGCCGCGGACAGTGATTACTGCTTTCGGGCAAACCCTCTTATTTGTCATGAGGCATCGGGTGCGACTATGTCGGCGCCTACATTGCCCTCGTTATCCTGTACGTTGTAGCCTTTAGAACGGCCGTACACTTCAAGTTGTTTGGCCAGCACATTGCGGGCGCGGTGCAAACGCGAACGAACGGTGCCGATCGGGATATCAAGGATGGCGGCTATCTCTTCATAAGTAAAATCTTCGAGATCAAGCAGCACCACGGTGCGAAAGTTGGGCGACAACAGGTTGATCGCCTGCATCACCTCGTCGCCCATGCGATCGTTGCGCGGGCTTTCGGCCACCGGAAGCAGGCGCACCCCCGGATCATCAATGTCGCGGGTGCGGGGCTGGGTCTTGCGGCTGCGCCATTCATTGATGAAAGCGTTGCGACAAATGCGGAACAACCATGCTTTGGCATTCGTATCGGCCGTATAGCGCTCAATAAAGCGCCATGCTTTCAGGAACGTTTCCTGCGCAAGGTCCTCAGCCTGCGACCGATCGCCTGTGAGGCGGTAGGAAAAGGCATACACCGCATCGAGCAGGGGCATGAACTCCTGTTCAAAAATTCGATTTTGCGCGTTGTTTGCCTTGTAGGTTAAGGTAGCCATAAAATTTGGGTTTAGTGAATCGGCACTGCAAAGGTCGCCGTGAAGCGCATACAACACAAGGGGAGGAAAGAGAGTTCCCGGAATTAATTTTTTCCGGACTTTCTTCCTGATAGGATAATTACGGGTTTTACACGGGTACCCGATTTTACGAGATTGGGAGAGGCCGGTGATCGGTGGCGTTGTGAAGGCATTTGTTGTGCCCGGGTTGGTAAAAAGAGGATAATTTGACCCTTCAAAGCACCAAAAAGTACCATCTCGCTGCCCGAAATACCCTGTTTCCCGCCGTTCCCTTCGTATTTGCCGCCATATCCTAAATGTGTTTTTGGCTGAAAGATGGCTGCGCCTATCTTCGTCCCAGTTTTCTCATAGTATGTTTTGATTTTCCTACTGCTTCCCCTTCTGGCAGTAGGATTTTTTTTGAATCCTCTCTCCTTCAAGGGCCTCCGCTCTATATTTTTTTCGGTTTGGCACTTGGCGCGACGTTTTCTGAATGTCGCGCCGGGTGCGGGTCGCTTCCCAACTTTTTGTCGTTTTTTTCGTTTGAATCGGACATTGCACACGATTCAATCATGCGTTTTTTTTCAAAAAAATCCTTGCTGATATCCGGACTTCTCCTGCTCGCAATCGCCTGTTTCGGACAGGTAAAAAGCGGCGCTTACCGGGCCATGTTGTACACACTTCTGTCGCACACGGTACCCGAAACCGGCGTTAAAGAAGCTGCCGAACTGCATCGTAACGGCGCCATATTTCTCGATGCCCGCGAGCCGCGCGAATTTGAAGTTAGTCGCATCCCGGGTGCTGTTCCGGTAGGTTACGACCATTTTGACCTGCGGAATTTACCCGACACTATTCAAAAGGACCGGCCGGTAGTCGTGTATTGTTCGGTCGGTTATCGCAGCGAAAAAGTGGCTGAAAAACTGAAAAAAGCAGGTTTTACCCGGGTGTCAAACCTCTACGGTGGTATTTTTGAATGGGTAAATCAGGGTTATGCGGTCGTTGATGCCACGGGCGCCACGCAAAACGTTCACGCCTACGACCGTACCTGGGGTGTATGGCTGAAAAAAGGCCGGAAAGTGTACAAATAAAAAACCCGGTCACCTTACGGCGCCGGGCATCTATTGTATGAAGGCCAACTTCTTACAAAGAGAAGTTATTTCTTTACATTATCAAATTTAGGGGTGTTCATCATGGCATGTCCGGCTTGTTGTTCGCCAAAACGATACGCTACGCCTACACTTACCGAGTAGTCGGCAAAAGCGGCGTCGCCGTTGCGCGGGATGCCGTTGATGTCGTTGCCGCTTGCAATGTCGGCTACGCTGCGTGTGCGTTTCCGGTACAGGGCATAAGGAACATTGGCAGAAAAAATAAACTTGCCACGCTGCCAGGCTACACTCGGCTCTGCAGAAACGATAAAGCCGGGACGACGGAACCCTTTACTGCCGCCAACCAAATCTTTAGCCGGGATACCCTCAGCGCGAAGCCCCAGTCCAAACATAAGTCCCATTTTGGGCAGGGCCAGGTAGTTCAAACCTATACGTACCACATATTGGTCGGCAATGGAGTGAAAAGCCGTGATTGAGTCAACCGCGGTAGAATTAACATTCAGTACACGATTCACCGTATTGTTCGTTTCCTGAGGGTTCGACATGTAAAAACCGTTGAGGTACAAGGCGCCGTTTTTGAATACAGTGGTAAAACCCTGCAATTCGAGGCTGATACCTACACCACCATCGCCCAACTGGATGGACTGGTCAACTGCTTTTACGATGATCGAGTCGGAGCCATCGCTCGATTTGCGGCGGTGGAATTCATCCTGCACATTTTCATTGCCGGTAGGAAGTTTTACGCCCAATCCGACTGAAAGATTGCGGTTGTAGTGTTTATCCGGATTCAATATCCAGTAGGCTGCAGAAAGGCGAAGGTCGCCAAGGCCTTGTGCACCGGTATGGAAGCGCTTTTGTTCGGGGTTGGCAGTTTTGGTATTGCCATAGTGTTCGTAGAGAGAAGACCGGTCATAGTAGATCAGCGGAAGATTGGCCGAAATACTCAGACGTTGACTGATGCCATAAGAAATGCCCAGATCGAGCGAATGTGCGTCGTTGATGACTTCGGTATTGTTTTCGAGGCGCTCTTTTTGCTCCGTATCGCTTTTGAAGTGACGGAACGATTGAAAGTAACGGTAGTTGGCGCCGATTTGCCATTGGCCCTTGCCCAGAAGAATAGAGTTGGTGGCCGTACCGGAACATCCACTCATCGGACGAATGGCAACACAGCCCTGCGCTGCGAGATGTTGTGCAAAAAAGGCTGAAAAAATACCAAAAACAAGCAGAAGGAGTAAGTTTCTTTTCATGAGTAAAGTCTTTAAAAAATGTAGTGCAAAGGTTGGGGTATCTCCCCCTTACAAACCTTAAAGACTGCTTAGAATAGCCTTGAACCGGCTGAAAAAGATATAAAGACAACCGGGGACATCGCTTGCCTGCAATGCCCCCGGTTGTTTTTTACCAGTGAACAACATTCTGAAAGTCGTTCGGAAATGCCGCTTTTATCTAATCAGGGTCACTTCCCTGCTCCTCACGACCGTATTGCCGCCGCATTCCACCTTAATGATATAGACGTACACATCGGAAGGCGCCGGTTTGTCGCCGATCATGCCATCCCAGGCAGCGCTTGTGCCGGAACCTTCGAATATTTTTTGTCCCCAGCGACTGTACACTTCCAGCGACAGTACCACGTCGGCGCCTTCGCTGGGCACGACCCGGAACAAATCGTTGGCTCCGTCGCCGTTGGGCGAGAAGGCGTTCGGGATGAAAATCTGGTTCTCGTCGCACACATATACCCGGTATTCTGCCGAATCAATACAGCCGTTGCCGTCGCGTACCACCAGCAGGAAAGTAGTCGAAGTATCCGGGCTTGCACTGGGATCGGGGCAATCGGAGCATTCCAACACATCGGGGTCGAAAGGCGACCATTCATAGCTGGCATAATCATCCGGTGTTTCGATGACCACACTTTCACCCAGTGCAATTACCAGCGCCGAATCCTGCTCGGGAATTTCGGGATTAGGCACCTGGTTCACGGTTACACAATGCGTGCTGTCACAGTTTGCACTGTTGGTAAAGGTGCGGCAAAGGTTGCCCGCAGTAGTAAAGACGCTGTCGAAGACCGGTGTGGAGCCGCCCGGGCAAATCACCCTGGTTTCGGAAGTCTGGGTTTCCACTACGATCAGTTCGCGGGTTACAAGGCTGTCGCATCCGTTGGCGCCAACCAGTTCGAGGGTGTACACGCCGGGTATGTCGGTGGTTTGGCCGAGGATCAACACCGGTTCCCCTTCGCAGGTAGTGATCGGCGGTAATTGTGTTTGCGATGCCGGGTTGACAAACACCTGAACGGATCCGGTGCCGGTGCAACCGCCCGAAAAGGTCACGGTGACAAAGTAGGTA
Source organism: Saprospiraceae bacterium (assembly GCA_033762055.1). GTDB lineage: Bacteria > Bacteroidota > Bacteroidia > Chitinophagales > Saprospiraceae > M3007. The sequence goes on from JANRLZ010000090.1 coordinate 12,324, forward strand.
GCGCCGGCAGTGGGCTGGATGACTTGATTCTGCTGGTTGGGGTTGGTGATGCCCGGTCCCGTCCAGTTGTAGGCCGAACCGCCGGGGGTTGATTCAAGGGTAATCGGATCCCCTTCACAAATGGTCTGGTTTTCTGTTTCAATACCAAAATCGCCGCCAAACTGAATTTCAAATCGCCGCTCGATGGTGCAACCGCTGGATTGTTCCTGCAAGACCAGCGTTACCAACTCGCCGGGCTGGATGTCCGGGCCGGGGGTGTAGGTGGCATTGGCGCAATTCACGCAATTCAATCCGTCTGGTGTCAGCCAGGTGTAGGTGTTGCCGGATACTTCCGGCGTACCTACATTGACGTTTTGCAGCTGGCACAGTCCAATTCCCTGCGTAACGATTTGGTTGCCGGCCAGCGGAAACACATGGTCGGCACAGGCACAGTTTTCGTCGGCGGGGATAAGTGCAATCAGGTCGCAGTAAGCGGAAACGGGCAGGTTGTTCAAATTGCCCGAAACGGGCAGGATACCTCCGGCCGGGATGGTACCGTTGGTATTGACCGTCGCAACGACGGGCTCGCCGGGGTCAATCTGGTTGTTGCCGTTTTGGTCGTGGTAAATTTCCACTACCGGATCGTTAGCCACGGCATCGCCGGCATTCTCCAGAACGGCATTAAAGGTAGTTTGCCCGCCTTGCGTATTCAGCGAAAAACTGTTGAACTGCAGTTCGGGATTTTGCGCATTCAGGTTGAGCAATGATTCGCCGGTAGCGACGTAAATGTCGCAAAACTGGTTGTTCGACTGGCAAAAGGCCTCGGTTTTTTCCCTTGTTTGCAGGATTACAAATTTATCGGCACAGCCGGCCGGATCGTCGTACCGGATGCTGAAAGTAAATTCCATGATCGTTCCTGCGCCGATATTGGAAGGAAGCGGCAATTGCAGTTGTTGTCCCGACACCTGCGGCGGACCTGCAGGTGCGTTGGCCCCGTCATCATAAGAGCCGGCGACATACGAGGTGCCGATGGGCAACAGGATATAAATGCTGTCGCCCGGCATGGGGGTGTCGTTTACCGCAATACTGGCGGTCAGTTGTACTTCTTCGCCACAACCGGCATTGCCGGGCGGGTTGCTGAAATTGAGGTTGGAAACAGCGGTGTAGGAAGGCTCCACCCCTTCGATCATGATCGGGTCGCCGGGTTTGCGCAGTACATTGGAAATGATGCCGCATGACTGGATAGATTCGGCGCCATAGATGGGTTGGGCGTTGGCGACCGCGCCGCATTCTGCAATCACCTTGAATCGGATTCTCAGCGCATTAAGCGGATCCTGGTCGGCAGAAATCAACCCGTCGGATGCCAACAGACTGGATGCCGCTTCGGGGTCAAACTGCCAGATATTGCCCGGAACTTCCACCGGATCAGGCATATTGACAAACGCTCCTCCGGCAGGGTAGGAAAGCTGCGAGGTGCCCGGTGCGATCCGTATTCCCGGTGGTAGTTTGATACTTGGCAGCACGTCGTATGCTGTGCCGTCGTTGGCATTCGAAATTTCAAATTCAAAAAAGCCCGATGGCTGGCACATCGGGATGGATGGCGGCTCGTTGAGAATGGTCAGTTCGAGTTCGGGTGGTTGGGCGCGCAATTCAATGGTTTCACTGAAATTGCCGCACCCGTCGCCGTTGGCATTGAATACCGGTGCGCAATCCCAACCGAAATGAATGGTTAATTTGACGGTTCTGCAACTCCGGTTGGTGGCAATAAAGCGGAAAGCCGGATTGGCAAACATCGCCATATCGCCCAATTGATACACCCCGCCCACCTGCGGTATGGGAAGCCCGGTAACGGCGTCGAGCAGTTGAATATCAGCCAGATCGCCATCAGATTCGATGAAAATCCAGGAGTTGAGCGCTGTTACCTGCGAATTGTTGCGGAGGAAAAACTGAATATCTACCTCGCTGGTCGGCAGGAAATAGATGTTGTCGGGAGAGAAAAATTCAATTTTGGGACTTCCGTTCTGGTAACCATTCGGGTTGACAATATAGTAGGAATCGTTGATCGGGTTGTGAATACACATGTTGGCATACCGCATTCCCAACACCGTACGCCCGAACACCGTGCCGTTGTAACCACAGGTGGTGTCAAATCGGGTGCTTATTTCAAAAGAATACCCCTCGTCAATTAAATTGGAAAAATACGGACTCAGGTCGAGGCGCATGGAATCGCCGTCAAAACCCGGCGTCAGAGGCGTTACTCCGAACAATTGAACGTTATCTTGCAAGGTCAGGTGATTCAATCTGCTGTCTACCAGTCCTACGTTGGTGGGCAAACTGTAGGAATAACTCGTTACCGTCGAAAGTTGCCGCACCTCGAAGGGGAACATGTTAGGGCGGGCGATCCGCATGATGTACTGGAAAGGCGACAGCTCGGTACTTTGCGAACAGGGTTCAATGCGGTGTGCGTTCGGGTTGACGACTTCGAGGTAGCCGGAAAATTGGCATATTTCTTTTTCGGAGCAAAAATCGCCCAGCTCCCACGAATAGGTTTTTTCCGTATCGCAAATGGAGTTGCGGAAATTAATCAAGGGTGGAGCGTTCGAACCGTTGGGAGTGAAATTGTATTCGAATTTATAGTCGGAGGTAAAAATCAGCGAATCTCCCTGTCCCAGAGAAAAATTGGGAGGCAGGCAATCCAGGGAGGCAAAGTCGAGGTCATACTGGTGGAACATATTGCCCAGCACATCCACAATTTGTGGCGGGCGAATGTTGGGCTCGGCCACCTGAATAATATGTTGATCGGACTTTATTTCAGGCAATGGGATGTCGCAATTGTATTGTTGTCCGGCGGCGGTTTTAATCGTTAGGCGTGCTGAAACAAAACTGGTGGTATCGTAATTAACAAAAAGCAGCTTGCTCATACCCAGGTCGTAGGAATCGCCGTCGAGGGTATCAAAATCACTTTGCCAGGATTCAAGGAAAACCCGGAAACTCAGTTGATCGAGCGTGCCTTGTACCATCACAGCGCGCAATTCGGTGCGCAGGGTGTCGCCTACCAGAAAACGGTCGCGGCGAACGCCGGGCGCATTGGCCGGGCTATTGTTGTCGGCCATCCGATCGTCGTTGTTGTCCTGCACGCCGTAATTGACCCGATAGGAATCAAAATCAACGACAACCAGGTTTCCTTCGCCCAGTCCGCCACCACCGCCTCCTCCTCCTCCGCCGCCGGTGGTATCGCACTGATCGTCTACGACCAGAATGAATTCATCGCAAAAGGTAACGGCACAATCAATGGTTTCGTCGGGGGTGGCTGACACCAGCGTGTATGATTCCAATTTAAGTTGGCAGCCACCACAGTCGGAAGGAGGCGGGAATACGGTGTAATCCAGGCCGCGGGGAGGGATGTTTGGCACCGTGGCCTGACAGGGTAACCCTTGTTCGCAGTGATAAAGCAAACAAAAATTGGTGGATACTGAATCTTGTGAAAAAGGCAGGTCAAACACCATGCTGACAGTACTGGAGCCATCCGGATTTTGTGTAATTTCAGCATCAAGCGGGTTTTGTCCATCAAGCGTGAAGGGGCATTCCTGCAACCAGTCGAAACCGAGCGGTATATTGAAAATGACCTGTAAAAAGCCGGTATCCTGCGTAAGCCGGCCAGACATTACCCAATATTCGATATTATAAGTACTATCGTCCTGGAGGCAATCTTCGAGTTCATACTTGGTTCCGGCGGTAATTTTCAAAAAATTGGTATCCGGGAAGAAATCAAACACGCCGCCTACCGGTGCGTTGGGAGGGCAGGCTTTTTCATAGCTGAATCCGACGCGCATGGCCGGTATCAGGCCGCCGCAGATGGGTTGGCAATAATAGGTACTAAAACGCAGTCGAACCGTATCGCCCGGTAACACTTCCGGAACACTTGCTGCTGCGGCTAACGAATAGACATTGATTTCGCAGCTCAACAATTCGCCCGGTACGCTGCCGCCGGAAGGGAGGGGCTGCCAGCCCGAACCGTTGTTCCACTCAAAGGAATTCTGATCAATGGCATGAAAGAGCGTATCCAGGGTGTAGGGGGCAAGTTGAACGTTGGTTGCCGGTAGTTCACCGTTGTTGATGATTAAGATTTCCTGTATGGAAGGAATCAGGCCGCACTGGCTGAGCGGCGGGGCATATACCGGTACAAACGACAGGTTGGGGTTTTGTGTGGTAGGCAGGATGGTAATAGAGGCGTACACACTGTCTTGCTGGCAGTTGGTAGGGCCTCCACAGCCCCATCCGATTACGATGAGCGATTGGTTGGTAAAACTCGGAATGCCGCAATCTTCGACGGTCACTTTTTCCACCAGGGTGATTTCTTCATCCTTGTCGAGAAAATTATCGAAGTTGCCTACGGTGCTGAAAAGAGAACCGGGAATATCGGCAAAGAAAAAAGTGCCGGCATTCACCTGGTTGATACCGCCTTGTAAGTCCATGCTGAGGCCAGGGAAGTGGCTGTCTGTAAACCGCAGCGACTGAATGGGGCCATTGCGTGTATTCTTTACCGTAATCATGCGCATGATGACATCGCCCTTCTGGGCGGTAACCGTGGGCGGCGTTACGGTTCCGATGTTAAGAAATGCAGTTTCAACCGGATAAAAATTGGAGATCAACTGTTTGCTTCCTCCCGCATAGGTGGCCACAATGGTATTGGAAAATGTTTGGCCGCTATTGATGGCCTGTACAACCGGACAATCAGCCGTCATACTTAATGTAAAAGAAACGGTGGCGCCTCCGGCCAGGTCGTTGAGGGCAAACACAGGGGCATTCAGATTGGAAATATTGTTTTCCGTTGCACCTGCCACAGTTCCTGGCTGGTAGTTGATGCCGGCGGGGAAGCTTATGGTGACACGCAGATTGGTGGCCGCCGGACTACCAGCGCCGTTTTGCAGGGTAACACCCATCTGATCGTTTCCACAAACGTACAAACCGTCGGGATTTTGGGTCGAAATGACCACATTTTGGGCAAAAAGGGAGGCTGAAAACGCCAGGAAGGACAGGGCAGTGGTAAATAGTTTCATCCTGAATGGTTATAGTAGTTGATGTATTCCGGTTTCGTGTTATTTGAAATTAAGGCCCACAAAGTAAGCAGCGCCAGTTAAACCGATAAAAGGTATTTCGAAAAATGACGCAGTGTAGCAGTAAATGCGCTGCCTGTCTTTTTCTAATGACGCATAAGTTGGCAAAAAAGGATGGGTAATCGGGATAAAAAAAGAGCGGCTTTACCACGCAGGTAAAAACCGCTCATGCTGATTGATTCCGTTTTATTTCTACAACAATATTACTTTTTCGACTTTCTTGCTGCCCGGGCTTTTGCCATAATTTCCTGCTTGCTCAGTTTAGGAGCGTTCGGATCTTTTTTGGGTTTGGCGACTGTTTTTGCCTGGCGGGCAGCCCGTGCCTTCGCGAGCACTTCGGCGCGGCTCATTTTGGGTGCTGCGGCTTTAGCGGCTTTTTCAGCGGCTACCTCGGCGCTGCTGCGGCGCGCGCGTTTGGGTTTTTCTGCAACGGCGGCTTTGGGTGCTGCGGGTTTTGCCTGGCGGGCAGCCCGTGCCTTCGCGAGTACTTCGGCGCGGCTTAATTTGGGTGCTGCGGCCTTGGCGGCTTTTTCGGCGGCTACCTCGGCGCTGCTGCGGCGCGCGCGTTTGGGTTTTTCTGCGGCGGGAAGTTTCTCTTTTTTGTCTTCTTTCTTCCCGGACTTGTCAAAATTACCCGCTGCAACCAATTGGATGTGCGCGAGATGGTGTTGGCTATGCCAAGCGTACAAAGCAATGGCTTCACGAAGCGAAACGGTACGTTTGTTGGCGGGATGATAATAGCCGAGTTCGAGATCGTCGTTGGAGAGCGAGGTTAAAAAATCAACCCAGCGAGCATGGAGTGCAGAGAGCAATTTAAGAGAGATTTTTGCTGAGCCATGTTTTGCATCCTCCAGTTCAGCCCAGGCTTTTTCTTCATAGGGTTTAATGATGGGAGCTTTTTCTGTAGCAGCCAGTTTGCAACGAATATAAGCGTTTACGTGGCTGTCTGCAAGATGGTGAATGACCTGCCGGGCTGTCCACCCTCCGGTACGATAAGGTTTGTCAAGGGCGCCGTCTTTCAATTTTTTCAAGGTTTTCTTTATTTCCTTCGGCAATCTGGAAATAATCTTGATGTGTTTTCGGGTATCTTCGTTGGAGAATGATTTCCCATATTCAAATTTGCCGATGGGATAACGGCGATCGGTAATTTCTTTCATAAAACAATGATGTTTTAAACTGCTGTTATGTTGAAAAGCAGGCAATAATCGTAAAGAGTTTGCATGCTTGAATAGGTTTATTATGGTTTATTATGGTTTATTATTTTGGAAACAAGTGATTAAGGTGTGGTATTTAGAGTATAAAATACAATACTATGAAATATGTATTATATATAGGCTGCCTGACTATCTTTCCATCGCCATAGATAACGACAGGCAATGGTTCGCCATGGCCGCCACGGTTCGGCAAGTTCAGCCATTTTTATTTTTAACAAACGCGGATTTTGTTCGTCTATTTTATACAGTTTTTGCATGGCTTGCTGGATGCCCAGGTCGTCGCTCGGGAAAACATCCGGTCGGGCTAAAGAAAACATCAATAGCATTTGCACCGTCCACTTCCCGACTCCTTTTATCTGCGTTAGAAAAGCAATAATTTCCTCATCGCTCATGTTGTGCCAATCCTTGTTTTCAAGGTCGTAAGCCAATGCAAAAGATGCTACATTTTGAATGTAGCCGGCTTTTTGATTTGATAAGCCTACGCTGCGCAATTGGTCAATTGCCAGTGATGATACCAGCTCCGGATGGGGATAGTTGTCGGGAAAAAGGGTGAGAAAACGATTGAAAATAACTGTGGCAACTTTAACGCTTAATTGTTGAGATACAATGGATTCCAGCAAGTCATAATAGATTTTGCCGGAAGGAGTGAAGTCAGGCATCTCAATTTGCGTAAGCAACGGGCGTAATAACGGCTCGTTGTGCAAATGCGCAATTGCCACAGAATAATTCATTGTGCAAAGAAAGTTGTTTTTTTATGATAAGTTGTATAACATACCCGCTATTTTTTTAAAACAGATAATTAGAGACAAATACCCCATGCGGTACCTGCTAAAATACCTCCGGGAAAACACAGGATTTAAGGTGTGCTACAAGAGAAGCAAGTCAGCAAAAAAACGGAATTAAATCACTGATTTTCAATACGATGTAGAAGTTTTGTCATGCGAATTTCAAAAAAATAAATCCAAAATGTGACCTCCATTCGTATAAGCGTATAAACCCACGCAAAACAAAAAATAAATCTCCCTTGAACCGGGAGAAAAAGTACGGTAGGAAGATTGTTTTCATTTGGTTTTTGGGCCGCTCGACGCAATGTCGGGCGGTTTTTTTATGCTTTAAAAAAAATGGAAAGGTCGCGCTCCACTTCCCAGTCTTTGGCAAAAAAGAAATTGAGACGCGCCGCAGTTTCATTATTGACTTTTATATCTTTCAGCGCATCTACCGGTGAAAACACCCCGGGTTGTAAAGGGGGCAACGCCGAATCAGGCGCTTGCGGGGCATAACCCACCCAGGTTTTCCTCCCCCGGAATACATGAAACCAGTTGCCTGCCCACGTTTTTCTATTGGAAGAAAAGAGCAGCCATAACGGCATGGTAAGCAACAACAACAAACACAACGCCAGATCAAGCAATCGCTTGTCGCGACGATGACTGGGCTGAGCTATGTTATACCTGATATCAATAGTGTATAACTCGCCAGGTTCATCTTTGCTACTGCTACCGATGATGCTCAGACTCTCTTCCGGAACAATTTTATACGCTACCGTCGGACCAATCCTGGCCATATTCGCCATGATTTCCTGCGGACCAATATCTTTTGAACAAAAAATAATTTCATTGGCTGCATAAATACGCGCCAGCTCGGGCAGTTGTGCCACAGCGCCTAAACGTTCGCCCTTAGGATCATTTCCAACTCGCCCGATATAATTTTTTCCTCCTGCCCCCATTCGGTTCAACAATCCCAATACCCGTTCACACTCCTCCTGCGAGCCAACGACCAACAGGTTTTTATGCGGCGACCTTCCAACACTGAAATTGCCGTGTTCCCAAAAATGCCCCGCTAACCGTACAAAAACCGTGGCACATACCGCCCAAACGGCCCCCATCAATACCAACGCCCGCGACGGACGATAGTCCAGATCCAATAGTCCATATACGGCTGAAAGAACCAGCGTACCCAATCCTAATCCACGCAATAACCGCCCCAACGAATAACGGGTGTCATAACCGCCACTCAACCAAACGGTTCCCAACCAGATCAGGATATACAGCGGAAAGTTGAACCATAATACATTGGATTTAAACCAGTTCGGGTCGTGATAGTAATAATTGGCCCAGAAATTTTTTAACAAAACCAGCCCGGAATAAATCAGGCCGGCATCCAGTGCAGGAAGCCATATTTTATCCAATAATTGCCGGAGGAGGGTCAAGCCTGCCCGAAACCAGATGGCGCCTTGCAGCATCAGTACAAAGAGTCCCGCCTTGCGCCCGCTGAAATGTTTGCGGGCAAAAATGATCATGGCCTGGTAAAAAGTGCGCACATAGTTGAGCGTACCTTTTTTGGTGCTCTCACCCTTGTAATGGATGATTTTTGTCGCGGGATAATAATAATTTATAAAACCGGCCTGTTGAATGCGATACGACAGGTCTATGTCTTCGCCATACATAAAAAAGGCTTCGTCGAGCAGTCCGGCTTTATCGAGCGCCGTTTTACGCATGAACATAAAACACCCCGCAAGCACATCTACTTCGGCTGTTTCATCTTCCGATAAATGCCCCAGATGATAGCGGTTGAAAAGCGGACTTTTGGGAAACAGGGTAGACAAACCGAAGGTTTTGCAAAATGCCACCCAGGGTGTCGGGAAACCGCGTTTACTTTCAGGTAAAAACTTGCCGCTGCCATCCAGCAGCTTGCAGCCCAGCGCACCGGCCTCGGGGTGTTGATCCATAAAATCCAGGCACTTGCGAAAGGTGTCTTCTTCCACCAGCGTGTCGGGGTTGAGCAGCAACACGTAATCGCCGGCACACTGCCGGATGGCCTGGTTGTTGGCGACAGCAAAACCCGGATTATCGGTATTGGCGATCAATCGTACTTCCGGAAAACGCTCACGCACCATGCGTACAGAATCATCAGCAGAGTTGTTATCTACTACCCACACTTCGCCCGCTATTCCCTGCATGGCTTTACGTACCGAGCCCAGAGCTTGTTCAAGAAAATAACGGACGTTGTAATTGACAATGACGACGGATAAACGCACGGGGCAAAGAAACGCTAATTAGGCTTCCTGTGAAAGTAGTTTTCGGTGATAAAACCACCCATTTTCCAATTGACCTCGTTTATCTCGCCTTAGTTGAAACGCCGAATATACACGATTTCGACTGCAAAATTCGCCTTGTCAGCCCAAAAATGGGCCACTACTCTCACTCAAAAACTACTTTCGTAGGAAGTCTATTATTTCCTTTCTGCCGCTTCCCCGCTGATCAGGTTGCCATAGAAAACAGCATTGGCAAACATCCGGTTGGTGCCATACCAAAACCCGCGGAAATTCGGATTGCCCGCAAAACAAATCACCTTCCCGCGCCCATGTCCATACACGGCTACCGCTGCAGCATGGGCGGTAAGGGGTTTTTGCATAGGGTGAATATAGCCAGCCAGCAAAGGCGCAGACGTTAAAACAACCGGCGAGGCATAAGGATTTTTGGCAGGTTCGACAAACAGGGTATCGGAGAGGAAAACAGGCAGCCGTTGACGGTTATACCCAAAATTCAGCGGGTGTGTCAGGTCGAGTTCTGCTTCGAAAATTGCACCGGGCATGGTGCGCGCACCGCGATCTTCCGACAGGTTGCCATAAGGACGCCGACCAGGTGGATCGGCCGGCTGGTTGCGGAATTCAATAGCGGCTATGCCGGCATTTTTCAACCATTTTAGGGCGCCGCCCGTGGCGATAAGCGTACCGCCTTCCTGTACGAATTGTTTCACTTTTTCCGCCGGTAAACGGCTATAGGTACCATCAGCGAGGATAAGGGTATTGTATTTGGATAAATTTAACGAGGCAAAACGCTCCGTTTCCACCAGCGTCATCGGGATGTTGTACCGGGTATCGAACAAATGCCAGATTTCGCCAGCATCTGCTACTGTAACCCCCTCGCCGGTCAGCATCAGGATTTTGGGGCTGCGCACTACCGGAAAATTACTGCTGCCCAGATCAGGTCCGCCCGCCGTAAGGCCGTTTTCAATAATGGAGATGCGAACGCCCAGGCCCGCCAGATCATCCATGATCCGCACAAAATCAGCTGCGCTTACCGGTTGCCGGTCGGCTGCCACCAACAGTGCACCAGCCGAATACTTTACGCCTTCCGCTTCAAACGGCTCCATCGCGACACGTACCCGCAGGCCACTCCGTTGCAAGTGCGCCAGCACCCGGGGTATTTCGTAGCCTTCTGCCGGAATGACGTAGGCAAATTCCGGTCCTCCCGCCAGGCGGGCAGGCGGATTGAGCGAAACCAGGCCGAGGCCGGGCGACTGTTTTTTCAAGTCGTAGTCTTTGGCTTTTACGGGCGACCATTCCAGACCAAAGGCATCGGGGAGGGTCCAGGCGGAGATGTCGTAAAAAATACTGTCGGTGAACGCAGTTTGCCTTTCAAAAATGCCTCTGATGAGCCGGTATTGCGCCTGTTCGGTTTGCACGAAAAAAGCGTTTCCTTTCTTGAAAGTGGTTCCGTTCAGGTTAAGATCGGCAGCGAGATTTTGCACTTCTATACGATGCCGGCCGAGCAGAAACAGGAATTCACGGGCTGGCACATCACCGTCGGCGAATACATAGCCTTTTATTTCCGATTTGCGGGCTTCGTCGAGCGCAGTCCGGTAAAAATCGCGGAGATATTCGTTGAGTTCGACGCGCATTTCGCCCACGGCCTGCAGGGTGGAAAGCGAGGCAAATACCTGGTTTCGAATAGAATAAGGGAAGGTGAGCAGTCCGTTCTCGGTGTCCTGTACCGAACCGCGGCTGCTGGCCTGTTCGAACAAAATACCGATGCTGCCCTGGGCATCGGGGTAAGTGGAGCCTTTGCCGTAGTAGAAGTCGTCGAAATTTTCGCCGGTGTAAAACAGGATCTTTTTCTCCGACAATAATTTAGCGTGAAAGCCGGCTATTTTGGCGGTCAGTGCCTGGTTTTGCGGCGGCGTAATCGGGTTGACGCGGCTGGGCACGCCTGGCTGAAAGAAAAAGGTGGAGTTGCTGCCCATTTCATGATGATCGGTCAGCACATTGGGGCGCCAGGATTGAAAAATAGCCACCCGGCCCACCGACTCGGGCTGTTGAGCCACCAGCCAGTCGCGATTCAGGTCGAAACCATAGTGATTGGTGCGGCCGCGGGGCCAGGGTTCGTTGTATTCATCACCAGATGGGTCGGGCGATGGGTGGATGCTTTTGTGGCTGTTGATCCAGGAGGAAAAACGCTGCATTCCGTCGGGGTTAAAACAGGGGTCGAAGAGGATGACGGTGTTGCGGAGCAACTGTTCCACTTCACGGGTTTGGGCGGCAGCGAGGTAATAGGCGACCAGGAGGGCGGCATGGCTGCCGCTGGTTTCGTTGCCGTGAATGGAGTAGCCCATATAATTAACTGCCGGCATGTTTTGCACATTCAGGCGACTGTTGTCGGGAGCCTGGGTCAGCTGGGCGCGCTCGTTGCGGATGTCATCGAGCCTGGCGTGGTTGTCGGGCGAGGTAATAGTAAGGCAAATCAGCGGGCGGTTTTCGTGCGAACGGCCGTATTCCGCCAGGGTGATGCGTTCGCTCGCCGCGTCGAGCGCGCGCATGTATCCGAGCAGCTGATCGTGGCTGGTATGCCATTCTCCGACTTCATAGCCGAGGTAAGCGGCGGGAGTCGGGATAGCAGGGTTGTAATTGGCTGCCGGCAAATAGTACTCGATGGCAGGTTTTTCCTGGGCAGATGAGGGAAAGGCGAACAACAGCAAACAGAAAAGCGGGAGGACGCGGAAACAGGTATGCATACAAGACTGGTTAAGTGCGGCGAATATAAAGGCATGTGGAAAAAATTCAGTTGCCATCGCAGGAAATGCCGGTGGATTGTCAACAGATTCGATTTATTTAGGCGGTAAGCCGGCTGCGAAATCATAAGCCAGGTCGGTCAGGTCGGTCAGCCGCTGGTCGTTGTCCCAGCCTTCGACATCCACGAACAGCCATCCTTTCATGGGTTTACCGGTCACATCCATAGGGCGGCACCAGGGTTGGATGAGCAACTCCTGTTCCTGCTCGTGTCCGACACGCAGCACCAGCAGGTCGCGGTACACGCCGACTGCCATGTTACCGTTGATAAGGTAGCCGGTGCCACCGAACATTTTTTTTCGTTCAACGCCGGGCCGGGTTTGGGCAATTTGCTGGAGTTTTTCGTCGAGTGCAGGATCGTAGGGCATCGTTGTTGCGGTTTTTGTACAAACAATTGATTTTCACCCAAAAGTAGGTATTCGAAAGAATTCAATAAAAAATTTTTTGTGCAAAATTTTTATTCATTATCAGTTAGTTAGGTTGATTTTACAAAAAAACTTTTGCTCATGGCTTGTATGGCGTGGCGTGTTGTTCTACATTTGCGGCCTCTTTGACGAAAGGGGCTTTTTTTCTCGCCTGTCCGGGCGCCGGAACTGCCTCTTCAAAACGCTACAAATTTTTTCAAAAATGGATACATTGAGCTATCGGACGGCTTCTGTCAGCAAAGAAAATGCGGAGCACAAATGGTACATCGTGGACGCTGAGAATCAGGTCACGGGTCGCTTGTGCGCAGAGATTGCTTCTGTTTTGCGTGGCAAAAACAAACCGTCGTACACGCCCCATGCAGACACGGGCGATTATGTCATCGTGATCAACGCCGAAAAGGTACGTTTCACGGGCAAAAAATGGGAATTGAAAGAGTATAAAAATCACTCGCACCACCCGGGTGGTCTCAAAGTGTTGACGGCTGCCGAAATGCTCGAAAAATTCCCCGAGCGCATCATCGAGCGCGCGGTGAAGGGCATGTTGCCGAAAAACAAACTGGGTCGCGCCATGTACAAAAAGATGTTTGTGTACACGGGTTCCAATCACCCGCATGCCGCCCAAAAACCCGAACCACTCACTTTCTAACGTACCCGGGCAGCCATTTTTCAACAAAAAGAAATTCCGGCAGCCGCAGTACATTAACATTCGCAAATTTTTTTCAGCATGGAAATGATAAATGCCGTGGGTCGTCGGAAAACCGCCGTTGCCCGCGTTTATTTGATGAAAGGGGAAGGCAAGATCACGGTGAACGGCAAAGATTACCGCGAGTACTTCCCGCAAGTGCACGTGCAGCACAATGTGACCGATCCGTTTGCAGTGGTAGGTATCGAAAATGCCTACGACCTGAAAGTGAACGTACGCGGAGGCGGCTTTAAAGGCCAGTCGGAAGCCGTTCGCATGGGATTGAGCCGTGCACTGGTTAAACTCAACGAAGAGTTCCGCAAGCCTTTGAAATCCCGCAAGTTCCTTACCCGCGACAGCCGCGCGGTGGAACGCAAAAAGTACGGCAAACCCAAGGCGCGCAAAAACTTCCAGTTCTCCAAACGCTGATTTTGCCGCATGGAGGCTGCTTTTTTGTATTGCTTCCAAGCCTTGAAATCATCCGATCAACGCATCAACCATAAAATTTACTTCTCATGCAGAAGCCAACATACAAGGAACTCCTCGACGCCGGCTGCCACTTCGGTCACCTGCGCAAAAAATGGAACCCGAAGATGACCCCCTATATCTTTATGGAGCACAAAGGGGTGCACATCATTGACCTCAACCGCACCGCAGAAATGCTGGAACGCTCCGCGCTGGCCATGAAAGCCATGGCCAAAAGCGGCAAAAAAATTATGTTCGTCGCTACCAAAAAACAAGCGCGCGACATCGTTCAGAAAGCCGCCGAAAGCGTTGGCATGCCTTTCGTAACCGAACGCTGGCTCGGTGGTATGATGACCAACTTCGCCACCATCCGCAAATCGGTGAAAAAAATGCAACACATCGAACGCGTTTTGGCCGATACCACGCTTACCAGCATCACCAAAAAGGAACGACTCATGTTCGGTCGCGAACACACCAAAATGAGCAAACACTTCGGTGGTATCGAACAACTCAACCGCCTGCCTTCGGCCGTGTTTATTGTGGATATTCACCACGAACACCTCGCACTGGCCGAAGCTAAAAAGTTGAATGTCAAAACCTTCGGTATGGTGGATACCAACTCCGACCCCACCCTGGTTGACTTCGCCATCCCGAGCAACGACGACGCATCCAAGTCCATCGCTTTCATCACCAACTACCTCGTGGAAGCCATTCGCGAAGGACTGGAAGAGCGCAAAGCGGCCAAAGGCGACGAAAAAGAAGGCGCCGACGCATAATCAACGGTGTTAAGTCTTTTTGAATTCAAACGCGTAACCTGCGCAGGGTTCAGACTTCCCCGTTCTTTTGCCCCCAAATGCAAATGACCAATTTCCGCTCCCCCGAGGCGCGGCAATTCAATTTTTTAAATTTACACCAAGTAATGACAAAAGTATCTGCTGCTGATATTCAGAAACTGCGCGAACTGACTGGCGCAGGCATGATGGACTGTAAAAAAGCCCTCGAAGAATCGAACGGCGATCAAGAGGCTGCTCAGGACTGGCTCCGCAAAAAAGGCATCGCCAAAGCCGCCAAACGCGAAGACCGCGAGGCCAAGGAAGGCGTGGTTGTCGCCAAAACCAATGCCAACCAGACCCGTGCCGTTGTGCTGGCCCTCAATTGCGAAACCGACTTCGTGGCCCGCAACGACAACTTCGTCAACCTGACGAATAAAATTGCCGACATCGCTCTCGAACATTTCCCCGATACCCTCGAACAACTGCTGGGCCTCTCTTTCGAAGGTGCAGTGACGATCGGCGAGAAAGTGGGCGAACAAAACGGCGTGGTTGGTGAAAAAATCGAACTCAGCCGTTACGAGCCGCTGACCGGCGCACAAATCCTGACTTACAACCACTCGAATAACAAACGTTCAGTCGCAGTGGCCCTCAGCAAGCGCGAAAATGAATTCGAACAGGCCGGCCGCGACGTTGCCATGCAAATCGCAGCCATGAACCCTGTTTCGGTGAGCAAAGACGACGTGGATCCGAAAATCATCGAAAAAGAAATCGAAATCGGCAAAGAACTGGCACGCAACGAAGGCAAAGCCGAAGACATGCTCGAAAAAATCGCTTTGGGCCGTCTCAACAAGTTCTTCCAGGAGAACACGCTGCTCAGCCAGAAATTTGTAAAAAACAACGACCAGACGGTGGATCAATACCTCCGCTCGCTTGATAAAGAACTGACGGTGACGGGCTTCCGCCACATCGCCCTCTAAGTTTCAGACACTTTGCACAAACACACGCCAATCGCCACCCCGGGTTTCCCGTCGGTGGCGATTGTTTTTGGGCGAGGCTGTTTGGGTTGAAATATCTTTACCCCATGAAATACTTGCTGCCCGCTATTTTCACTTTTTTTTCCGTGACCACTCAGGCCCAGCCGGTCACGTTTATGACTTACAACATCCGTCTTGACGTGGCTTCCGACGGCGAAAACGCCTGGCCGCGACGCAGCGATTACCTGGCCGCGCAGGTTCGGTTTTACGCGCCCGATGTCTGGGGAATTCAGGAAGGATTGCCCCATCAGGTGGCATTTTTGCAGGAAAAGTTCTGGGATTACGGAAGCCTGGGAATGGGCCGTGAGCCAGATGGTAAAGGCGAATCCACGCATGTTTTTTTCAAAGCCGAGCGTTTTGAAGCAGAAAAAAGCCAGGTGTTCTGGCTTTCGCCCTTCCCAGATTCAGTCTCGATGGGTTGGGACGCCGCCTGCAGGCGTGTATGCACTGCCCTGCGACTGAAAGATAAAAACAGTGGAAAACGCTTTTGGGTATTCAACACCCATTTCGATCACATGGGCGAAATGGCACGGGTCAAGAGTGCGGAACTGATCTTATCCAAAATCAAGGCTGTCAACCCGGAAAATCTGCCCGTCGTACTGATGGGCGATTTTAACGCCGAACCGGGCTCGGCGCCCATTGCGGAGCTTTCCGGAACGCTGAACGACACGCGCAATATTTCAAAACAACCCGCTTTCGGGCCAACCGGAACTTTCAACGGCTTCCGCTTCGAGGCGCCGGTGAGCAGACGGATTGATTACATTTTTGTATCCCGAACACCTGCAGTGGCCGTGCGGCGCCATGCCGTATTGAGTGATTCAAAAGATCTTCGCTATCCCTCCGATCATTTGCCGGTATGGGCGGAACTGGAATTTTTTTAGGCAGGTGCGCTGCTCCCAACTATGCTTCTGAAGGCGGAATGCCGAACTCTTCGGAGAAAGCACGCGAAAAATGGGAGGGGCTTTTGAATCCGGTTCTGAAACAGACATCCTTGATACTGGGTCGGGGCAATTCCTGTAGCATTTTCCGGGCTTTTTGCAGCCTGAAGCGACGCAATAAATACATGGGCGACTGGTCGGACAAAGCTTTCAATTTTCGGTCGAGTTGTGAACTGCTCATGCCCATTGAGCGGCAAAGGCGATCGAGTTGAAAGGTTTCATCGGCGTAATGCGTTTCAAAAACGGCAAAAAGACGTTGCATAAAGGCGTCTTCCACCTGCACGGCATCATCATTGGTCGGTGCGGATGTATCGAATGTTGCGTAGCGCTCTTTCCATTGCTGTTGCAGATGCAGCAGATTTTTCAGCACCAGTAAAAGTTCCTGTTCTTCAAACGGTTTGGTCAGGTAGGCATTGGCGCCGCGTCTTTTGCCTTCGATTCGATCGGTATGCTCTACCTTGGCAGTGAGCATAACCACCGGAATATGACTGGTGCGCGGGTCAGATTTCAGGGCCCCGACTACATCGAACCCGTCCATGCCCGGCATGGCAACATCGGTCAGAATCAGATCGGGGATATGTTCGAAGGCTTTGCGCAGGCCTGCTGCGCCGTCATCTGCAAAAATGAGGCGGTAGGCATTTTTCAAACAAAGTCGCAGAAAATCGGCTACAGCATCGTTGTCTTCCAATACAAGCAAGAGGGGTAAATGGCTGGTGTCATGAACCGGGGAAGGCGCATCAACAGGCGCCAGTTCGACTTTAGTATAACCCGGATCGGCCATACGCGGCGCGGTGTTTCTAACAGGCAGGGTGATGGTGAAAGTAGCTCCTTTGCCCGGCGTACTGTTCACCACGACTTCCCCGCCCATTGCACGAACCAGATCGCGTGTAAGGGTAAGTCCCAGCCCCGATGCGCCGGTTTTGTGCGCCGGTTGATGGCCCTGATAAAATCGTTCGAAAATATGCGGCAGATCGGAGCCGTCGATGCCCTCTCCTTCGTCTTCCACGCTAAGTTTCAGCCATTGGCGATCGTCGCTTAGCGCTGTTTGTACCCGGATTTTTCCGCCTGGCGTGCTGTGTCTTATGGCGTTGGCAATGAGGTTGTTCAGGATTTTTTGTAACTGAGAGGGGTCAAAATCCATCCAGACCACCGGAGTCATGTTTTGGGCCGTTAAATGCAGTCCTTTACTTTCGGCCAGTGGCGTCAGGGATTCGGTATGCCTGCTTACAAAATCACTGATATTCCCATTAAAAAAGTGAAGTGAAAATTGTTGGCCCTCCAATTTGGCAAGATCCAGTATCTGGTCGGTCAGTTCGAGCAAAGTTTTGCCTTGTGTTTCAATTTTTTGTGCAACTATTCCAAGATTTTCCTTTTCTTCTTCTTTTTTCAGCCGACCAGCCAGCCCGAGAATGACGGTAAGTGGAGTGCGGAGTTCGTGGGCTACGTTGGCAAAAAACTGATTTTTTACGGTTTCAAATTGTTTCAGACGCTCGGATTCGAGTTGATTGGCCTGGGCTTGATGCTGTAATAAACGATAGCGAATAATGCTCAAAACGCCGGCTCCAAAAGCCAGCACATAAGCGATCCATGCCATCCAACTCCGGTACCAGGGAGGGCGGATGGTAATATGTAATGTAGCCACCGACTCACTCCAGGGGCCGTCGGCAGTAGCGCCCTGTACCTCGAAAATATAATGTCCGGGCTGGAGTGCTGCATAATTGGCGCTGTGCTGGTTTCCGTCGTTTACCCAGTTGTAATCCAGGCCCTTCAAACGGTGTCGGAACCGGTTGGTAGAAGGGCTGGCAAAATCAAGTGCGACAAATTCGATCAGGATATTGTTTTTTTCAAATGGCAGAATCAGCGCGCCATAGGCATCAAGTGTCTGTGGCACGCCGAGTATTTTGATGCCGCTGATGGCAATTTGGGGCGGGGAAGGGTTGGTTGTTATATTTTCAGGGCGCAGCACATTGAGGCCGTTCACCCCTCCAAACCAGAGGCGGCCATCGCGGGTGCGGAGGTAGGCGTTGGTATTAAATTCGGTGCTGAGTAACCCGTCGGGTTCGCGATAGGTGACAAAAGTGGATTGGGCCGGATTATAGCGGCATACGCCCCGATTGGTGCTGCACCACAAGTTGCCCTGCTGATCAGCCAATACACCGTACACCACATTGTCGGGCAGGCCGTTGGGCGATTCGATGAGAAAGGAAAAGGTTTGTTTATACAAGTCCAGCCGGTTCAAACCGCCGCCGCGTGTACCCAGCCATAGAATATTGGCATCGTTGGGGTCGAGACAGAGGGAAGTAACCCAGTTGATGCTCAGCGACTGGCGATTGGCAGGATCGTGTTGGAGCAGTGAAAAACGGGGCTGGTTATTATTGGCGTTTTCCACCTTGAGTAAACCCCGATTGGTTCCGACCCAGATGGTTCCACTTTTGTCCTGCGCAATAGCTGTAGCGCGCAGGTTGCTGCGGATATGCGTTGCGTAATAAAAAATGGTGGAAGAAAATTGACCGGGTCTGAACCTAAATAATTGTCCGGAATGGGCTGCCAGCCAGATGTTGCCGTCGCGATCTTCAAATAATTTTTCCGGAACGGCATCTTCAAAGGGTATTTGCTCACTTAGCCGAATACTCTGCCCGGTACCAGGAGTGAATACGACGAGTCGTTGATTTTTAAACTGATTAGAGTAAGGTTCCAGCAGCCAATAATTGTTTTTGCTGTCGGCCATGCATTCAAAAAGAAAGGATCTTTCTTTCCAGGGCGGGGTCTCGATGGCGCCGTTTTGCGGGTTAATAATAAATGTTTGATCACTATATTGCCGTACCCACAACCGACCATCGGGTAATTCACGGATGGAAGAGATGGAAGCGCCTTCCAAAAAATTTCCAAAGGAAAGTTGCCGCGGATTTATTTTTCTAAGGCCAACGCCGCCGGTACCAACCCACAATAGCCCGGTTCGATCCACACAAATTTGGTTGTTCCAACGTCCGTTTTCTTCCAACAGCAGATTAAACTGTTGATAAAAAGAAGCGCTGGTCAGCAGGTTTTTTTTATCAAAAGACCCGTCGAAATGAAGCCGGCTGCGATTTTTTTTTATCAAAAACGGGCCACGCGCCCACAGCCAAAAACCGATCTCGTTTTGTTGGTAATGAAAGGTTTTCGCCCAAAAACTGGGCGGTGGAATGGTATCGCGCCCGTTGGGCATTTCCCAGCGGAAATAGTAACCGAAGTGTTTGTTCCAAAGTATGTCGCCTGCATCGGTTTTTTCGCGGGGCAGGGCATTCAGATCAAGGGGCGCCAATTTTTTTTGCCCGGGTACATAGCGTAGCGCCTTGCCATCATCTCCCACCACCAGCGGCATCGTGTCGCCGATGCAGCCCAGAAACAACGCAGGGGATCCGATTTTCACGTTGTTATCAAGGGGGATGGCCTGGAGACCTTCAAGGGGGAATTTTTGTAAACGCAAGCGGATGGCCAGGTCGGAAGGCGTCTGGATGCGAAACAGGAGTGCAGGATCGGATTCGCTCGGGATATGAACAAAAATTTGCCCCTGCTTATCGCAACAGATGGTTTTTACATGGTTGGCTGGCAGGCCGAATTGTGGTTGGCTCAAGTTGAAAAAACGCTCTGAGACGGGGTCAAAAACAACCAAACCATGGTGCGTGCCTACCCATATCAATTGTCGTTCGTCTTCGTACAAATCGGTGATATAGGAGGTAGGCAACGACCAGGGATCAAATGGATTTGTCATGAATCGCCGCACCGTATAGCCATCGTAACGATTCAGTCCGTCGAAAGTGCCTACCCAGATAAAGCCGCGTGAATCCTGTATCAGGCTGGTAATAAATCCTTGTGAAAGTCCTTCCGTTACTCCAATGGTTTCCATGCGCAACTGAGCGATTGCGGGCGTACCAAGCCAGCAAAACAGGAGCATGGGGTATAGGATTGTTTTCATGAAACGGAAGGATCAGATGCGGACAAGGTTCAAAACTGCGTCCTTTTTACTCATCATTCGTCAAGGTGGGAAAATTAGTCAACCTTTTGGGAAAAACGAGCACAAATTCCTGAACTGCAAACATCCAAATTTGCCGTGAAACAATTTCAACGTTTGCCGGAAACTTTTGGCAAGCAAATAATCCGTCTTTCCACCGTCTATAATCCATGGCTTACAATCAAAAAGAGATTGAAAAAACCCAAAGGTCGGCTTGCCCGGCTTTTAAGGCTTATTTTCGATTAGGGTCCGACAAACGCCTGCGGGTATTTTTTCTTAAGCGTCAAATCCCCCCCGCTTTAGTCAAAGAACATTTTGGAAACGGCCATTTTGAGATGCCGACCGCCTTCGATTTGCCGGGCGAACTGCTTCGATACCTCGGAGTGGAACAATACAGGATTCATCCCGGAAAATATCCGGTCTCTGAAGACCCCGATTTTATCAGAGTTGATTTTTAAGAAGTTGTTTGAGTTAATTTGCTGCGGTTGGTCAGCGCAGATTTTTGAGCCAATGAAGGTTTATTTTTGAGGGAATAATGGGTTTTTATTGCTGAAAAAATAAGCGCAGCGTGGGTCAGAAAGATGCCTGAACAAGCCAGTGAAATTAACTCAAACAACTTCCAAGATTTCTCTCGTATGAAGCATAAGTAAACGAAAAATCAGCTACAGTTGAAGGTTGGAAATGGCTGGAAAGTAAATTTCTGACTTGGGCAGGCCTTCGGGTCTGCTTTTTTTTTGCTCGCCGGTTTGGTCGGTTCAAGCCTTTGTCGGGCGCATTTGCGAAATGCCGGGAAGCGTTCGTATGAAAGCGGCTATTTTTGCCGCTCATTTTGTAACCGTTGAGGCCGAACAAACTTGTTGATCAGCCGCTTGTCTTATCTTTTCCATACTATGCAGCGAAAAATTCTAATCGCGATAGCTACTTTGGTGGCTATTGGCCTGGCAGCCTGGTTCTTTTTACCGCAAAAACAAAAAACATCGCTTCCTGAAGTGACGCAGGCACTACAAGCCGACCCTGAACTGGGGCGTCTGACGGAATTGCTCAAAGACAGTCCGAACAATGATACCCTCCTCTATATGCGCGCCCTTACGTATTATAAACTGGATGCGTTTGATGAGGCGTTGGCCGACCTTGAAAAAGCCATACGGCAGGACTCGATGCAGCCGGTTTATTACCACCTGCTGGCCGATGTTCTGATTGATTATGCCCGCCCCAACGATTCGCGTCGGGCCATTGAAGTGTTAAAACTGGCTTCGCAACGATTCCCCGATCGCATTCCAACCCTGCTGAAACTCAGCGAATTCCAACTCATTGTTCGCAAACACGGCGATGCGCTGGCCACCCTCGATAAGGTGCTGCAACGCGACCCCCAAAACGCCGAAGCTTTTTACATGGCCGGACGAGTGGCGCTCGACAAGGGCGATACCACCAATGCTACAGCCTCGTTACAGAAATCGGTGAGAATAGACCCGGAAAACGCCGATGCCTGGTATTTTCTGGGGCGTATCTTTAGCAACCGCAATCATCCGCTGGCCGTGCAATATTTCGATAACGCCCTTCGGGTTGACTCTACCTATCTCGAAGCACAGGAATTTAAAGCGGCCTTTTATAAACGCAAGGGTGATTTCGACAAGGCATTTGAAATTTACCGCGACCTTATCCTGCGCGACCCCGATTATGCCAACGCGTATTTCGATATGGGTATGATCTATCTCGAACAGGATTCTTTTTCAAGGGCTTACGACCAGTTTAATATTGCCACCAAGGTGGACCCGATTTTTGTAAAAGCCTATTACTATCGCGGCCTTGCTTCTGAAAAAATGGGTAACCTCGAGACCGCGCTGGCCGACTACAAACAGGCCAATGGCATGTCGCCCGAATACCAGGAAGCCAAAGAAGCCAGAGAGCGGTTGGAGAAAAAATGAGCGTATTTGTTGTTGGAGCGAATAAAATTGTTTTAAAAAAAGCCAATTAATAAACAAATTTAAAAAAAGTCCTACATTCGCCCGGAATTTTTCGACCCGTATGGTTCAGTACGATGAGTTTGGTTTTGTGGAAGAATGGGCTGAAGAAGAAAGCCCGCCTTCCGAAGCGGAATCGCTGCCTGCAGCGCCGCACACACCCATGCGCGAACAATTCCCCGAAGCGGGCAGCGATTACCTGGGCGGCGCCTCCGACGGCTGGGAATACCGAACCGCATTTACAGGGTCTAAACTGTCGTATGTGTATGAAATGGTGCGGCAGTTTCTCCAAGAGGAAGGCTATGGCGACGTGCCATTGCCCGAAACCGTGGCTGAACTCAAACTTTTTAAAAAACCGCGTCGGGCACAACTGCAACTTTTTTCCGAGAAGGGGTATGCGCACAATCCGGTGAAAATCCTTTTTCCCAGCGACCCCGGGCAACGCAACACCCTCATCCTCTGCATTTACAACGAAAATGAACCCGGGCATTTGTTGCGGTTCCATGGCGTGGCGTAAGCACGGCTCCCGGGAAATATTCAACCTGCCGTAAACCGGCAAAAATCCTCTGCAAGCAGCAGGGTCTTTCCCTGAAAATGCCGGCGGGGATGCAGGTGTTTTTGCAGAAGCGGCACGATTTCCCTGTCCTTTTCCAAAAAAGTGTAAAGGGTGCGCAATACCTTGAAATAACGCGTCAGATCGTTGGCCTGCGGGATGTCGCGCGCGCCAAAATGTATCATGGCTTTTTGGAAAGTATCAAAATCATAGGGTGCGTACGATTCCGGATACCGGAATGCCAGGTACAGCGCAATCATCCGAAAATCGCCGTGGTAATGGTTGTTTTCAATGCTGGTAGGGCGGGCTTTTTTGTAATCGCGCAGCAAGGTGTCGCAGCCGAATAAAAAACGCGCGATGCGCCCTTCCTCTTCGCGGGTCTCATTGAACAAATCGTCAAACATCATGCGCACCGTGAGCGGGTCGAAGCGCCAGAACTCGGTCATCATGCGTTTGGGCTGCCATTGTTCGGTTTGCCACAGGCGCCGCGTTTCGGAGTTGTAAAAACATGCTTCGAACATCGCAGCTGGATCAGACGTGTCGGGGTTCCAGTGCTGTTGGAAATGTTGCACCGATTCCCACTTGTGCACAAAAGGGTGATGGCGCGCAGTTTGCAACCACTTTTTATAAGCCTCAATGGCGGCGTTGATACGGGCAAGAATCATGGTTGAGCGACCGTTCCCAATTTATCGCGGAGAAAACCTTCCAGTACCGCCAGGCCGCGTTCGAAATCCTGGTTGTTGTTTACCACGATATCTGCTTCTTCCTTGTAGGGAAGGATAAAACGTTCGAACGAGGGCAACACATGGTGCTGGTATTTGTACAACACATCGTCGAGCGGATAGCCGCGTTCGATCTGGTCGCGCATGATACGCCGGATGATTTTCAGGTTTTCCTTGGCGTTGATGAAAATTTTGAGATCGAGTTGCCGCGCTATTTTTTTGAAATGAAACACAAACAAACCTTCGATTACAATCACCGGCGCCGACTTGAAAACCAGGGTTTTGGGTTGCGCGCCGGGGTTGTTGAAAACGTACTCCAGAATTTCGATGCTTTCGCCCGCGAGCAGTTTTTCCACGTCCTGGCGAAATTTTTTTTTGTTGAACGATTTAGGTAAATCAAAATTTTGCTCGCCGTTGATATCGCGGTGCTGCATCTCGCGGGGCAGGTAGTAATCGTCTTGCGAAACAATACACAACTGTTCTTCCGGGAACGACTGCCGCAAGCGGCGAATAAAACTGGTTTTGCCGCTTCCGCTTCCGCCGCAAATACCGATGAGATAAGGACGCATACTTTTGTTGGTGAAAGTTTAGGAACGGCGAAAATAGGGGAACGCGCAAAATTCTTGTCAATACAAACCCGCTGCGTACATTTCGGCGGCGTTTGGCAGCCTCTCCCGGCTGTAACTAACAGAAACACCTGGATTCAATTAACATTACACACATGGATCGTTTTATTGGCCTGCTGGGCATTGCCGGCATTCTCGGACTTGCCTACCTCCTTTCCAACAATCGAAAAGCCATCAATTACCGTGTCGTCGGCATGGGTTTGTTGCTTCAGGCGGTTTTGGCCGTGTTTATTTTAAAAATTCCGGTAGGGCAGGCCATTTTTGGCTGGCTGGGCCGCGCGGTGACAAAAGTGCTGAATTTCAGCGACGAAGGCGCCAAGTTTGTTTTTGGTATTTTGGCGGATAATGCCAAACTCGGCTCGTACCTGGGGCCGGAAAATGGCTTTATCTTTTTTTTCAAAATCATTCCGACCATCATTTTTGTCGCTTGCCTGGTCAATATTTTCTACCACATCGGTCTTATGCAATGGATCGTGGAAAAATTAGCCAAAGGCCTCAACTATATCATGAAAGTGAGCGGCGCCGAGGCACTGAGCAATATTTCCAGCGCATTTGTTGGACAGGTGGAGGCGCAAATTATGATTAAACCCTACCTGCGCGGAATGACAATGAGCGAACTGATGGCCTCGATGTCGGGCAGTTTTGCCTGTATCGCCGGCGGGGTGATGGCCACTTATATCATGTTTGGCGTGAAAGCCGAATACCTGATCGCGGCGAGCATCATGGCTGCCCCCGGCGCACTGGCTATCGCCAAAATTATGTGGCCCGAAACCGAAGAATCCGAAACCCAGGGTGTGGTCAAGTTAAAGGTCGGGAAACAACATTCCAATATCGTGGACGCCATCTCGGCCGGTTGTTCCGACGGATTGAAAGTGGGACTCAATGTACTGGCCATGCTGGTGGGCTTTTTGGCACTCATCGCCCTTATCAACTATTTGCTCGGCGCCGCCGGCGGACTGGTCGGATACCCCGAATTTGGCCTGAACAGTATCCTGGGTGGACTGTTTTCTGGTTTTGCATTTTTGATGGGCGTACCCTGGCACGAAGCCTCGCAAGCAGGCGCTTTGATGGGGACCAAACTGGTGGCCAATGAATTTGTAGCCTATTTGCAACTTAAACCCATTATTGAAGGCCATTTGTTGTCGGACAAAACCGTTGCCATCGTTAGTTTTGCGCTGTGCGGCTTTGCCAATTTTGGCTCAGTAGGCATTCAGATCGGCGGTATCTCTGCACTCGAACCCAGTCGCCGTGCCGATTTGGCCAAACTGGGCTTCCGCGCCCTCATCGCCGGCACCCTGGCCAGTTACATGTCGGCCACCCTGGCCGGTTTGTTGTTCTGACAGGTTGTGTTTTTTTGACAGGATTTACAGGAT
>JANRLZ010000091.1:0-18789 GCA_033762055.1 Saprospiraceae bacterium
TGAACCAACTTAGGAGATGAAAAATGGGTGAGATGATTTTAGGGGTTGTTGAGGCGTTTGGAGGGCGTAATGCGGGTACATTATAACCGACAAACAACGAAAACAGACACTAAAAGCAGCCACCAATTTTTCATCTCCTAAGTTGGTTCACCACTAGCTTGAATCCAAGCGCTACCTTTGCCGCCCTATCCGACCATCCGTATGCATACGTTAGAACAAAAAACCGAAGCCTTCGGTCGCCTGCTCACCATTATGGACGAACTCCGGGAACAATGCCCCTGGGATCGCAAACAAACCCTCGAAAGCCTGCGTAACCTGACCATCGAGGAAACCTACGAGCTGGCTGATGCCATTCTGACCCAAGACCTCGCCGGTATCAGGGAAGAAATCGGCGACCTGATGCTGCACATGGTCTTTTATGCCCGCATCGCTTCCGAACAGGGCGCCTGGGATGTCGCCGACGCCCTGCACGCTATTTGCGAAAAACTCATTGCCCGCCATCCGCATATTTATGGCGATGTAAAAGTAGCCGACGACGAAGAGGTAAAACGCAACTGGGAACAACTCAAACTCAAGGAAGGAAAAAAATCGTTGCTCGCCGGCGTGCCGTCCGGATTGCCCGCTATGGTCAAAGCCTACCGGATGCAGGAAAAAACCAAGCAGGTCGGTTTCGAATGGGAAAATACCGAACAGGTGTGGGCCAAAGTGGAAGAAGAGTTGGGCGAATTACATGAAAACGTTCAAAACAACGCTCCCTTGCAAGACATTGAAGAGGAATTTGGCGACGTGCTTTTCTCCCTGGTCAATTATGCCCGCTTTATCGGCGTTGATCCGGAAACAGCGCTCGAAAAAGTAAACCGAAAATTCAAGTCCCGCTTCGAATTCATCGAACAAAATGCCCCCAAACCCTTGAAAGACATGACTTTGGCCGAGATGGATGTGTTGTGGGAAGCCGCCAAGCGGCGCTAACCTTTAGCGCACCCCCCGAAACAAATCGCGCAAATTCAGGAAAAAAAGAATGGCCGCCAATCCCAGCCAGATATACATCCATATCTGCACGGGAAACAAGCCAACTGTTTTTTCATACATGGCAAGATCGCTACTAGGGCCCACATTAAAATCCTGTATGATATACAAAACAGCTGCCAGCCCGAGAAACATTAAAACATCCTGATCCCAATGCGTTTTTAACGCGATAAAACCCAGCGCCAGGGCAAACACCCATAAAATGCCCGTGCTTTCAAACGACTCAAACCAGATAAACCCCGCCAGCGCCATCACAGCAGCCATCGTCAGTAAAGCCCCCTGCGACATACGGTGATACCTTGCGCCAATATGAAACAGTATATTTCCCAAAATGGCGCTCCCCAAATACCCGCCCATCAGAATTACGCCGGCGCTGCCTCCCCGTGTTTTGGTATAACCGCTGCCATCGGGGTTAATTTGCAAACCTTCTACCGAACCGCCGGTAATCAAGGCGCCAAACGCATGCCCCATCTCATGCAGGATCGTTACCAGCAATGTGACAGGGTACAACAAAAGGGCGCCAAATGAACCACCCATGAATTTGAGCAGCACATAGACGAGTAAAATAACCCAGAAGCGGAAGTGAAGTTGCTTTTGCATACGGTGACAGGTGTTAAACCTACGGGGTGGTATTGGAATCCGGCGTTACATCCACTGCATTTTCCTGTGCGATACGACCAAAAAAATCGCCGGCAACGGTCATTTCGCGCGCCATGGTTTCCCGATTGACCCGCACCAGACCAAATCGAAAAGTCGGACCTAAATGCCATTCAAAATTATCCCAGGTACTCCAGTGAATATAACCTTTCAAATGCACACCATCTGCTATTGCCTCATGGCAAACTCGCAGGTAGTCTTTTATTGCTGTAATCCGCTGGCGCGGATCATCCGTGCAAATGCCGTTTTCCGTGATCCAGAGGGGTTTTTTATACTTTTTTGAAAACCAGCGCAAAACCTCACCCAAACCTTCCGGGCGATAGCCCCACATCTTATCATGCCGGATCCCATATTGCTGAAGGGTTTCTTTTCTCGTGATAGCATCCACCGGGAAGGGGTCAAAAATCATGTAGGCATAATAACTCACTCCCCAAAAATCGCAACGTTCAAAGGGACGCGCCGCCCGGGTCATAAACCACCATCGAACAAAAGCGGCAACCACTTTACCCAAACCCGAAAAACCGCGTCCTTCAAAACAGGCGGTGTTCAGGGAAATTCCCGCAGGGGCCTCCGACTTGTCGCGCAACAGGGTCATGGCAAT
This sequence comes from Saprospiraceae bacterium, assembly GCA_033762055.1. GTDB lineage: Bacteria > Bacteroidota > Bacteroidia > Chitinophagales > Saprospiraceae > M3007. Next base: position 2,285 of record JANRLZ010000091.1, read on the forward strand.
ATCATGTGCGCGACCCATATTGTCGAGCACCTTGTTGGCAGTCCAGTATCGTCCTTTTTTCTTTGGCGGGAAATTTCCCAATACGAACGCATTCATGGCATAAACATTCGGCTCGTTGAAGGTATTCCACACTTTCACATATTCGCCGAAATATTTGATGCACTGTCTGACATAATCCACAAACATCGGAATATTGTCTTCATTCGTCCAGCCGCCCCGTTGTTCAAACCAGTTGGGATGGGTAAAATGGTGCAGGACAAACATCAGTCCAACACCTTTTTGCCGCAGATCATCAAAAAAAAGGCGGTATTCTGCCACAACTTCCGGATCAAATTTGGCAAATGGCGCCGTTTGTAACCGGCTCCAATCCACGCCACAGCGATAAATCTGCCCCAGGCGGGCTATGAGCCTGGCATCTTCCTCCCGATGGAGTTCGTGATCGGTGGTACGTTCAAAAATATATCCGTCAAGCGTACGCAAGCCGCGCCAGGGGTGGTTGCCGGCAGTTTCGACCTGGGCTGCCGCCGTAGATGTACCCCATAAAAAACCTTCCGGAAAAACAAGCCGCATGATGTAAGAGAATATAGGCCTGCAATTTTCGGGCGAACTTTTGAAAGTTTTCAACTTTCAGCCAAAAACAAAAAGACCCGCCGAAGCGGGCCTCTTTGCGGGGGGTAGGAAGATGATCGAAGACCCCGATTAAAACGGGAAACCGAAAGGCCAGGAGCCACATCGTTTTATTCGATTCTTATCGGTTGGGAGTAGTAAATGGTACTTGGGGAAAATATTGGGCACTGCGGGTTGCAGAAATTTTAAAAAAAGCCCCTCACCGCGAGCCTAACCGGAAGGGGCAACCATGAGATTATAAATGATACAATATCGCAGACGGAATCTCGGAAATGCATTTGCATCCGACCAGTCCACAACATGTAACCATACGGTCGTGACAGCAACGATCAAAAAGAAAAACTTTTTAATCGGAAATAAAATCGGTTGGGAGAGAATTTCGGCAGAAATGCCGGGGAGTAAAAGAAAAAGGTTGGCACAAAGATAGGACGACCACCTTTTGCACCAACCTTTTCGTACATTTTTTTACCGTACTGGTACAAAATTACCATGCGATTTCTACCGCAATACTGGTAGTTATTTTGGCTAATTTCCTGAAAGCCAAACTATTGTCTGACACGACCATTTTATTAAAAACAGGCAGTATTGGTTTCCATCAAGACCGGTTCGTCTTCGCATCTGCTTAAAATTTGAAACCTACCGAGAGCAGGAAGTCGTTGGCCACAGTTTTGGTCGTTGCCACCGGCGCCGCAGGATAAGGTATTACCGAACCTTCGCCCTGGCTGCGTCGCCAGCCAAGGTCAATGTAATAGGATTGTCCTCGAATACCCAGTCCAGCAGTAATGGCCGTATTAAAATCGGAAGTTCCTTCCTGCGGGCGTCCCAAGAGATTGTACCCACCTCGTATTCTGAATTCGTCGAGGGCCAGTTCGCCCCCCAGCCGCACATTCATCGTTTGTTGGTAAAGGCGTTGGATATCATTGTTTATTGCCCGTTCATACTGCTGGTTTTCCTGATTAGGGACATCTGCCGTCAGGTTGAACCGATTGGCTGAATAATCTACCCATTCCACATCGGCGCTCAAAAAACCATATTTTTTTATCAGGACTGCCGCGCTGGCGCTTGCTCGCCAGGGGGTGCGCAGTTTATAATCGAGAGGCAAAGCACCTTCCGGGGAATTGGCTGTCGCATTGTTGTAGCCTGTACCATCGGTGTATTCGTAGGTAAAGGAGGTGTTGTACGTATCCGTCAGACTCAAGGCGCTGGGCGAATGAAACGCTGCGCCCAGGCGCAGGGCCTGGGTCACCCGGTAAATCAGGCCGAGTTTAACGTTGATACCCAAGCCCGATGTACGCAGGTATTCGGTAAAAGCAAGGCGGTCAAAATATTCCACATTGCCGGCAGGGTCGCTTTCAACGTATTCCCCGTCAATCCGATAGTTGACAAAGGGTACGCCGATCGTCAGGCCGATCATTAGTTTTTCGTTGTAATTTCCGGCAAACGAGACCGCCATTTCATTCATCCGGCCCGACGTAAGCAGGGCTTGCGAACGATTTACAAGGGCATTTTCATTGCCGGCAAAATCGTAGGTCAATCCAGTTGAGTCTTCATAAAAAGCGCCCGTTTGTGCGGCCACATCCGCACCATAAGCATCGCCGATCCCATTGGAATAATCGCGAAAAAAGCCGTTAAGGATGGTTCCGTTGGCGTTGCCTTCGTAATACACAGCATTATTATAATCGGCCAGCCGGTTGTATCCAATGGCAAAATTGAAGGTTTTCCAGTTTTTTCCGCCCGGGTTGGTATTAAATACGATGCCGATATTATCAAACCCGAATTTACTTTTATCGTCTTCATAAGGCAATTCGCCACTCAGTCGGCTTTGCGTGTTGGCAAAGCGCAGCGAAGGAGTCAAAACCAGTTCGTCGCTGCGAAAAAGGGCAAGTCCGGCCGGGTTTTGATTAATTCCGCCGAATTCGGCCCCCAAAGCGCCAAAAGCGCCTCCTGCGCCGAGATAACGGGCGGTCCCACCGGGTTGCAGGTAAGAATAGCGCAGCGCCTCGCTGGCATTTTGAGCAAAAGAATGGGTTGCGCCAAATAGCGCCAGTGCCACAAATGCAATATATTTCATCGCTGAAATGCGTTGATAAGGTGAGGATTGTGTGAAAAAAAGATAGCGGAAAAAGGCGATACTCACCGATTTCCGCCATCATTTTTAAAGAGATCACTTCCAGTTATTTACCGGAGCAATCTGTTAGTTGCGACCACCGCGACCGCTGGAGGAACGGCCGCCGCTGTTGCCGCCCGAACTGCGGCTACTATTGCCCGAGTTGCCGCTGCTACCGCGATCGCTGCCACCCGAGCGCATACTGCCACCGCTTTCGTTGGAGCGACTCGGACGGCTTTCGCGGAAACCGCCATTATTGTTTTCGCTGTTGCGGCTCGGGCGTTCGTAAGAACGCTCTTCCGAACGGCGAGACGGGCGGCTTTCTTCATTTCTTGAGGGCGCCGATTCAGTACGGCGAGGGGTGTAACCTTCATTCCCCCGGCGATCAGGCGTTTCATTGCGAGAGGGACGGGATCTGGCATCTTCCGTACGGCGGGCAGGTTTTTCTGCATCTCGTCCGGCAGGCGACGCTTCCGGATTACGTGGACGGCCGGTTGTGGATTCAGCCTTGGTGTTTTCCGGGCGACGGGCGCCTGTGTTTGGCGTTGCTTCATGTGCCTCGGGCGATTTGGTGCGACCAATCGCTTCGGCATTGTCAATGTCGCCGGCTGTGCGGCCGGGGCGAGAACTGCTTCTTTCCAGTACCCGGACATTGTCTTGCGCTGTTGCCAGACGGCCTTTTCCATCCGGAATACGCGCATAACCCGGGTTTACTTGTGTGCCGCTGCGGCGTGGACCGGTGTAGGTTTGAGGAGCGAAGCCGCCGCCATTCCCGTTGTTGTTGTTATAGAAATGGTTGTGTACCCACACGTCGTTGAAGTAGGGGTTGTAGCCGTTCCAGGTCCAGTAAGGATCATAGTAGTAATTGTTAACCACCCAGGGGTTGTACCACGGGCTGTTGAAAGCGTAGCAACTGTTCCACCCCCAGGAGTTCCAGCCCCAGGTATTCCAGCCCCAGCCCCAGTTGTTCCAACTATTCCAACGATTCCAGCGGTTCCAGCGACGCCACATCCAGTAGTCATTGTAGTTATACACGTAGATAGACGCCCCGGGGGCAAAAAACGGGTCGTAATTGTAGAGATCTACAAAGAAGGGGTCGTAATAATCGGCCACATAGGAGCGACGATGGAATCGGCGAATACGCGAAGAATATTCGTAAGCGTAATCGTCTTCTTCGTAGTACGGATCGTCGTCGTCGTAACGCCGGGTGACGTTGTTACCTTCGTTGTATGGTTCAGAATAATCGTTGGAGGTAGCCGTCGGCGCATCGGTAGCCGGGTCGTAGTAGAGATCGTCCTGTGCCTTCAGATCGGCAGGGAAGATGCCAACAACAACCCAACCGACTATCGCCCAAAACAATGCTTGATGTGCTTTTTTCATGGCGTAGAATTGTATGAATATTTGCGCAATTTCCGGTGCGCTTAATTTTCGGGTCAAATATATTCGCTTTGCGTGAAAAAATTTGGTTAAGGGTGATTTAAAACTTGGCTTCTTGTAGTTAAAATTAGTTAAAATTGGGGAAAAACCCGATCATATTGTTAAGTTTAAAATATTAAAAATCGTGACGGGTTTTCAATTTTGAGTTGGCGGCATAAAAAAGGTTTAAAACCCGCTACATTTGCTTGAAATTCTGCCAGTGCCTTTCCTTAAAAAAGAGCCTGGCAACCCGCAGAACGACGTGCATGAAAGAGACCAAATTTATCGAACAAAACAAGGAAAAATGGGCTTCGTTCGAGCAGATGCTTCGGGAAGACCGTCGTGATCCGGAAAAACTCAATGATTTGTTCATACAAGTCACCGACGACCTTTCCTACGCCCGTACATTTTACCCCAATCGTTCGGTAAGGGTTTTTCTCAATGCCCTGGCACAGCGGGTTTTTCATAACATTTATCGGGGCCGAAGGTTTCCTGCCGAGCGACTGCGTTTGTTCTGGACCGACGAGCTGCCTGCCATTATGTGGGCAACGCGGCGATCATTATTGCTTTCTTTTGCCATTTTTGTCGTTGCTTTTTCCATAGGTGTTGTGTCGAGTATGATAAACCCGGATTTTGCCCGGATTATTTTGGGCGATGAATATGTCGAAATGACGCTTCGGAACATTGAAAACGGTGACCCTATGGCTGTTTACAAGGAATCCGGACCAATGGGCTCAACCGCCGGGATTACCGCCAACAACATGTTTGTCGCCCTTCGTACCGCCATTTTCGGCGTATTGGCATCCATCGGAACGGTGTTCATCATGTTGTACAATGGGGTGATGGTAGGCGCTTTCCAGTATTTTTTTGTTGAACAGGGAGTGTTTTGGGAGTCTTTTCTGACCATCTGGATCCATGGTACCCTCGAAATCAGCGCGATTATTATCGCAGGCGCAGCCGGATTGGTAGCTGGCTCAGGGTTGTTGTTTCCGGGCACGTACCGGCGCGTTCAGGCATTTCAAATCAGCATGCGCCGCGGCTTGAAAATTTTTATCGGCATCGTGCCAATTATCATATTAGCCGGTTTTTTTGAAGGTTTTTTGACCCGTTATACCGAAACCCCCGATGCCATTCGCGCCGCATTCATTCTGACTTCTCTGTTTTTTGTTCTCTGGTATTTTGTGTGGCTTCCCTGGCACAAGGCACGAAACAGCGGTTTTAGGTTGCCTTTGCTGGACAAAGAATTGCCCCCTACGCGAGAGCATGTTATTGATTTTCGGAGTATAAAAACGGTGGGCGAAATCCTGTCTGACGCCTTCACAGTGTTGTCGCGCCATCCGCGTACGACCCTTGCCGGACTGTTTGCCACAACGGCGCTGTTTGCTGCCTGGGCTTTCGGCTTTTCTCAAGAAACTGCCGCTTCGACCTTTACTTTTCCAAACATCCCCGGCTATCCTCTGGATATTTTGGGCGGAATCGGCGACTTTTTTGGCAACGAACAGACTTCGGGTCTGTACGTTTTTCAGTTGTTTCTGCTGGCCGGACTAAGTGTGGCGGCGTTTCGCGCGCTGGAGCAAGAGAGGAATGACCATACGATTCCCCGATTTGAAGTCCGGCGTGTATTAATGAGCGGGCTCCCTCTCTTGTTGTTAATGCCCGGGTTTGCGTTTGGCCTTGCTTCGTTGTCCAATTTTTGGGGCGTGATGCTTTCCTGGCTTGGTTTCCCGTTTCTGGCATTGTGGGCAACGGTTATTTATTTCGAAACACACCATCCACTGACTGCCCTGATAAGAACCTGGAACGTGATACGTTGGGGGCCGGCAATGGGAATGGGCTTGCTGACCGGCTTGTTGAACCTTTTATTTTTTATGTTTCTTGAGTCGCCGATATGGGAAATGACCCTTGAATTGTTCAGCTGGTTTATTCCACCTGCAGAAGGCGCTATGGCAACCTTCAATGCAGTCGCAACCAGTTGTGCAGCGGGTGTTTTAATGTATTTTTTCTTCCTGCTCAACTTGTTATGCGGCGGTTTGCAGTATTTTTCATTCAGAGAAATCGCCGACGCTGCCAGTTTGCGCGAAGAGTTAAATACCGTAGGACAAACACGCAAAATCCGTGGGCTTGCGCGGGAGTAAGCGACTTTGGGAGCAAGCAATAACTTTATTATACTAGAGAGAATGCGTATATTTTTTTTTCTTCTTTTACCGCTATGGCTCTCCGCACAATCGGCGGCAGTTGCCGACACTGCGGTATTGGAAGAAATGGTGGTTGATACGTTGCAGGAAACGGACCTGGAAGCGGACTATGATATCGAGCCTCGCACGCCTTACACGGCCCCTCCGGTGAAACCGGTAGCCATGCGCGAACCGAAAGCAGCCGACTGGGATGCGGCAAGTGGCGAAATTGATTATAGTAAAGACATCCCCAAACCGCCCAAAGAGCGGAAAAAACGCGATTTTGACAATGGCGCCTCCTCGGTTGACTGGACGAGGCTGACCCAGGGTCTGGGCAATATCCTGCAGGTTTTGGCCGTGTTGTTTGCCCTTTGCGTTATCGCCTACGGCATATACTGGATGATGCAAGCGCCAAGAAATCGTGTTATTGCGCGCGATGGAACGGAAATTACACTGGCCAACCTTGACGAATACATCCATGAAACGGACCTGGAGCGATACCTGCGCGAAGCATTGATCGCAGCAAACTGGCCCTTAGCCGTGCGGCTTTATTTTTTGCAAGCCATCAAAACCCTGTCGGAAAAAGAAACCATTGTTTGGTCGAGAGAAAAAACCAACCGCGATTATCTTAGGGAAATGAGTCATCATCATTTAGGCGCTCAATTTCGCGATATTACCCGGCATTATGAACGGGTTTGGTATGGCAATCAAACTCTTACAAGCCAGGAGTTCAAGGCACTCGAGCCCAAATTCAAGGACTTTCTCAATCAGATTTGAGTTTAGGGAGGGCGGTATTTTCTTTCTTAAAACTTTATTTCCACGGCCTGCGCTTCCACCGGGAAAACCACCCAACATCCCTGCAAGTGCATTTTTTGTTCGCGCCACCACACCAGTCCGGGCGCAAGTGTGGCTGCTTGCTGTTTCCATTTTTTCATTCCTTCTGCGAAGGGAGCAAACGCGATAACCACGGCTCCGTGCTGCGTTTCGAGCAACAGGTCTGTTTCCAATGCAAGCAACCTTTGTCCCCAAATGCTATCTGCCATGAATTTGATATGTCGGGCTTGGGGCTTGAATTTTTTTTCCAGAAATGCAAAAAATTGTTCCGACTGATGCAGCATTTGTTCGGCGCTCACTTGTTCCACTACGCCTCGTATTTCCAATTGCCGGCGGGCGGTTTCGAGGCGTTCCGAGCGGGGAAGTGCCGGGTTGTCGCTTCGGATAAAGGTGGTGAGCGCTTTCCCGATCGCAGCCGTATAATCCCCTTTGAACTCGAGCCAGGCGCCCCAGGCAATCGGCTCAGCCGGCACGGGCTGGCAACCTGGCGGGAGTTCCAGTTGAATATTTACCCGCCAGGGCGGACGGGTGGGTGGGCGCTTTCCCTGGCGTTCGGCGTAATATCGGACCGGTGTCGTATCGGGGGGTGTTTCCGGAAATTCTCGGGGTTTGTACACCAATTCAGTAGTGATATGTAGCGGTTTTTTTTCCCGATAAAACGGGGTTTCATCAGAATTTGGATCCAGGGTAGGAATACTTTCATCGCCACGGCTGAAAACACGGTTGAGCCAGCCGGTTCCTTTGGCGGTACTGGGGAAAATCAGGTAATCGCGGGCACGGGTAAGGCCGACATACAGCAGTCGGGCTTCTTCTTCCAGCGCATTGCGCCGGGCCTTTGCCCATTCGTCGGTTTGCTGTAAAGTTTCCTCCAGACGCGTCGCCCGAAACTGATCGGCATAAGGATTCACCCAAAAACGCAGCCAGCGATTTCCCAGAATGTTGTTCAAGTCGGGTGTTTCAACTTCACTGACCAAATTCAGTCCCCAAACCTGTTCATTGAGGTTTTGCTCCAGCGAATGGCAAATTGTTACCGGGTACTCAAGCCCTTTTGACCGATGGTACGTAAGTACTTTTACCGCATCCTCACTCTCACCGGAGCCTTGCGCATCTCTTTCATTCTCACCCAATTGATTGAGCCACAACAAGAAGCCGCCCAATGACGCCGCCGAGTGCAAGCGTTGACAAGCCGATTCATAATCGAGTGCATAGCGCCGCAACCGGTCGAGATTGTCGAGTCGTTGTTCGGGATTGCCTAATTGCACCACATAGCGCCTGAGTTCGAGTTCTTCCAGCACAAGATTCAAAATCTCGGAAGCGGAAAGGTCGGCGGTGCGTTGCCGCAAGGCAAGCAGTTGCGGCGAGCTGCCCCAGTTGCCGGAGTGTTCATCCGTCGTGGTTTCGGATAAGTAATGGAGACGATCTTCCACAATGGCTTCCAGGTTCATACTTCCCGTCAGGAACAGTATTTCGGCGGCTGCCAGTGCATCGGAAGGAGTCAGCAGGTATTTCAGGCAAGCCAGCACAAGTTTGGCTTCCGGCGTTTCGAGCAATTCGTTGCGGGCAATGGCTGCTTTCAGTCCGGCATGATGCAAGGCATCGGCCATGCTCATGCATTGGCGATTGCTGCGACAAAGAATAGCGATATCACCGGGCCTGACGGGGCGCGTTAGTTTGTTTTTTTTATCAGAAATCAGGGGTTTTCTTTCCAAAAAAGTACATACCTGTTCTGCGATACAATGATCGAACCAGGGTTGGCCCGGCACTCTCCGTTCGTCGAGCTCTGATTTAAAATGCCAGTGTAACAAAGCATCGCCCAGCCCTTCAGGGTCGGCCAGAGCCGGCTCCAGTACGATTTGTTCTCTTGGCATTTGCTCAAAAGCGCGTTCAAAGATGGCGTTGGCGGCGTACACAATGTCGGGCCGACTTCGCCAGGATTTTTTCAGGATATTATCTTCCCTGACGCCTCCGGTTGCTGCTATGATGGCTTGCATGAGAGCCGGTTCGGCGCCGCGAAATCCGTAGATACTTTGCTTGGGGTCGCCCACCCAGATAGAGTGACGTGCCAACTGACTGATTTGCAGGAAAATATCAAGTTGAATGGGGGAGGTATCCTGAAATTCGTCTACCAGCAACAAGTCAAGTTCCTCCCGCAGGGTCTGCCGTACACTTTCTACCCGGAGCAGGCGACTGACATAGGTTTCCATGTCGGTGTAATCAATCAGTCCGCGTTTTTGTTTGTATTGTTCGTACTCCTTGAGTGCGTCGGCGGCGATGTCGAAAACCAGTTCAATATAACCTCGAACATCTTCTCTGAATTGCGGATGTTGGTCGTGACTGCGCGCCATTTCCTGTAGTTCTTCCATCAGGTCACGGCTTTTTGCGCCGACGGAGGTTTTGCCGATTTTCACCCATTCGTGCCAATATAATTCGCCGCGGTATTTGAGTTGGAGTTGGAATTGGCGAAGTGTTTCGGCGGCGTCGCGGGTAGTTTTGGTGGTGTCTGATTCATTGGCATCGAGTGCGGCCAGCGTTTGGTCAATGGCATTCAGCAGGCGATTGTTCCAGGTAACCGGGTCTATCGTTTGTGCGGGCGGGAGCAAACGTTCGAAGGTTTCCCAGGATTTGCGTTTGCTTTTTTCCAGGGTATTTCTGTCAAAATTATTGGCCCTTGCCACATCGGTGAGCATGCGTATATCGCGTCGCCAGTCGTAGGCTTCACCGGCTGTTTTTTTGGTTAACCCCAACCGGTCGGCCAGCAGGTTCATGCGTTCGATGCGGGGTTCGCTGAGTACCTGCGCAAGCGATTCGTTGAACAGGCGCTGTTCGTCGCCGTCGGCAATAATTTCAACCAGAGGCGACACACCGGCTTCGAAAGCGAATCGTTGCAACAAGCGGGTGCCGATGCTGTGCACGGTACCAATCAGGGCTTCGTCGAGTTCGTTGGCGGCATCCGTCATACCCACTTCGAGCAGTCGAACGCGAACCCGTTCCTGCAATTCGGCGGCGGCTTTTTTGGTAAATGTAGTGGCCATGATGCCCATTGGTCGCACCCCGTTTTGGAGGAGTGTCACCATGCGACGGGTGAGCGTATAAGTTTTACCCGAACCGGCGCCTGCCGAGATCAGTTCGATGGGTAAAACGGGTTGGGTTGAAGCGACCGACAAGAGAAATATCTTTTGGGCGAAGATCGAAATAATGTGGAAACCAGTTAAATGCAAAAGGGGTAGTTTCGCCTTTTCTTTCACTTATAGTGTAAATCAATCGCTAAAATTAAGCGTATGCCATCAACGGAAACTCTCGCCTGGGCTGAACAAATAGCCCTTCACATGGAAAAAAACACGCCTCGCATTGAAAAATGTCTCGCCGAACTGACGGAAGAAGAAATCTGGCAGCGGCCCAATCCGCAGTCGAACAGTGTTGGCAATCTTTTACTGCATTTGTGTGGCAACATCACCCAATATGTACTGTCCTCAATGGGCGGTTTGCCCGATGCGCGGGTTCGCGATGCAGAATTTGCAGCGGAGGGCGGTTACACAAAGGCGGAGTTGTTGGATAAGTTACAACGAACGGTGCAGGAAGCCGTTCGGATCATCCGCGCCTGTGACAAGGAAGAGATGTTGCGCGAGCGAACGGTCCAGGGTTTTCAGATGAATGGGGCCGGCATCGCCGTCCATGTGTGCGAGCATTATTCGTACCATACCGGGCAAATTGCCTTTTGGGTCAAGTTGCTGAAAGCCAAAGACCTGGGTTTTTATGCCGGTATCAATTTGAACGCCAAAAACATTGCTTAATCTGTCGGGGCCGGTCGGTCGCGCAACTTGTGCCTTGTTTCATAATCTGTACAAAAGCCGAGGCGTTCGACAACTTTCCCCAATTCAACGGCGTTTGTTGCGCCAAATTTTTTCATCACAATGTTGCGAATCTTTTCCATATTTGGCTGGGAGAGTTTCATTTCCTGTGCAGTCTGGTAGTTGGTATAACTTCTGCACCCAATCAGATAAAGTACGCGCTCTTCCATGGGCGATAATTCTGGTGGCGGCGGCGGCGGCACTTCGGGTTGATATGGATCGTGGGGGTCGGGCAGATACACCTTTTCGCCGCTGTGTGCTTGTCGGATTGCGTCAACAATTTCTTCGTAAGAGCGGTACATAGCAATAAACCCGTCGGCTCGCTTGAACATGGCTTCGGCGGGGTAATTGCGCCCCCTCATGCCGGTAATGGCGATCAATTTGATTTGATCGCGATAACGTTCCTTGATGGCACGAAGCACGGTGAGGCCGTCTTCTATCGGCATTCCAATATCTATCAATGCCACATCCACCTGATCGCCGCCGTTTTGCTCAAAGAACCGGCGCAGTTGTCCACCGTCGGCGGCGGTACCCACGACGTGCATACCTTCAGCGGCATGGATGAATTTGGAGAGCGACGTTAGCGTCTCCTGCTGATCGTCTGCGATGAATACCCTGATGTCAGTTGACCCCATACAATAGCGGGTTCTCCTTCAGATTTTCAGGGGTGGGTAAAGGTATATCAATAAAGAAGGTGGCGCCTGCACCGCGTCCGGAATCTATGTCGAAAGTGCCGCCCAATTTTTGTATTCGTTCTTTTAAGTTTCGCAAGCCCATTCCTTCCTGGGTTTGTTGCGGATCGAACCCGATACCATCATCTTGAATAATAATAACCAGCACCTCCTCGATGTTATTTATCTGGATATTTATTTCCCGAGCCTTTGCATGTTTAATTGCATTGGTAATAATTTCCTGTACGACCATTCTTGCTTCTTCGCCCACTTTCCCTTTCGCATTTTCTCCGAGGTTATAGGTGTAGAATCGGATTTTTGTTGCGTATTCGGCGCCAATTTTTTCATATAATTGTCGCAGATCATCCCACCAATCGGTGTCTTCCCGTTCGAGTTCGTGCATAGCCCTTCGCAGCTCAAGGTAAGATTTTTCCTGCAATTTCAGGTTTTCGTACAATTGTTCGGCCACATTTTGTTGTGCTTTGGGCAGCCCGATCAATGTTGATTCAAGACTCCAACGGGTATTAATGAGCAGGCCGCCTACACCGTCATGTATTTTTCTTACTATTCGCTGTCGGCTTTCTTCAGCGCCTTCGAGTTTGGCACGGGTATAATTAATCTCCTGCGTTTTCAGGGTGGATTCCAGTTCTTCGAGGAGTAGTTGGTGTTTTTTAGCCGCGAGTTTGCGTTGTTTTTGAAAATAAATAACACTAAACGCAATCATTATCATCAAGATGACTAATCCAAAAAAAAGTAACCCTTTCTCTTTCTCTTCCTGTTTTAGTCTTCTGTCCTTGTTTTTGATTTCTTCACCAATGTCATTTTTTTCTATCGTGTATTTGATTAGTGCCGTTAGTGCTGACTGTTTGTTAGAAAACTGATCTTTAATAAATACAATATCCGAATTTTCTTCTTTTTCTCTTACCAGCATTAATAGTTTTCCCAATGATTCATTCGCTTTGGGATATTTTTTTTGTAATTCATATAAGTTCGACAAGCCATAATATCCATTTATTAACAAAGAAGTATCTTCAAGAGCAAGTCCAAATCGTATACTTTCCATATATTCATTTTCGGCATTATTGTAATCATCTGACAACAAATAAATATTGCCCAATAAAGTTCTTATTTGTGCTTCAGCATTTTGCGCTTCTATTTCTCTATATATTTCTATTGCTTTTTCATAATTTTTTTTGGCGTTCAGCAACAATTCCTTATTCCCATTATTTTCATGCGCTATAAAAAGGCTATTTCCCTTTGATTGAAGGTTTTGTGCTATCTGGTATTTAAAATTTGAATTTTCCAACAATTTTTCACATAATTCATTGTGAAATAATGCCTTGTCATAATCCTGCTTTAAAAATAAAACATTTGCGGTGTTTATGTAACATTTGGCGAGATTCAGAGTGTCCTTTGTTTTTATAGATAGTTGAATAGCAGTTTGAAGTAAAAGGGCTGCCGAATCCAAATTGGGTGGCTGTTGTTCTCCTAGGGTAGCACTTAAAACGATAATTGATTTTAACAACAGATATTCATCTTTTAATTTATCTGACAAGGCAATGCTTTCTTCAATAGATATTTTTGTTTCCTTTATCTTTTCTTTTAAAAATAAAGCTTTGCTTTTTACTAATAATGCCTGGCACTTATCAATCGGGGTGATTTTTTTGTGAGACAATATTGATTTAGCAAAATACAATGCTGTATCAACATCATATTCTTGAAGTAAGAATTCACCTTGGTGGATAATATTATATTTAGGGTTTTCAATATTATTCTGGGCCGTTAAGAGTAACGGCATAAAAAGGAATAGATAAAAGAAAGCGGTTTTCATAACAGCGGTTTTCGAATTAAAAAACCGCGCAGTGAAGTTTTTTTTAATTCTCCGCTGCACGGATTATGTGTTTCATTGATTACCTTATTATATTGCCCAATTTACCTTTACCTTAGTTTTCCTCGGCGGCTTGTTATAATTCGAATTACCTGCCACCGTTCCTTCAAAAATAAAGGTCTGATTAGGAATAAGTTTTGCTTTTACGTGTTGATTTATGACAAATCTGCTTGGATCTGTAATAACTCCGCCGTTACTTCCCAGTGTGACAGTCGGCGCACATGTATTGGTAGCAAAGATAATATCTTCATGATACAATCCCAGACCCGGATCAAACAAAATAATACAACTTGGATGGGCAAAGTCGGTATTGCCCACGCTCTCCACCTTTACAAACAAATAAGGCGCACAGGTTTGCTGCTGGTTGCTCACCATTGCAGGTTCGTCATCTGCATCTTCGAATGCCAGTACAACCGTTCGATCTGACCGTTCATCTCCCTGAATCTGTATGTACTGATACCGACCTTCGCTGTCTATCTCCCAGTGCCTGACTCGATACAAAGCATTGGTCGCAGAATTACTGGTCGTGTAATCAACTGTAATCTTGTTACCTCCGGTCTTTACCGGTTGTATGTTGCTCAAGTCGGTGTCGCCGGAGGCGCCTACCGGCACCAGTAACAAAAGATCGTAAATGTTTCCATTTCCGTTCCGCTTTGCCAAATAAGCGTACGGAGCAAGTCTGATAATGTTGCCCATAGGTGAAAATGAGAATTTGATTGATTGCTGAATGGATTAAAGGTTCAGAAGTCTAAAAGCCGTCAAAAAATTTTCATTTGGTTTGACGGGGCTGTTCTCATTTTTCTTTCGGGCAGCACAAATGGTTAATAGTGTTAGGCCAACATTTGATTTTTTATGTGTTTATGGTTTGATTTTTTGGGGCTGTTTTGTTTTCATATTTTGAACATTCAATCACATGGCATTTCCCATTCGTCATCTTCTCAACGGGGCAATTTTTTTTTGAATGGGAGCGGCCCCAAAGGGTCGCTCCACTCAAAATCAATGGAAATCAAGGAGTTATACAGGCAAAGGCGTGTTTTGAACCTTGTTGTTTAACTTGGTACGACAAAAATCCGGCAGATCGCCGCTGCTGCCAAATTTAGGAGAGGTATGAATTCATACCTTTCTTTCATATCGGGTCTTTTCTGCGGTTTTCGACTGGTTATGACTACCTTTGCGCCCGTTTTCAATCATCTCTATTCAAATGCAACCGAAAGAATTTTTAAAAAAACTCGGCCTTCGTACCCGTAACCAGGGCGCTTCCACCGGTCAGAATGCCATTGCAGGCAGCCGCCGGTACATTGAATCTTTTTCGCCGGTTGACGGCCAATCTATTGGTTTTGTGAGCGTTACCACCCGCGAACAATACGATCAGGTCGTACAGTCGGCCGAACAAGCCTTCAAAATCTGGCGTGAACTACCAGCGCCCAAGCGCGGTGAAATCGTACGCCAGTACGGCGATGTACTTCGACAGTATAAAGATCCGCTCGGTCGGCTCGTTAGCTATGAAATGGGTAAAAGCCTGCAGGAAGGATGGGGCGAAGTGCAGGAAATGATTGATATATGCGACTTTGCCGTGGGCCTTTCCCGGCAGCTTTATGGCCTCACCATGCACTCCGAACGTCCGGGCCACCGCATGTATGAACAATGGCATCCGCTGGGCATTGTGGGCATTATCTCCGCCTTCAACTTCCCGGTTGCCGTTTGGTCCTGGAATGCCTGTCTGGCCTGGGTTTGCGGCGACGTTTGCATTTGGAAACCCTCCGAAAAAACGCCGCTTTGTTCAATCGCCTGTCAACACTTGTTTCAAAAAGTATTAAAAGCCAACAACCTGCCGGAAGGCATCAGTTGTATTATCAACGGCGACTACAAGGTAGGGGAGTACATGACCAAAGACCACCGCGTACCGTTGGTAAGCGCCACCGGCAGCACGCGCATGGGCCGCATCGTAGGTCAAGCCGTTGCAGCACGCTTTGGTCGGAGTATTCTCGAACTGGGCGGCAACAACGCTATCATCATTACGCCTTCAGCCGATATGAAAATGGTGCTTACCGGGGCTGTCTTCGGGGCGGTAGGCACCGCCGGCCAACGTTGTACCACCACCCGCCGACTTATTATTCACGAGAGTGTGTACGAACAAGTAAAAACTACACTCGCCAAGGCATATCCGCAACTCCGCATCGGCGACCCGCTTGATCCAAATAATCATGTCGGCCCCCTGATTGACAAACACGCCGTGGAAAACTACCTCCACGCTATTCAGGAAGTAAAAAAACACAAGGGCAAGTTCGTTGTGGAAGGCGGCGTTTTATCGGGCCAGGGTTACGAAAGCGGTTGTTATGTAAAACCCTGTATCGCTGAGGTGGAAAATCATTGGGACATCGTCCAGCACGAAACTTTCGCGCCCATTCTTTATCTCATCAAATACAGCAACATAGAAGAAGCCATCGCCCTGCAAAATGCCGTTCCACAAGGACTTTCTTCGGCCATTATGACCACCAACCTGCGCGAAGCAGAGCGCTTCCTTTCGGTAAGCGGTTCTGATTGCGGCATAGCGAATGTCAATATTGGCACTTCGGGCGCCGAAATTGGCGGTGCATTTGGCGGTGAAAAAGAAACAGGCGGCGGTCGCGAATCCGGTTCCGACTCCTGGAAAGCATACATGCGTCGTCAAACCAACACGATCAACTATTCCGAATCGCTTCCACTGGCGCAGGGGATCAAGTTTGATTTTTAGGAACGATCAAAAAAAATCCCGTAGGCGTCTGCGGGATTTTTTTTAGGCTGTCGAATATCATGTAGGAACTAGTGCCGTAGGCACTAATTTTCAAACAGTTATTTCGTTCTTTGCAATAAAAAATGAATTATGGGAAGAGGAAAGCCACCAGCACCAGCCCTACTGATGACAGATCGTCAGCGGATGATTTTAGAAAAAGAGAGCCG
>JANRLZ010000092.1:0-7432 GCA_033762055.1 Saprospiraceae bacterium
GGGAGCAGGGCGCCACGCTGGACACACTGACGGCTGCCGTAAAAGAATTGCGCAAGGGCCGCAAAGTGACGGATCAAACTTCCGAACAAAGTTTCAATGCCCTCCAGAAATATGCAATTAATCTGACCGATCTGGCCGAAACCGGTAAACTCGACCCGGTGATCGGTCGCGACGAAGAGATCCGCCGGGTGTTGCACATTCTAAGCCGTCGAAAGAAAAACAACCCCGTCGTCATCGGCGACCCTGGCGTGGGTAAAACCGCCATCGTGGAAGGAATAGCCTGGCGCATTGTCAGACATGATGTGCCGGAAACACTGGCCGGGAAAAAAATATTCAGTCTCGACATGGCGGCGCTGATCGCTGGCGCCAAATACAAAGGCGAATTAGAAGAGCGACTCAAGGCGGTTATCAAAGAAGTCATAGATTCCAACGAGCAGGTCATTCTGTTTATTGTTGAAATTCACACCCTCGAGGGCGCCGGCGGCGGACAGGGCGCGATGGATGCAGCCAATATTCTTAAGCCGGCACTTGCCCGTGGCGAATTACGCACCATTGGCGCCACGACGCTCGACGAATACCAGAAGTATTTTGAAAGCGACAAAGCGCTTGAACGCCGTTTCCAGTCGGTATATGTAGACGAACCCAGCGTGGAAGATTCCATCTCCATTCTGCGGGGCATTCGGGAGAAATACGAGAATTACCACAAAGTGCAAATCCTCGACGAGGCGCTCATTGCCTCTGCCGAATTGTCGCACCGTTATATTTCTGAACGAAAATTGCCCGACAAGGCCATTGACCTGATTGATGAAGCCGCTGCCAAACTGCGCCTCGAACTGGATTCTGTTCCGGAAGAAGTGGACAAACTGGATCGGCAATTGCGCCAGCTGGAAATCGAACGCGAGGCCATAAAACGGGAAAACGATGCTAAAAAACTGGATGCGATGAACAAGCAAATCCAGGATTTACGCGAAAAACTCGACGGACTCCGCGCCAAATGGAACAGCGAAAAAGAGATCGTGGAAGCCATTCAAACCAGCAAACAAAAGCTGGAGGAATTGCAAATTCAATATCAACGCGCCGAACGGGAGGGCAATCTGGAAGTTGCTTCACGCATCAAATACCAGGACATTCCGGCCCGCGAAGCCATGTTGAAAGCAGGAGAGGAAAAACTGGCCAATCTTGCTCCGGAAAACCGCATGACGACGCAAACCGTGACGGCCAATGACATCGCAGAGGTTGTGGCGCGCTGGACGGGCATTCCGTTAGCCAAAATGATGCGCGGCGAACGCGAACGACTGTTGCACCTCGAAAAAGAAATGCACCAACGCGTTGTGGGACAGGAAGAAGCCGTGACGGCAGTCGCCGATGCCATCCGCCGCAGTCGCGCAGGGTTGAGCGATCCCGACAAACCCATCGGATCGTTTATTTTCTGCGGTCCAACCGGTGTCGGAAAAACCGAACTGGCCAAGGCTTTGGCTGATGTGCTGTTCGACGATGAAAAAGCCATTACCCGGATTGATATGAGCGAATACCAGGAGAAACATACCGTTTCGCGACTGGTAGGCGCGCCGCCGGGTTATGTGGGTTACGATGAAGGTGGCCAACTGACTGAAGCCGTGCGTCGCCGGCCTTATTCGATCGTTTTGCTCGATGAAATTGAAAAAGCGCACCCCGACACATTCAACATTCTCTTGCAAGTGCTGGATGACGGCCGCCTGACCGACAACAAAGGCAGAACGGCCAATTTCAAAAACACCATTATCATCATGACCTCCAACCTGGCCAGCGACCGGATCATGGATGCTTTTGATGATTACGAAACTTTATCGGACAAGCGCAAACAAGAAGCATTTGAAACCGCTAAAGATCAGGTAATGGAGGCCTTGAAAATGAACCTCCGGCCGGAATTTTTGAACCGGATTGATGAAATTGTCGTGTTTCATCCCTTGCAAAAAGACCAGATGGACGAAATATTGCACATCTTGCTCAAGGATGTACACGAGATGTTGCAAAAGCAGGAATTTAAACTGGAATTGACCAATAGTGCCGCAAAATGGCTGGTTGAGCATGGTTTTGATCCGCAATTTGGCGCGCGGCCGCTGAAACGTACCCTGCAACGCGAATTGATCAACGAACTGGCCAAACACCTGCTTGCCGGCGATTATCACAAAGGCGATACGGTGTTGATTGATGCAGATGGCGCCGGCTTGCTCTTTGGTCGAAAGGCGCAGATCGAAGGCAAGGAAGTGGTGACCAAAAAACTAAAAGAGGTGTAGTTGCCACAGCAGGTTCGGTGATTTTGTCCCGCCCTTGTGATTTTTTTTACCTAACGTCTCGTATGTTCGCCCCGGAGAACATGCGAGACGTTGTTTTTTACGAGCCTGTCTATTTTTTTTCTTTTTGAAAACCAATGCCTTATGAACCCGACGGCACAAAAAACAAGTTATTTACCTCGGTAAACGCCGCTTCGATCATCCCGAAAAACCGCCATTTTCAACCATGATGCACCCTCCCTTCTACCGCTTGCGATTTGCGGCTGTTGCCGCTTTTTATCTGCTTTTTATTGGACAATGCCAATCGCAGTTTCGTCCGCCGACGGTGGATATTTCCAACGACGATACCGTGGGGGTAGGCTACACTTTCATTCGCCAGGACGATAACGAAATGGTGAATGCGGCTTATTTGGCCCCGGTATTTGATAAGATGTTTGCACAACGCACACAAGGCGGTAAAAAAATCAGCATTGTACACATCGGCGATTCGCACATTCTGGGCAATTTTCTCACCCGGGAGTTACGCGACCGATTGCAACGTGAATTTGGTGATGCCGGACGTGGATTGTTATTTCCATACAAACTTGCGCAGTCAAACGGCCCCAAAGACTTTCTGGCAGAAACCAATGTACGCTGGAACGGCAGCAATTGTCAGCGGGATGTATCGCCTGAGACCCAGTTTGGCATTTCAGGCTTTAAAATAACGACCCATCATGCCAATGCCGAACTGACGTTCCGGCTGCGCGATACCGCAACTTCAGAAACCCATTTATTTACCAAAGTAACCGTTTTTCAGCGCAAAAACGCCCTGGAATACGACCTTGAAGTACGGGATGAAACCACCAACCAGGTAGCGCAACTGTTTATTGAAGACGACTTTGCGCGTAGTTATTACTTCGATCGGCCGGTTGGCAACGTAACCCTTCGGGCAAAAAAAAGCGCCGCCCAGCAAAAAACACTGACGCTCGACGGTATATCTTTGGAAAATGAGTTGAGCGGCGTCGTGTACCATTCTATCGGTGTAAATGGCGCCAAATTCATGGATTTTGCCCGCGCCAAATACTTTTCCCGACAGGTAGCCGATCTTGAACCCGACCTGATTATACTTTCCTTCGGCACCAACGAAAGCCAGGGCGCCACCGAACCTGCCTACATGCGCAAAACGATTGATTTGCTTTGCAACCAGCTGCTTGCAAACTCGCCGGGCGCGCGAATACTGCTTACCACCCCCGCCGATTCGTACTTGCGCGGAAGGGGGCTGAATCCGCACATGCCGGAAATGAGTACCGTGATTCGTGAATATGCAAGAGAAAAAGGCTATGCACTGTGGGATATGTTTGAATTTACCGGCGGACAAAACTCGTCGGCGCTCTGGAAGACCCACGGACTGATGACCTCCGATTCGGTGCATTACACCAAGTACGGCTACGCATTGCAGGGAAAACTGCTGTATCAAACCCTGATCAAAGGGTACAATCGGTATGTGGAAGACGGAGAAAGATAGCGGAGAGAGAAGGAATGTTTAGAAGAGCAAGGGAGGGTGTTGCAAGAGGTACTGCCAGGTAAATGCGAGGAGGGCCAGCGAGGGATAGAGCCAGCGCCGAACAATGGTTTTTACCAGGGGCGGATGGGGTTTGAAACCCATCTTTTCCAGTAAATCGGTGTAGAAAATTCGCCCGTCGCTTTCGTTCAGTCCGTGGTGTTCGTTCATGAGGCATTTGCCCCAGATCGCAAATTGAATCATGACAGCGGCATAAACAGCCACGGCAACAGGCCATGAAACAAGAAAAGGCATCAGCCAGGTGGCAATGACCGACGCGACATGCAGCCAGAAAGCGAGGCCGGATTTGATGGATAACAGGTGCATTGACTTACAATTGAGGCCGCAAAATAACAGCAAATACCGCGTTTTAGTGAAACATATAAAATAGATAGTATACAGAATTAGTTTCGTATGGGTGGATCGGAGCCATTTTTGTTGGATAAAGGTGGATTTTGCAGTTGCAATGGGACTAAGTTCGGCGTCTCGCCTAAGGCGAGATCAACGCAGAGCCGGTAAAAATGGGTTGATCCAACGGTACGAAACTAATTCTGTGTACTATCTAATAGGTCGATTTGAAATCCTTTGGATTTACGTTATTTTTGCCATTAAATTGATGCTGATGAAAGAAGGTATTTTGCAACATGCACTGATATTGTCGGAGGAGGCATACATCGCCTTCGAAGAAAACTCGCCGTTGCGCCATGAGCTCATACAAGGAAATTTATACCAAATACCTGGAACCACACTGACACACAACGATATTTGCATTAACATAACTCTTTTATTACGTAATATCCTTCGCAGCCAGGGAGGTTTTTTTAAAGTTCAGCAAGAAAGTGTAAAAGTGCAAGTATCAAAAGATCTGGATTATACGTATCCGGATGTGGTAGTGATTTCAGATCCGAGAGACCTCGAAAGTCAGTATATCATTCGTTACCCGCCCGTTATTTTTGAGGTGATGTCGAAACATTCAAGAACAGAAGATGCTGCAGACAAATTTATTCGATATAAAAACATCGAATCGCTCCATAATTACATTTTGGTGGATTCTGAAAAAAGGTTGGTTGAAGTGCGTGTAAAACGCGACAATGGCATCTGGGAATCTGAAAGTTATCTCCCTTCCGATCTGCGTTTCCCGGTACCTTATTTAGGGGTGGAACTTGATTTTGATGCAGTGTATGAAGGAGTAAAAGCTGCTTGAACATTGTCGGCGCGGACTTGTTTTTGTGTCCAATTTCCTTTTTTACAAAAACAAACGTGGTTTGCAAATAACGAGGCACCTCATTGAGGGTCAAATAAATCCACCCTTTTTACCACGCAAATCACAAAAATCCTGGTAAATGTCCTACGCGTCATTACGGCAAGCGGTCAACGACCTGGATCGCCGCGGAATGCTTTTGCGCATTTCGGCAGAAGTGGATCCCGAACTTGAAATGGCTGAAATTCACCGTCAGGTATTTGAGCAAAAAGGGCCTGCCATCTTGTTTGAAAAAGTAAAAGGCAGTCCGTTCCAAGCCGTCAGCAACCTGTACGGCACTTTTGAGCGCACTGAATTTCTGTTTCGCCATACACTAAAACAGGTAAAAAGGGTCATCGAAATCAAAAAAGACCCGGCACAAGCCTTGAAAAAGCCCTTGCGTTACCTCGGCGCTCCACTGACTGCCTTGACGGCTTTGCCGATGAAAAGTCGCATGGGCGCGCCGGTTGCTTGGGGACAAACCACCATTGACCAGTTGCCGCAAATCAAATCGTGGCCCATGGATGGCGGCGCCTTTGTCACTATGCCACAGGTTTATACCGAAGACCCCGATCAGCCGGGACCCATGCACGCCAACCTGGGCATGTACCGCATACAGTTGTCAGGCAATGATTACATCAGAAACGAAGAAGTGGGCTTGCACTATCAGTTGCACCGCGGTATCGGCGTGCATCACACCCGATATAACCAGCTCGACCGACCGTTTCGTTGCAGCATTTTTGTGGGCGGGCCGCCGAGTCACGCTTTCTCCGCCATCATGCCCTTGCCGGAGGGGTTGAGTGAACTGACTTTTGCAGGGATGCTGGGAGGTCGGCGATTCAGATACGCTTACCGGGAGGGCCATTTTTTGAGCAGCGACGCCGATTTTGTCATTACCGGCGAAATTTTAAAAAACGTCAAAAAACCGGAAGGCCCGTTTGGCGACCACCTGGGCTACTATTCGCTGACGCACGACTTTCCGGTCATGCGCGTACACAAAGTGTATCACCGCCGCGACCCGCTCTGGCACTTCAGCGTGGTTGGCCGGCCGCCAATGGAAGACAGCAGTTTTGGCTGGCTAATTCATGAGTTGGTGGCGCCGCTGACGCCGCAGGAATTTCCGGGACTAAAAGAATTGCATGCGGTGGATGCAGCCGGCGTACACCCGCTCCTGCTGGCGATCGGGCACGAGCGTTACATGCCGTTCCGTGAACGTGTGCCGGAAGAAATACTGACCATTGCCAACCGCATTTTGGGTTCGGGTCAAACCTCGCTGGCAAAATTCCTCTTCATTGCGGCGGCTGAAGACGATCCGAAACTGGACACGCATGATCCCGGTCATTTTTTTCAGCATTTTTTGGAACGGGTTGATTTCACGCGCGACCTGCATTTCCAGACCAAAACCACCATAGACACCCTCGATTATTCCGGAACCGGCTGGAATGCCGGCTCCAAACTGGTGCTGGCCTGCCGGGGCGAGCAGCGCAGAACCCTGAAAGCCGATTTACCGGAAAACTTTTCCCTGCCTGCAGGATTTTCATCGCCTTCATTTTGTCTGCCGGGCGTGCTGGCCATCAGCGCCCCACCCTTCCGGACAGGCGACACCGCGATGGAGGAAATCAGCCGGCAGCTGGAGCAAATAGACATGCAGCACATTCCGCTGGTGGTATTGACCGACGATGCGCCCTTTACAGCGGCTACCTTGAATAATTTTGTCTGGGTCGCTTTTACCCGGGCCAATCCCAGTCACGACGTGCATGGGGTGCGTGCGTTTATTGAAAACAAGCACTGGGGGTGCCGCGGATCGTTGATTATTGATGCCCGAAAGAAGCCCCATCATGCGCCGGAGTTGGTGATGCCGGAAGAAATAACCCGTCGCGCGGGCGCCATTCTGGCGCGTCACGGTTGGGGTTGAAGCGGGCAGAAAATTTTATCGCAAGAAATTCTCAAAAGTATTTGGACAATTAAACCGAAGACTTCTATCTTTGCCGCGCTTTTGAAAGAAGGTCCGTTCGTCTAGGGGTCAGGACGCGTCCCTTTCACGGATGAAACACGGGTTCGATTCCCGTACGGACTACGACCTTTATTTATAACGCCTTGTAAGTGAAGAACTTGCAAGGCGTTTTTTTTGATTTATTCCAATTGATGCCATTATGGGCTGGAAAGTCTATGTTCTGAAAAGCTTGAAAAGCGATGTTCGCTATGTCGGAATGAGCGAAGACTTAGCACGTCGTCTGGAAGAACACAATGCTGGCAAATCCAAATTCACTTCCGGATTTATCCCCTGGGAACTGGTATATTTTGAAGAAGCAAATTCGCGACAAGAGGCAAGAGCAAGAGAAAAATATCTAAAATCGGCTGCTGGAAGGCGTTTCTTAG
>JANRLZ010000093.1:0-14230 GCA_033762055.1 Saprospiraceae bacterium
TTCTACACCATAAACCTTCTCAACACAATAAACCTTCATAAACCCTCTTCAGCCCTACTCAAATTCATTTCTGATATCAAAACCTCCCGCCTTCAGGTATTCTTCCTTTTTGAACAGGCGCAAATCGGATTGCACCATTTCGCTTACCAATTCCTGCAAAGTGCGTTTGGCCGACCAACCCAATACTTGTTTTGCCTTGCTCGCGTCACCAACCAGGAGATCAACTTCCGCCGGACGGAAATATCGCGGGTCAACGGATATTACCTCCTGTCCCGGGCGCAACAACGGGTTGGTCGAAGAATGTACCAGCCCCTTCTCTCCTGCCCCGCTGCCCTGAAATTCAAGTTCAACGCCGAGCTCGCGAAATGCCATCCGGCAAAAATCGCGCACCGGCGTAGTCACCCCGGTAGCGATCACAAAATCATCGGCCACCGGCTGCTGCATCATCAACCACATCGCTTCTACATAGTCGCGGGCATGGCCCCAGTCGCGTTGCGCATCCAGATTACCTAACCACAGTTTGTCCTGCAAGCCAAGCGATATTTTTGCTGCAGCGCGGGTTATTTTTCTTGTCACAAATGTCTCGCCCCGGATCGGACTTTCATGGTTAAATAATATGCCGTTGCAGGCAAACAGGCCATAACTCTCGCGGTAATTGACGGTAATCCAGTAGGCGTACAATTTTGCTACTCCATACGGCGAGCGCGGATAAAATGGCGTACGTTCGGTTTGCGGTGTTTCCTGAACCAGGCCGTACAATTCCGAGGTGCTGGCCTGGTAAAAACGCGTTTTCCCGCTCAGGCCCAACAATCGAATAGCTTCCAGCAAACGTAAAGCGCCTACAGCATCCGCGTTGGCAGTGTATTCGGGTGTTTCAAAACTGACTTGAACGTGGCTTTGCGCACCGAGGTTGTACACTTCATCGGGCTGTACCTGCTGCATGATCCGGATCAGGTTGGTTGCGTCGGTCAGGTCGCCATAATGCAGGATAAAGCGCTGGTTATCAACATGCGGATCCTGGTAAAGGTGATCTACCCGTTCGGTATTAAACAGGGAAGAGCGGCGTTTGATGCCATGTACTTCGTATCCTTTTTTCAGGAGCAATTCGGCGAGATAGGCGCCGTCCTGACCGGTGATCCCGGTAATAAGGGCTTTTTTCATTGTTGTGTTTACGCTGATCCGGAACCGCCATTCAGCAGGGCGCAAAGGTCTGATTTTTCCCTTTTGTTACACACATTCAGAGCGCTCAAGTTCGGTATTAAGAAAAGTATTTTCCGATAATACCGCCATCATTACAGGGTGTTTAAGGGCCTGTTGTAACTTTTCGACATGGCGTTCGTGGTGCAAATCGGTGGCCAGAAAATCAGCCAGTTTTCCCTGGATAATCATTTGGGCCGCAGCCTGAACGGGTTTTCCGTAATAACCGGTGAGCGACAACATGTTAACCTGTAAAGAACAGCCCAGGGTTTTGAGTTGTTCGTAATCTTCTGTACGCTTGTAATACGTGTATCGTTCGGGGTGCGCCAGTACAGGATGGTAGCCGCTCATCTGCAAATCGAACAACACACGGTGCAAATCAGGGTAAGGTTGCCTGGGCGACATTTCGATCAAAACCCTGCGGCCAGGCAGGCATAATAAAGCCGAGCCACGCAAAGCGGCATCAAAACTTTCATCCAGAAAATACTCGGCAGCTACGTCGAAATTCACCGTCAGCCCTGCTTGTTGCAGCGCGGTTTGCACTTCGTCGCGCTTTTTTAAGACAAGCTCGGGCGTGTTCGGATACAGCCCCTCGCGAATATGTGGCGTGGTGTAAATTTGTCGAAAACCCAATGCCTGCAACTGTCCGATGAGTCCAAGCGAAGTCTCCAGATCAGGGGCGCCGTCATCAATTCCAGGCAACAGATGTGAATGCATATCTGTCCCGAGCACGGAATAATTTTCCAGTGGAAGCGGTTTTTTTTTGAAGAGTCCAAACATGGGTTGATGGGTAAAAAGTTTGTTGAAGTATTTCCATGCCATCATCACAGTAAATACGAAGAAGTTGTTTGCGTTAATTTCACCTGCTTGTTCAGGCATCTTTCTGACCCACTCTGCGTTTATTTTTCAGCAATAATAACCCATTATTCCCTCAAAAACAAACCTTGATTGGCTCAAAAATCTGCGCTGACCAAACTCAGCAAATTAACTCAAACAACTTCTAATATCGGGTGACTGGTTCACCCGGATCGCGCAATGTTTCGGGCAATGGCGGCATATCGGGGAAGACGCTGAAATAAAGATCACTTTCCGGGCGCAAGACTACCCAAAACGTCAAAAAAAGGATCTTGAAATCGGTTTTCAGCGACATCCTTTGTTGGTACCAGAGCTCCAGACGGCCTTTGTAAGGTGCAATATGTTGTACATAAAATTGTCTGGGTTCGCGGCCCGGCACTGAAAGCAGGCGTTCTTCGTCTCGAAACACCAGACTGCCAATACCGGTGATACCCGGCAGCACGCGGTAAATCATCGTTTGTATTTCAGGTGGAAATGCTTCAAAATCAACCTGCATCTGCGGGCGAGGCCCAACCAGGGTCATATCTCCGGTCAGCAAGTTCAGCAGTTGCGGCAATTCGTTGAGTTTACTTTTTCGCAGGTATTTTCCAAGCGGGGTGACACGAGGGTCATTTCGCAGGGTGAGGCTGCCCGAACCCAGGTTCGGACTGTTTTTCAACATCGTGGAAAATTTCCAAATCCGGAATGGTCGGCGCTGAAACCCGACCCGTTCCTGCCGATAAAAGACTTCGCCTTCCCCCGTACATCGCAGCAGGAGCATTAATAACAAAAACAATGGCAACAGCAGCAGCAATGCCGACACGGCGACCCCTATATCCAGGCCGCGTTTCAGGGAAAAATACATACGGGATTACATTTTGGCATCCAGCCCCTTTCCGGTTTCAAGATGTTCAAATTCAGGCAAAAAATGGTGTATCAGGGCAATGATTTCGTGTTTTTCAAGGGTATCTTTTTCCAACAGGGTTCTTAGCTCATCCAGAAATTGTGCGAGTACCAGCGCAGGGGACGGCATCGAATTCCTGATAACCCCCAGGGAAGAAAAACGGCTCCAATCAACGCTTTCAGTATCTGTATAAAACGCTTCATTCATTTTTTCGCCCGATGTGTCGGTCGTAAAAAAATACACCGGCCAGTTCCGCGAGTGTTCATCCATGGCAGCGGCCTTTTCCCTCGCTTCTTCTTCGGTTGCACAAATTTCAGCGTGAAACCCCAGGTTATCCAGCAAATCCAGGGCAATATCGGAGAATTTGCGCTCGTCGCGCTGCTGATCCAGTTTGGGGAAAAAAATCTCGCCTGATCGCGCCAGCATACAAGACAACAGGCATAATTGCCCGGCTTCTGCGGCAGAAACAAAATAGCGCGCCACATCCGAGGGCGCGGAAAGCGGCTGGCGTTTTTCCAGGCGCGTCAGAAATCCTGCCGGTAAACTGCCGTTTGAAAAGGCCACGTTGGCAAAACGAGCCGTACTGACCGGAAAAGCAGCGGAAAAGGATAACAACACCTGCTCCATGATTTTTTTTGAGGCGCCCATGACGTTCACCGGAGCCGCTGCCTTGTCGGTACTGACACAAAAAAAATGTTCGGGCGGACGAACCGACAACCATTCTAATAATTGCCTGGTTTTGAATACATTATTATGCAAAAGCGCCGCAATGGAGTACGGGTCTTTTTCACTGCGAACGTGTTTGTGGGCAGCAAAATTGGCGACAATCTCGAAGGGGGCTTCTACACGCAGCAATTTTGCAAAAACCGGATCACCAAAATCCATCGGATACGTCCGAAAATCAGCCGGTACTTGTATATCCGCCGTGCTGCGCACATCGCGCACCAGTTCAGTCAATCCGTTTTCGTTCACGTCTGCTACAATCACCCGAGCGGGACAAAAACGCAATATTTCTTTCAAAAACGCCCCGCCAATAGTACCTGCACCTCCGATGACCAGCACTGAACGATCCCGTATTCGGGCATCCAGCATCACTGCATGTTCGTCCATGTCCGATTGAAACAAACTCCGACTCCGACCGGTGACGTGCCGGGAAACAAACCGGTTTATATCGAACATCTTTGTACGAAGATCACACTTTCAAGGATCGCTGGAATACCTGGCCGCCCGATTGCAGGCGATACTGGTAAACACCGGGTGAAAGGAACCAGTCGGGCGCCTTGAACAAGAACGTGTAACTGCCCCGATCCCGGTATTCATCCACCAGTGTACGCAGAACATGCCCTGCACTGTCGAGGATTTGCAAACGCACCGGACCGTTTTGCATCATGGCGTATTTTATTTCGATGGTAGCCGGTTCGGAGGGATGCGGTTGATGGCCGAGCAGGGCACATTTTCCGTTATCGCCCTGAAGCGGCGCAACAGCCGGCACCAGTCCGCCGATGGTTGGGTGGTTTTGTCCCATCACGAAGTTGACGAGGTCGGGCGAGTTGCCCATCCAGTCTTGCAACACGGTGCTGTAGACCGATCTGAAATCCACACTGAAATCAGGGTCGCCATAGGGATCCGGGTCACTCAGGTCCTGGTAGGTTCCGGTAAAACCGTTGCCGATTCCGCCACCGAACAACATCATGGGCGTCCCCCAGCCGTGGTCGGTACCCAGGGAGGCGTTCTCGTAGATGGTGCGACCAAATTCGCTGAATGTCATGCCCAGCACTTTGTTGGGCAATTCAGTATTGCCACCAAAGGCGAGGTCGTCGTAAAATGCCTTTACGCCTTCGGCGATGTTCTGCAACAGATTGAGATGGAAGTCCAATTGTTCGGCATGGGTATCGAAACCGCCGATTTCGACCATAAACACCCGGGTGCCAAGATTACCCTTGATCAATTTGGCCACGATGGCGAGTTGTTCGGCCAGGTAGTTGTCGGTTGGGTAATCCACCTGGTTTTTTCCCCTTCCATAGGCGTCTTTGATGGTTTGTGCATAGCGAAAGGCGGCATTGGCTGTTTGCCGCACATAAGCCAGTTCAAGTTCGCGGGGCGAATTGCCCAGCAGCGAGGTGTCGTAAAGCTGGCCGGTTTGGGCGATTTGATAAAACTCCTGCGGACTGCTCACAGCAAGCGCCATGTTGGCGGCATCGGCCCGGAAGATCAGGTCGGTTTGTACCCCGATTTGCAGGGCCGGTGGCACGGTCGGCGGGGTTTCAAGGAAGGCGGCGTACTCGTTTTCGAGGAAACGGCCCATCCAGCCGGTATTAATTACCACATCCGAGTCGCTGGCAGATGCCACGATGTCGTAGGAGCGGAAGTGGCTGTAATTCGGATCCGGATAGCCGACATTGTGAATAATCTTCATCATCCCGTTGTCCCACAGCGGTTGCAAGGCATTGGTGACCAGTGGCATGCCGTATTCATTGCTCAAAGCCCACAGGTTGGGTTCCTGGATGCCGATGGTCGGACGCAGGTTGTAATAATATGAATTCCCGCGTTCGATGACGGTATTCAGACCGTCGTTTCCACCGTCGAGACGAATCAGTACCAGAATACGATCGTTGGCGCCATTGGCTAAGGAGGCCATCAATGGCGTAGGTTGAAAGGCGCGCAGTCCGATTTTACCCATCAGCAGGCTGCCGGCGCCGAGGATGCCGGTGGCGGACAAAAAGTCGCGGCGGCTCCACAACTGGTGTTCGCGTTGATGCGCTTCTCCGTGTTCAAGAGCGGCGCCGAAGCGGGGATGTTTATGCTTGTTGCGCATAGGTTTGCGGAATTGGCGATTTAGTACTGCTTTAAAACAAGGTCTTCACACAGAACCGGAAATTGTTGCCGCAAAGACGCCAGATTGTCGCTAACGCTTTGCAGAAACTTCCAGGTTTTTCCCCCGTCGCGCGATATGGCGATCAGGTTGGTTTCAGAGGAGAATGGATCCGCGCCTTTCATGTGCCACATTACGCTTTGCTCCAAAACACATTGCAGGGTATTGTTGCAGGTAACGGGTGTTGAAGCGGCTCCCACTTTCCCGTTGGTAAACTTCATTTCATCATTTTTGAATCTTTGGGCGTCCGATGTAAAAGTCTTTATCATGGCAACCCGTCCGCTCAGGCTTTCCACATATTCCGGAAGCAACATGTCGGCCACTGTTTCAAATTCAAAGTTGGTATAGGCTTTTACAAAAAAAGTGGCCTGCTCTTCCAAACTTGCGCCGGCAGGCGGACTTTTGGGCGCTTGAGACTCGCAATTGAGGTAAATGAGGCAAAAAAGTAACAATATAGTACGCACAACAGGATGTTCAGGTTAATTGAAATTCGGGCATTTTGACCAGGAAATACAACAGGTTCACGATCTGATAAGGCGCCTCGTCCCAATACAGGTTCCAGGTGCCGTCTATGTAATAGTTTTCCGGAATACCTGCTTTGAAATTGATGACTGCCGCTTGTAGATGCACAGGATCAAGGGTTTGTCCGGTGAAAAACTGTACCAGTGCTGCCGTTATCAATTGCGGATCATTGCTGTCGTTGGTAAGTGTTTGCGCCAGGCTACGCAGGTTTTCGCGGGTGGGTTCCTCGGTGCTCAGCCAGTATGCAACAGCGGCACTATAATTCCAGCGCGCTGTCAGTGTACTTTCATTGATCCAGTTGCGATGACCTTTCCAGCCGGCCACATTCGGCGGGTTAAAAATCTCTTGTCCCAACTGGTAGGCCCAGTACCCGATGGCATTCCAGCGGCCTTCAATTATCAGCGATGAAGGCGTATTGGCTGCTTTGTAAAGATTGAGCATGGACTCGAGCGGGCTTTTAAGCCGCACGTTGATGAACGCGTCGTCGAAGAAGTGTTCACTTTTTATCAGCTGTTTCAGCACCGGCAAAAGTTCCCAGTTGTTATCGCGGAAGGTTTGCGCCATTCCTGTAATCACCTGGTTATCAATATTTTGATAGACAAAATGTTGATAGAGTTTACTCGAGATGTAATGAGAAACCTGTTCGGCGCGTGCACTGAAAATCAGGTTGTGCGCGGTGGTATAGGTGTAATTGGCTGTTTCTCCGAAGATGGTTTTTGGCGTATTATCGTGGCGATTGGGGTCAAAAAAGGGTGGGTCGCAGAGATAATCGCTGGCTCGCCAGCCGGTGAGGGCGCGCGACATTTCAACAATGTCGGCCTGGGTATAGCCGTTGCTTTCACCCATGGTGAACAATTCCATGAGTTCGCGGGCATAGTTTTCATTGGGCTGGCCGGCGATGCTCAGGTTGCCATTGAGATAAACCAGCATGGCGCCGGTTTTTCCCATTTCGCGGGCGAAAATCCTGAAATTGCCAAAAGCGTATTCGTGGATCAGGGAGAAATAATTCCACAAATAGCCGTTGCACTGGTACACATCCAGTTCGGTTACAAAGTGGTTGTGCCAGAACAGGGCCATTTTGGCTCGAATACCTTCATCCAGCATTTCGGCCATCCACCTGCGGCGCAGTTCGTCGCGGTGAATAAAGACAAGATTGGGATCCGGGTTGTTGGCGTATTCGTCCATCGTCCATCCGCCCCAGTAAGGCGGATCGGGGGTACCAAGGTCGGCGGCCGATTCCAGCAACTGGTCAACGAGTTCATCGGGCGACATTTGCAATCCTTGCTGGATTTGTGACAAGGAGGCCCCAAAACCGAGTCGGCGATACAAATGGGCAACGCGTCGGGCATCCCAGGGTTTGTTGGCCGACGGGATGTAGGGCGCAAGCGGATCATTGAGCGTGCGAGGGGACGCGGCAAGAACGGACGGTTCGGACAGGATAGGCATACGCGAAGTCGAGCATTTTTCGAGGCAAGGATAGCAAAGATTTTGGGAATGCGCGCAGGGTTTTTTTTTAGTACTTTTCAAAGCGGAGAAGAAGCAGAAAAACTAACGCCCACACCATGCGAACGACGGTGTGGGCGTTAGTTTGCTGCTCATTTTTCGCGGAGTTATCCTTTTTTCATGGCTTTGGCAACTGTGGCGCCAATTTGAGCGGGTGATTCAACGACGATGATACCGTTTTCTGCCATGATTTCCATTTTTGCAGCGGCGGTATCTTCCGCACCGCCGACAATAGCGCCGGCATGGCCCATTTTACGCCCTTTGGGCGCCGTTTGTCCGGCGATAAAGCCTATGACCGGTTTTTTATTTCCGTTGGCACGAATCCATCGGGCAGCTTCCGCTTCGAGTCCGCCACCGATTTCACCGATCATAACGATTCCTTCGGTTTCCGGGTCATTCATAAACAACTCAATGGCTTCGCGGGTCGTGGTACCGATGATCGGGTCGCCGCCGATACCGATGGCCGTTGTGATGCCAAGACCTGCTTTGGCTACCTGATCGGCCGCTTCGTAGGTCAGGGTACCGGATTTGGATACCAGACCGATCGGGCCGCGCTTGAAAACAAAACCGGGCATGATACCCACCTTGGCTTCATCGGGTGTAATGATGCCCGGACAATTGGGACCGATCAGGCGAACGCCTTTGTCGGCAATGTATGCTTTTGCGCGCACCATGTCCTGTACCGGAATTCCTTCTGTGATGGCTACGATCACTTTAATTCCCGACATGGCGGCCTCGATGATGGCATCGGCGGCAAAGCCTGGCGGAACAAAGATGATGCTGGTATCTGCGCCGGCCTGCTTGACGGCATCTTCGACGGTATTAAAAACCGGGCGGTCAAGGTGCGACTGGCCGCCTTTCCCGGGCGTTACGCCGCCGACAACATTGGTGCCGTAGGCAATCATTTGTTCTGCATGAAAGGTGCCTTCTTTTCCGGTAAAACCTTGTACGATAATTCTGGAATGCTTATTGACGAGTACGGACATTGTGGTGGTTGAATCGTTAGATGGTGGATGGTGGATGACTGATGGTGGACGGTGGACGGTGGACGGGGGACGGTGGACGGTGGACGGGGTTATTTTTCTTCCTGAATGATAAAAACTTCTTCGTTGGGACGTTTCATGTAATAGTGTTCACGGGCGAATTTTTCCTTGGTAAGTTCAAAATCTTCGGCTTCTTCACGAGCTTCCTTGATTTTTTCCTGATAAAAACCGCGATCGGCTTCCAACTGTTTTTGGGCGCGCCACAAACGCCACTGCGTCCACAAACTGTGGCGATCGAGAAATACCATAATAAACAAAAACACTACCAGCGTAAGATAGTAGCGGTTTTGCAGCGGAGCGGGCAAGCGATTCCAAAGGGCCTGCCACGGTGTGGAAGAGAGTGCCATGAACGCTTTGTTTGGTAAAAATTGCGAGGCATCACTTTTTGACGGCTCAAAAGTAGCACTTCCACCGTTCCAACACGGTCACATTCTGCAACTTTTGAAATCTTCTCAATTACCCGATAGCGAATCAACTGTTTTTTCGAGGCGATTGGCAATTTCCTCGATGGTACCCAAACCGTCGACGCTGTGGCTTTTACCGTTTTTAGCATAATAATCAAACACTGGCGCCGTCTCGCTTTTGTAGACAGCGATGCGTTTACGCACGGTTGCCTCGTCATTATCGTCGGCGCGGCCCGAGGTTTGCCCGCGTTTCAAAATTCGCTGTACAATTTCCTCTTCATTCACTTCCAGCGCGATCAATCCGGATACGGATGTTCCTTTACTGATGAGCAGTGCATCCAGGGCTTCTGCCTGGGGAATCGTGCGAGGGAATCCGTCAAAAATGAATCCTTGCGCGTCGGGATGTTTTTCAACCTTGTTGCGCAACATCCCGATGGTAACGCTGTCGGGAACCAGTTCGCCTTTGGCCATATAAGCTTTCGCTTCTTGTCCAAGTGGCGTGTCATGGCTCATTTCATAGCGAAACAAATCACCTGTACTAATGTGCACAAGTTGGTATTTTTCGATCAGGAAGGCGGCCTGTGTTCCTTTGCCGGAGCCGGGCGGTCCGAATAATATGAGATTGGTCATCGTGTATGTAGTGCTTGCGCGAAAACGCAAAGTTAGAAAGGGGATGCAGGTTCAGTGAAAAATCTCAAACCCTTTTTGAGAACAGCATTTTCTTGGGCAGATTTGAATATTATGTTATTCTGTTTCGATTTTTCTTATTATTCAGAACAGCATACTGTTTCCGGATAGTTCTTGGGGCCTCTTTTTAAAACTCATTGAGCCGGTAATGCTCGCCATAGGTCTGAATCCAGTTGAGTAATCGCCAGACATCTGCGGCGTGAAAGAGTTCGGTTCCTTTGTTCATCGTCGCTGCTGAGCCGCAAGCTACGCCCGTCTGGGCCATTTCCCGCATACTTTTCCCTTCACCAAGCGCCCATACCATGCCGGCCACCATGCTGTCGCCTGCGCCAACGGTACTTTGTTTTTGTACCATAGGCGCCGGGATATGTTCAAATCCGTTTTTTGTTACCAACAAGGCGCCTTGCGGGCCCAAAGAAACAACCACTGCTTCGCATTTTCCCTGATGAATGATTTGCAAGGCCGCATCATCTACCTGATTCATTTCCAGTTTCTCCACCCCGGCCAGAGCGCTTAGTTCGGATAGGTTCGGTTTCAACAAATACAGTCCTTCATCGGCCGCTGCCTGCAGGGCTTTACCTGAAGTATCGAGTACGAATCGTGCACCGATTTCCTTGGCAAATGCAGCCACCCGTTCGTAATAGGTTTCGGGCAAGCCGGGTGGCAGGCTACCGCTTGCCACCAGATAAGCCGGTGCGAGTTTACGAACAATTTCAAGGCATGCTTCGGCCTGTTTTTCTGTGAGCAGCATGCCAGGAAGCGTAAACCGGTATTGTGAATTGGTGGAAATGTCGCGTACTGACAGGTTTTCGCGGGTTTCAGCTTCTACGGCAATTGTTTGTATATCAATGCCTTCTTCCAACAGCAAACGTTTCAGCACTTCGCCGTTTTGTCCGCCTGTTGGGAATACTGCAATGCTGCGACCGCCCAGCCGCCGGATGGCCTTGGAAACATTAATTCCGCCGCCACCTGCATCGAGTCGCATGGGAGTGCAACGCAGTTTCTGTTCGGGGACCAATTGTGTTGTTTCCGTGCTTTTATCGAGGGCCGGATTCAGGGTCAGGGTGACAATTTTTACAGACACACGCTTGGAGTTATGTGTTATGGGTTGAAATTTGAACGAAGCCTTTCTAATTTTGCAGGCATTGGCGGGGCGTTATTTTTCTTTACAGCATCATATAAACGGGGGCAAATTAATGGAAATCAGGTTGAATGAATCAAATTTGAAAGAAGCCTCCCTTTGGTTGGCCGAACGCGACGCGTCTCTGGCTTTGGTGCTAAAAAAATACGGCTTTCCTCCGCTTTGGGCGCGAAGCGCCGGTTTTGATACGTTGGTACACATTATTTTGGAACAACAGGTATCGCTCGCTTCGGCCAACGCTGCTTTCCAACGGCTAAAAACGCATCTTGATGAAATTACGCCCTCGCAATTTTTAACCCTTGATGCGGCCACTTTGTTGCAAATCGGGTTCAGCCGACAAAAAAGCGGTTACGCCCAACAACTTGCCACCGCCCTGTTACAACAAACCTTTGATCTTGACGAACTCGCTTTTCTTCCCGACGATTCCGTGCGCCGGCGCATGACCGAATTGAAAGGCATCGGCCACTGGACTGCTGATATCTACCTGTCGGAATGCCTGCTACGACCCGATATTCTTCCTAAAGGCGATATTGCCATGCTTGAAGCATTCCGTGTTTTAAAGGGATTAGCAACACGACCCTTGCACGAAGATTTTGTTGCCGGCACGGAACACTGGCGTCCCTGGCGAAGTGTGGGCACGCGGATGCTCTGGCATTTTTACCTTTGCGAACGAAAGCGCAGTTAAGCGTTGTTCAATTTTTCCAATTTATGGGCTTTTTTACCAACAAACGTATCTGGATCACCGGCGCTTCGTCCGGTATTGGCGAAGCACTGGCAGTAGCATTTGCCGAACAGGGCGCTCATCTCATTCTTTCTGCCCGTAATGAGGTGGAAATTAATCGGGTAAGTGCCGCCTGCGCCGCTGCGGGCGCCGCTTCGACCCTCGTACAGCCGCTTGATCTTGAGCAACATGAGCAGATTCCACTTATCGCTGAAACCGTGTTGAATAAAGTAGGGAAAGTGGATATTCTGATCAATAACGGGGGAATTTCTCAACGCGCGCTTGCTAAAGATACCACCCTGGAGGTAGATAAAAAACTGATGGCGGTAAATTATTTCGGCACGATTACGCTGACCAAAGCCGTACTTCCCAATATGCTCATGCACCAACTGGGACATATCGTTACCATTACGAGTCTGACCGGCAAATTCGGATCGCCTTACCGGTCTTCCTATGCGGCTTCCAAACACGCATTACATGGCTTTTTCGACAGCCTGCGCGCCGAACTGGCTGATGCTCACATCAAAATCACCTTGATTTGTCCGGGGTTTGTCCGAACCAACGTCAGCAAGAATGCCCTTACCGGCGGAGGCGCCAAATTAGGTACTATGGACGATGCCACCGACAAGGGGATGGATCCTGCACGACTGGCCTTCAAGATTCTTCGCGCTATTGAAGAGGGGAAAGAAGAGGCGTATTTTGGCGGAAAAGAAGTGTTAGGGGTTTATCTGAAGCGTTTTTTCCCGCGTTATTTTTCCAATGTGCTTCGTAAAGCCAAGGTACGTTGACGTGATTACCCGGATGTTTTCGTTGTCAATGCACCCGGGTAGTAGCCAGCAAACGTTTCATACTATAACGTCCGCTCCCTTTACCTACCAGCATTAGCAAGCCGCCGGTGATGGCGATGTTTTTCATGAACAGGATGCTCTGTTCACGCAGCGCTGCATTGCCGGTGCAGTTCCAGAAATCATGTACGATAAAAGTAACTGGCACCCAATACATCAACAACATGATCGCGCCAAGGGTGGATCGGTAGCCCAGTAACACCATAATCCCTCCCATCGTCAATAAAAAAATGGCACAGTACAGTAGCATATCCTGGTTCCAGTTCAGGCCGTGATCTGTCATTGCTTCTTTTGTTTTCTCGAAGAACAATGTGGAGTCTATCGCCTCAAAAATAAATATGGCCGAAAGAAAAATCCTCCCGATTAAGTCCGTGATATCGCGCATAGTTGTATCCGGCAGGCAGCCGGCAGGCAATTAAATGAAAGTTGGCGAAGGTACGCCAGTCCTACGGCTTTACTGGTAATTTATACAGGATTCGTGTGATTTTGCTGAATTCCTTCCTATCATCCTGCACACCCAGGCGCCTGTCAATCCTGTCCAAACCCAAAAACCTGTTCATCCTGTCAATCCTGTCCAAAAACTCAAAAACCTGTTCATCCTGTCTATCCTGTCCAAAAACCCAAAAACCTGTTCATCCTGTCTATCCTGTCCAAAAACCCAAAAACCTGTTCATCCTGTCAATCCTGTCCAAAAACCCAAAAACCTGTTCATCCTGTCCAATAAAAAAAAGCCCCCCTCCTCGTACAGGAGAGAGGCCATCCCAAAAACCGATTTTAAAGTATGATCTTGTAAAATCGCGCTTTGGTCGGGGGCGACAGGCTTTTCTTTTGTTTGGCTCGCGTGCCACCACCCTCATTTTCTTAAAGGGGAGGAAGTGCGGGTTCCGTTTTTTTTCCGGAACCCGCTTTTCCCCTTATCGTCGCAGTGCGAAGATTACTTCGCCTGGATCATCTTCTTCGTGGCGCTGTCCGTAGCCGTTTCCAGTTTGTAGTACAGCATGCCCGTCGTGTTCAGCAGTGCGCGGTCGAGCGAAATAGCGTTTTCACCTTTCGCAAACTGTGCTTTCTGCTGGTACACTACGCGACCCGTTTCGTCGAATACCGTCAACGTTGCCTCAGCTGCCTCAGGCAGGTGGAAACCGATGAAGGTCTTGTTCACAAACGGGTTCGGCTGGTTCTGGTACAATTCGAAGCCTACACCGGCGATCGTCTTGCCGTCGAAACGGAAGGCTACGCCCAGGCGGCCCGCTGCACCATAAGCCTCAGCGCGGGTGATCGAACCCGATACACCCAGCATCTGGCTCAACTGACCGGCTTTCTCGGCGCGGAAGCGCAGCGTGAACTCCTGTGCACCATCAATAGATACGGCAGCAGCGTTGTCGGCCAGCAGGTTGAAGTTCGATGCGTTTACGTTCTCGCCTTCTACCGCGCTAACGGCTTTCAGACCGTTGAGCGACAGCGTGAACTGGAAGCCTTTGAGGGCTTCGGCAGACTTGAACGTTACTTCAAACTCTTCACCGGCTTTCACCTGACGGTCTTCAATGTCGAAGATCGCGG
>JANRLZ010000094.1:0-31590 GCA_033762055.1 Saprospiraceae bacterium
TTTAAAAACTGTTATTTTTTCAGTTGGATACAGTCGAACGAAACAGTCCAGATACTTCATCACATTGCACATCTTGAACGAGAAATGGAAGGAGGCCCTGAAAGATCCGGGATCCCTGGTGATAACCGAACGACTGGCCAAAAAACTGTTTGGCAGCCAGGAACCTATCGGCCAGACCATCAATCTGAATAACCGTTATGATTATCGCGTGGCCGCGGTAATCAAAGATATCCCGCTCAACAGTTCGATCCGTTTCGACATCGCCATCCCGTTTTCGGTGTATGAAAAATCCAACGCAGACTGGATTACCAGTTATGGCAACAACTCTTTGCCTACCTGGATTGAAACGGCGCCTGGAACCGACCTGGCGGCTTTGAACGGGAAGTTGTACAATTTCATTCAAACAAAAGAGGCCGATGCCATTGCCCATGTGCATGCCTGGCCTATGTCGCGCTGGCGCCTCGAATCACAATTCAAGGAGGGCAAGCCCAACGGCGGGCGCATTGATCTGGTGCGCATGATGGGATTGCTGGGTATCGCGCTGATCCTGGTCGCCTGCATCAACTTTATGAACCTGGCTACGGCGCGTTCGGCGATGCGGGCGCGGGAGGTAGGAGTTCGCAAAGCTGTGGGGGCGCATCGCGGACGGCTGATTACCCAGTTTCTGGGTGAAGCTGTTTTTACCGCATCGTTGTCGCTGGTTGTCGCTTTGGGCCTGGCCTGGCTGTGCCTGCCTTTTTTTAACCGGATTACGGAAAAGGAACTGGCACTTGGCTCGGCAGGCCCGGCTTTCTGGTGGGTGCTGCTGGGGGCCGGGCTGCTGAGCGGATTGGTGGCCGGCAGTTATCCGGCCTTGTATTTGTCGAAATTCAATCCGGTTCGGGTATTGAAAAATGACTTTAGCGATGTAAAAACCGGTGGCGCCATCGGTTTGCGCCGAATTCTGGTGGTGGCACAATTTACCTTTTCCACTTTTTTGATCTTGTGTACCATCTTTTTGTGGCAACAAATCGAACACCTCAGAAATCGCCCGCTTGGTTTTGAAAAAGAAAGTTTGATACGCCTTGATGCAGGTCCGCTTCAGGTGCGTAATTTTGAAGCGTTCAAAAATCAGACGGAACAGTTGCCTGGCGTCAAACAGGTTGCCTGTGCGTCCATAGACCTGTTTCAATACGGCTCCAACACGACCGGCATCGGTTGGCCGGGAAAAACCGACGATCAGCAATTCCTGATTACCATTGCCAACATCGGGCGCGGTTTTATGCAAACTACCGGCATGAAACTCAAGGAAGGACGCGATTTTGAAGGCCCGAAGGATTCGTTGTGTGTGATACTGAATGAGACGGCGGTGAAACGGATGGGACTGAAAGACCCGCTGGGCCAACAAATCGAACGCGACACCATGATGACTATTATTGGCGTGGTGGAAGATTTTGTTCAAAACAGCCCCGCCAGTCTGCCAACCCCTACCTGCCTGTTTTGGGGAGAATCGGACGCCAATTACTTCTTCATCAGGATGGAAAACAACGACCAATGGGACGCCACGCTCAACCAAATCGGCGCCAT
Organism: Saprospiraceae bacterium; assembly: GCA_033762055.1. GTDB lineage: Bacteria > Bacteroidota > Bacteroidia > Chitinophagales > Saprospiraceae > M3007. The sequence continues at coordinate 1,567 of JANRLZ010000094.1, forward strand.
CCATAAAAATATGTGGCCTAATTTCCTGTATGAGCCGCGGTTTGTAACGGATGAAAGCGAAAAACGTTTCCAGCAGGCCAAAACCCTCCGCGCACTTGCCAATATCTTTGGAGGATTGTCTATTTTCATCTCCTGTCTGGGGTTGTTTGGACTGGCAGCGTTCACTGCCGAACGTCGTAACAAGGAAATCGGTATCCGCAAGGTATTGGGCGCCAGTGTGGCGGGTATCACAGGCATGCTGGCCCGGGATTTCCTGAAATTAGTATTCATCTCCGTCATCCTTGCCTGCCCGATCGGATATTTTGCCGTGAATAAAGCCCTTTCGATGGTGGATTATCGCATCGAGATCAGCGCCTGGGTATTTGTAGCGGCAGGCATCACCGCCATTGTCATCGCTTTTTTAACCGTCAGTTTCCAAAGTATCCGCGCTGCCCTCACCAACCCGGTAAAGAGCCTGCGCAGTGAGTAGGTTTTTAGGGATGAAGTATGAGGGATGAGGGATGAGGGATGAGGGTAAAAAAATCTTCATCCCTCCTCCTCCCTCCCTCATCCCTCATACTTCATCCCTCATCCCTCATCCATAATAACCATGTTTTCCAACTACTATAAAATCGCTTTGCGCAGTTTGCGGCGTCAACCTTTTTTTTCCGGTATTAATATTACCGGTCTTGGCGTTGGACTGGCTGCATGCTGGTTGATTGGCTTGTATGTGCAGCACGAGCGTAGTTACGACCAGTTTTTGCCCAATGCCCCTCGTATTTGCGCGGTGTCGCTCGATTTGAAAATGGGGCAGGAAGAGGGCCAAACGACCAATACCCCGCCGCCTTTAGGACCGCGTCTGGCTGCCGATTTTCCGGAAATAGAACTGGCGGCGCGTACCTTTTACTTACAGGAATCGGTGGTGCGCCGCGACAAACCCGGACAAGCACCGCTAACATTTAATGAAAGCCGGGCGTATGCTGCGGATTCGGCATTTCTCGAATTATTTGGTTTCCCGATGCTGGAGGGCGATGCCGCTACGGCGCTGGATCGCCCGGGCAGCCTGGTACTGAGTGAGGCTGCTGCCCGGCGGTATTTTGGCGATCAATCGCCCATGGGACAGGCGTTGAGCATCAACGATCGTTTGTTTACGGTGACCGGTGTGGCGCGCGAATTGCCCAGCCATTCGACCGTACAATTCGATTTTCTGCTGCCGACGGCCGATTTCAAGGTAGTGGATCGTTTTTCCTGGAGCTGGATCTGGTTGCAAATGGACACCTGGGTACGGCTGCGCGAAACGCCTACTGCGGAAAGTCTGGCAGCGCTGGAAGCCAAATTTCCCGCCATGGTACTGCGTCATGCGCCGGCAGCCTACGAACGTGTGGGACAAAATTTTGAGGAGCAACTTCGCCGCGGCGACCGTTACGACGTCAGGCTGCTGCCACTGCTCCAGCTGCACCTCGGTTACCCTGAGCTCAGTTCCCGGCTCACTACGCTCGGCGATGGCGGTCGCGTGCAAACATTTGCGCTGATCGGTGTTTTGATCCTTTTGCTGGCCTGTGTCAACTTTATGAACCTTTCTACGGCGCGTTCGGCGATGCGGGCCCGTGAGGTGGGCGTACGCAAAAGCCTCGGTTCACAGCGTGGCGCGCTGGTGGCGCAGTTTATGAGTGAATCCTTGCTGTTCAGCATGGCAGCACTGGTGCTGGCGGGCGTTTTGTCGGTACTCTGTCTGCCTTTGTTCAACCGGCTTACCGGGCTTGAAATGGAAATTCCGGCTTTGTTTTCGGGGACGGCGGTGCCGATGGCGTTATCGCTCATGCTGCTTGCCGCGCTGTTGGGCGGAATTTATCCGGCCTTGTTTTTATCCCGTTTCAAACCCATGGAAACACTAAAAACCGCTGCCGGCTCAACAAAAGGCGGACATGCTTCCGTACGCAGCAGCCTGGTTGTGTTTCAGTTTGCCGTATCCATCGTTCTGATGATCGGTTCCTGGGGGGTATATCGACAACTGGAGTTTGCCCAAACAAACTCGCCGGGTTTGCAACGCGAAAATGTGCTGGTGATTCCCACGTTGCGCAATTTTGAAAATCAGACAGCCCTCGAATCATTCCGTCAGCAGGTGGCGCAATTGCCCGAAGTGAAAGAGGTTACCCATTCTATCTTCTTGCCATCCATTGGGAGTTTTGGCGATTTTTACGAGCCGGAGCAAGGCGAGCAGGAAAGCCAGGTGGTGCAAAATTTGCCTTTATCGTCGTTTTTGACTGACAAACAATTTGTGCCGGCACTGGGCATGGAAATTATCGCAGGCCGCAATTTTGAAGACGATCATTCGCTCGCTGATTCGACTTCGGTTATATTGAACGAGGCGGCCGTAAAAGCCATCGGTTGGGAACAGCCTTTGGGTAAATGGCTGCGTTATCCGGGCAATGCCAACCAGCGTTTTCAGGTGGTGGGCATCGTGCGCGATTTTCACCTCGGTTCGATCAAAGCGCCGATTGAGCCGGCTGCCATATTTCATGCTTCTTCCAAAACCTACCGTACCTGGGCCTCCTATGTCTCTGCCCGACTGCATCCCGGCGCCGAGAAAGCGGCGGTAGAAAAAGTAGCAGCGCTTTGGGCTGCCGCCGTGCCAAAGGCGCCCTTCGATTATGATTATCTCGACGCTTCCTTTGCGCGTTTGTATCGTACAGAAGCGCAAACCGGAGGCGTATTGGGTGCGCTGACGGGCCTGGCGTTGTTTATCGGTTGTTTGGGATTATTCGCCCTGGCGGCTTTCACTGCCGAACAACGAACCAAAGAAATTGGTATCCGGAAAGTATTGGGCGCCAGCGTGACGAGCGTTACCGCCCTGCTGAGTCGCGATTTTTTAAAATTGGTACTCATCTCTTTTCTACTTGCGGCTCCCATAGCCTATTACCTGATGGATAAATGGTTGTCGGACTACGCCTATCGCATTCACATGGAATGGTGGATGTTTGCCGCTACCGGCCTGGGCGGTGTGGTCATTGCCTTCCTGACAGTCAGTTTCCAAAGCATCCGCGCCGCCCTCACCAACCCCGTAAAAAGCCTGCGCAGTGAGTAGGTTTTTAGGGATGAAGTATGAGGGATGAGGGATGAGGGTAAAAAAATCTTCATCCCTCATCCTTCCTCCCTCATCCCTTATCCCTCATCCCTTATCCCTCATCCCTCTTTTTTGATTGTCCGAAATCGAACACTTACGTCCGGTTTCGGGCATTTTTATTGGTGTAATTCTTTTGTAAGTATTTGATAATTAATTGTTTGCAGGGTTGGCAGTTAAATTGTACGTATTTGGCATAACATAAACATCCATTCATGTTACGCTACCTGATATTCCCTTTTCTCTCCCTTCTGCTTTTTTCCTGCAACCAAACGGAGCCGGCCGGTTTCTTTTCCATGTCGCCAGACGACGCGGCGGCGGCGGGTTGCCAGCGCAGCGACCTTGAAAAAATGCACTGGCTTTCGGGCGACTGGGAAGGTGAAGACGGCGGCAAAAAGCTGCAATACAGTTTCAGGCTGCTGGTTGAAAACGGGTTCTCCAGCATGGAAACGGCGCCGGGTTCGCCGGTGTTTTCCTGGCATGAAGGCCGATGGTATTATGGCTCCAACCATCAGTGGGTGGTGTCGTGGATAGGGGGAAAGGATGTCCGTTTTGAACCCAATGTAGCCGGCGTCTCTCCCATGACGTGGACGCGTTTGAACGAGATGGAATGGCACCTGATCCGGCATACGCCAAAAGGAGATGAGGTGGTGGAAATGAAAGCGTTGCGCCCCCTGCCGTCGTAACTAAAGAGGCGGGTGTTGGTTGTTTTTTGGAATTATTTTTTGCGCTATGATACAAAACTACCTGAAACTGGCCCTTAGAAATCTGGGAAAAAACCGCCTGTTTGCCGGCTTGAATATCCTGGGACTGGCATTGAGCATGTCGGTCGGATTGCTGGTATTGCTGCTGTTTCGCGATGCTTATCGCTACGATCAATTCCACCCGGCACGCGAACGAATTTACCGTATCAATACCGAAGCCTTGCGTAAGGATGGAGATTCGGAACGGTATGCATCTACCCCTTTCCCGGTGGGCGAAGCGCTGGCAGAGGGCTTTACCCAGACAGAAGAAATGACGCGCCTGCGGCGCGACTTCAACGGTGAGGCCCGCAGCAACGGGAAACTGCTTCCGCTGGAAGGGCTTTATGCCGATCCGGCATTTTTTCATGTATTCGGATTTTCGCTGCAGGAAGGCAATGTCGCTACTGCGCTCACACAACCCATGACCGTGGTGCTTACCCAGGAGACTGCCGACCGGTTTTTCCCACGCGAAAGCGCGATTGGCAAAACCCTGGAAATCAGTGGTTATGGCGCTTTTCAGGTAACTGGTGTGTTGAATAAATTTCCGGGAAAAACCCACCTCGAATTTGAGGCACTTGCCTCCGCATCCAGTATTCCGGCACTGGAACAATCAGGTAGTATTTCCAATGCTTCGAACAACTGGACCAATTACTACGGTACCCACACTTTTGTGCGATTGCGGGAAGGTGCTTCTGCTGCCGAAGCCGAAGAGGCCCTGACGGCCATTGCAAAAACGGCTTATGATGGTAAAGTGCTGGAAAGTCGCGACGCAGGTTATCGTTTTTACCTGCATCCGCTCTCCGAAATTACACCCGGCCCCAATCTGTCGAACGACATGGGGCGCGGCCTGCCGGAGTTTTTGCTATGGCTCCTGGCTATATTGAGTGGTGTTATCATGCTCTCCGCCTGTTTTAACTATACCAACCTCACCCTGGCCCGGGCGCTTACCCGAGCACGCGAGATAGGCGTTCGAAAAGTGATGGGCGCAACCCGCAGGCAACTGGTCGGACAGTTGTTGGGCGAAGGCGTTCTGACTGCCCTGCTGGCTCTTGGTTTGGGCTGGGGACTGATGAAATTGATACAACCGGGCTTCAACAGTTTGTCGTTCACGGAGTCAACCGATCTCTCCATTCAGGAAGATACGTTTTCTGTTTTGTTGTTCTTGGTTTTTGCAGTGACCGTTGGCCTGATTGCAGGGGCCTTGCCGGCACTTGCCATCTCACGTATCAGTCCGGTATCGGTATTGCAAAAATTGGAGAATCTGCGATTTTTCAAACACATGGGACTGCGAAAAACGCTGTTGGTGGCACAATTCGCCGTCACCCTGGTCTTCATTGTGCTGGTCACTGTTATCTCACAGCAAATCAGTTACCTGATGCACCTGGGATACGGATTCAACAGCGCACAAATATTAAACGTGCCTTTGCAGGGGCAATCGCCAGATAAAGTGATTCCGGCGTTTTCGGCAGTGCCGGGAGTAATGCGTATTTCCTGTGTTTCGCACAATATGGGGACCTGGGAAGATTCCTCGTCCGACATTCGTTGTGCGCCGGACGCCGAGCAGGAGGCAGTGCGTGATTACTTTGTAGATCAGCACTTTGTGGAGAATATGGGACTGGAATTTGTAGCCGGAGGAAATTTTCCCGCCAATGCGCAACCCAACCGGGAATCGTTTTTGGTGGTGAATGAAAAATTTGTTGACCATTTCAAACTGGGTAGTCCCGTAGAAGCAGTCGGCAAACAAATTACAATCGGTGATTCTACACAGGTGCGTGTTTGTGGTGTGTTGAAAGACTTTATTTTCAAACCGGCATCTTATGAACTGGAGCCGATGATGTTGCGCAACAATCCTGCCCAGTGGCAGATACTCCAAGTAAAAATAGCGGCTGGCGATCCGGTACCCACCCTTACTGCTTTAAACCGCGCCTGGTCGTCGGTCGTTCCCGAACGCCCGATGGAATCCGAGTTTTATGACCAGACTTTGCGCGAAAACTGGGCGGCGTTGCAAGACATACTGGCGATTATTTCCGTGTTTGCTTTTCTTGGTATTTTTATCGCCTCGCTGGGATTGCTGGGTATGGCCACCTATCAGGTTGAAACCCGCATGAAAGAAGTGGGCCTGCGAAAAGTGCTGGGCGCTTCGGGCAGGGATTTGGTGCTGTTGTTGTCGCGTCGGTTTATGATTTTGCTGGGCATTGCAGTGGTCATTGCCACCCCGTTGGGTTGGCTGTTGGGAGGACAGTTTTTACAAATGTTTGCCCACCACTTCGAGATGGGGCCGGGGGTATTGCTGCCAGGCATCCTGTTGTTGCTGGGGGTAAGCGCATTGACCATTGGTTCTCAGACCTATCGGGCAACCAGAAGCAATCCGGTGGATAGTTTACGCAATGAATAAACCGGCCATATTCATCCCTCATCTTCCTTTGCCATGTTACAAAATTATTTCCGCATCGCTCTACGTCATTTGAGCCGGAATGGGCGCTATGTGACGATCAATGTTGCCGGTATGGGAATTGCGCTGGCATTTTGCATTTTCGCCTTTGAAAATTATCAATTTGCCTATAGTTACGACCAATGGCATCCGGAGGCGGCGCGGATATTCAGGGTGGAGGCGTATAAAAACACCAATCATTTGCTGCACGGGGTTTGTCCGGCCATGTTGCCGCCGCAAGCGTTGTCGGAACTGGCTGGTGTCGAGGATATGACCCGGATAGATTCGCGAGGAGTGGTAATAAAACGCGGGGAGGAAGTGTATTTGCACGAAGTGCATTTTGCGGATGAAAATTTTCTCGATTTTTTTCAATTTGAATTGATTGCCGGACAAGCGCGATTGAACGACCGCGACGCGGTGCTTATCAATGAGGATATGGCAGTCAAATTTTTTGGCGCCGATAATCCCGTGGGTAAAACACTGCTGTTCTATGCAGATACCGACCAACGCAAAAACCTGACAATCAGTGGGGTGGTAAAAAATTGTCCCAAAAACTCCAGTATTCAGTTTCGATTCCTGACACATCTGGGAAACCAGTTGGAAGGCGATCAGCCGGTTCGTTACGATTCCTGGCGCTGGATGACGGATGCCGGATTTATTCGTTTGAAAAATGCAGCGGATGCGCCAAAGGTGGAGGCCGCCCTGCAACGCTTTGTCGCCCCCCAAAATGCGGGCAATCTCAATTGGCAGGCAGAAAAATACCGCCTTGATCCCTTACTGGAAACGGCCATTGCCGGACATGAAATTCGCTGGAACAATCTTAATCCCAGTTCGCCGCCGGCGGCGCTTTGGAGCAATACCATTTTGGCGGCATTGTTGTTGTTAAGTGCTTGCCTCAATTTCGCCAATACAACCCTGGCCATCGGCAACCGCCGCTTGCGGGAGATGGGCGTACGCAAGGTTATGGGCGGCAATCTCCGTCAATTGCGCATGCAGTTGCTGGGCGAGGCATTTATTGTTTGTTTGCTTGCATTGCTGCTTGGGATGTTGCTGGCTTACCAGATTGTAGATACAGTCAATTCGCTTTGGACGCACCTTGATTTGAAGTTAAGTTACCTGAACAACCCGCCCATGTTGCTTTTTCTGATGGGCGTGGTAGTGGTTACTACCCTGTTGGCGGGCAGTTATCCGGCGTTTTATCTCAGCCGTTTTAATCCGGCTGCCATCTTTCGCAATACCTTCCGGTTCGGCGGTTCGAGTCTGTTTTCACGTATCATGATGGGCGCACAGGTATCCGTCGCGGTGATGGGGATGGTTGTTGGACTCAGTTTTGCCCGTAATGCAAAATTGCAACGCGATGCAGACATCGGTTATTTAAAAGAAGGGATCGTCGGGGTGGAGGCCGGCGATTTGGCCGCTTTAAAAACATTTGAAAATGCGCTCCGGCAGCATCCGAAAGTACAGGCAATCGCCACAACGCGCCACCATGCAGGCTGGGGCTATCGCCGGGCTGAATTTGAATTCCGCGGACAAACGCAGGAAACCTTGTGGTTTGAAGTAGGCAAGGATTATCTACCCACGATGGGGATGAAAGTGTTGAAAGGAGCAGACTTTTCATCGGTTAACCCGGAATTAGGGTCACAAACCACGGTACTGGTAAACGAAACATTCGTACGCGAAATAGGAGGAGGGGAGGAGATGATCGGTACAGACCTGCGGTTTGACACGGTTACGTATCGGATAGCGGGTGTGGTCAAGGATTTTATGCCTGATTCTCCATTTGAACAAATGACCCCGGCTGTTATCCGCTGCGCTCCGGAAGCCAAACTCACCTATTGCATTCTGAAAACACACCCGGAAGATGCGCAGCAGGTCTATGCCGACATGGAGGCTACCTGGAAAAAACTGTTTCCATACAAGCCCTTCGCCGGTTTTTATCAGGATGAAGTGCTGAAACAGGCGCTGGAAATTTCTAATAACCTTTCAACCACGCTTTCCTGGTTTTCTATCGTCACTTTGTTGCTTACCATCAGCGGGTTGTTTGCCATCATTTCGCTGAATGCGCTTAAACAATGGCGCAGCCTGGCATTGCGCCGGGTATTGGGCGCGACACCTTCCAACATCGCCCTGCATTTAAACCGCAACTTCCTGCTCGTAATGGTCGTTGCGCTGCTCATGGGCAGCTTGGGCGGCTATGCGTTTACCCGGGCTTTGATGGACGGGATTTATAAAATACACGCCGGCATATCCGGTTGGGTCATAGTGGCTTCAATGGCGCTGGTGTTGGGGGCGCTGGCTATTACACTTTGGCTAAAATTAAAAGAAATACTTCGAGCCAATTTGATGGAAGCGCTGAAGGCGGAGTAGGCAACGGGATGGACGCGCATTCAGCATTTTTTGATCGTTTCCTACCTGGTTTTCTTTCAAAATCCTCACAATTTATCAACCTGATCAACCCATGCTCACCAATTATCTAAAAATCGCATTCCGGAACTTCCGCAAAAACAGCCTGTTCTCGCTGGTCAATTTTACCGGCCTGAGCATCGGGTTGACTTTTTGTTTTTTGACTTTGTTGTGGAATAAATTTGAGCATTCGTACGACCGGTTTCATCCCACGGCCGACCGGTTGTACCGCATGAATTATGAGGTAGGTTTTACCGGCAGCGATCTGATACTGAATCGCTGCCCTTCTTTGTTGGGGCCCTTGCTTCCCGCTTATTTTCCGGAAATTGAACAGGTGGCGCGTTTGTACCCACGCAGCCTCAGTGTGCGCAACCCGGCTACCAACGCCGATTTCGAGTTGGAAAATGTCATGTTTGCCGACTCGACCATGCACGCCGTGTTCGGACTCGATTTTTTGCATGGAGATCCTTTTTCCGCACTTTATCAGCCCCTAACCGTCGTGCTGACCGACAAAACGGCGGCATTGATCTTCAAAAAAACCAACGTGCTGGGCGAAAAACTGATGCTTGCCGGTACCGGTCCCTATACCGTGAGCGGTGTGGTACGGGCATTTCCGGAAAATGCCCACCTGGAATTCGATATGCTCGCGCCTTACCGCAATCTTGTGGATGTCGAACCTGAATATGCCCGTGAAAACCTGCGCAGAATACTGGAAACCAACCGACTTGCTTCCCATTCCTATACATACGCTTTGCTGCGCCCAGGCGCCGACGTAGCAAAGATAAATGCCCGTTTTCCGGAGTTTGTCAAAGAACACGGGCAGCCTGAACTCAAAGACAAGCAGGGTTTTTCTTTCTTTCCGGTGCGAGATATTCACCTTCGTTCCAATGCGGAAGGCGAACCCGTGCAGCCTGCCAACCCGCTGTGGCTGAAAGTATTTGTGGCGGTAGGACTGATGATTCTGCTCATTGCTGCCATCAATTTTGTCAATCTTTCGACAGCGGCGCATTTGGGAAGAATCAAGGAAGTGGGGATGCGCAAAGTACTCGGCGCAGCGCGGCGGCAAATAATCGGTCAACTGTTGGGTGAAACCTTTATTTTGGGACTGCTATCATTTGGTGTTGCCTTGTTCGCAGCAGCAGCGCTGTTGCCCTATTTTTCCGACTTGCTGGGGCATCAGGTAGGGCGCGCATATTTGTGGGAAAGCGGATTGCTTCCCCTGTTTGCACTTATTTTTATTGGTATAAGCATTTTGGCCGGCTTGTACCCGGCTGTGTTCGGCAGCCGCTTTAATTTAATGAACTTGTTGCGCTCACAACGCAGCTCGGGGGGAGAAGGCGCACGCGGCTGGCTGGGTAAATCGCTCATTACCGTACAGTTTGTGGTAGCCGTTGCATTAAGCATCGGCACACTGGTGATTCTGCAACAGGTAGATTATTTGAAAAACCGTCCGCTGGGTTTTGATCGCGACTATGTGTTGCAGGTGCCGCTATTCAGCGCCAACATGAATTCCCTGTTTGCCCCCGGCGATGCACAAATGCGCAGCAGAACGAATGCGTTCGAAGAAAAACTTCAGCAGAATCCACAGGTGCTGGGGGTGACGCTGGCAACCAATCTGCCCGGCTCGGGCAATGCCCGACATCCGATTGCCACCGATAAAATTCGTCTGCAAGACGGTGTGGTGCTGCCGCTGATCTCGGTGGATTATGATTTTTCGGAAACATTCGGATTGAAGATCGTGGCTGGCAGGGATTTCGACAAATCTTTTGGCACCGATCATCTGGAAGGTTATATCATCAGTGAAGAAGCCGTAAAGGTGCTGGGTTTTGGTACGCCGGCGGCGGCCATCGGCCAAACCCTGCAACGCGGTGGTCGAACGCCCGGCAAGGTGGTGGGGGTGGTGGCCGACTTTCATTCAGAACCCCTTCGCAACGCATTGACGCCGATCATTCTGGAAGTGAACCCGGGCGCTTTTACCAATTTCGGCATTAAAATTTCCAACGCGCGCGTGCCGGAAACCCTGGCATTTATCGAACGAACCTGGCGGGAATTTTTCCCGGAAAAAGTATTTGAAAGCCGTTTTTTGGAAGACAATCTTGAAGACAACTACGCCGCAGAATCCCGTTTGTCGCAAATGATCGGAACCTTTGCCGGCGTAGCCATTTTCCTGTCCTGCTTCGGATTGTTTGGCTTGATTACCTACATCGTTCAATCCAGAACCCGCGAAATCGGCATTCGAAAAGCGCTCGGCGCTTCGGTAACCTCGGTGGTCGCATTGTTGTCGAAAAACTTTCTGGTATTGGTACTGATCGCCATCCTCATCGCCTCCCCGCCGGCATATTATGTGATGAATCAATGGCTGTCCGATTTTGCCTATCGCATTGATATACACTGGTCGGTGTTTGTTTTTGCGGGTATGGTGGCCATCGCGATCGCCTTTTTAACCCTCAGTTTCCAAAGCATCAAAGCCGCCCTGGCCAACCCGGTGAAAAGCCTGAGGGAATAGTTTAGGGGTTGCTGTGGTTTTTCGGTATTCAAAAATCAGGATTTTAAAATGAAATTTTATGCTCTATAACTACCTCATGGTGGCCATGCGCAACCTGTTAAAGCACAAAGGATATGCGTTTATCAATATGCTGGGTCTGGCATTTGGCATAGCCTGTTGCCTGCTTATTTTGATGTATGTGGCCGATGAACGTGGTTACGATCGTGATTGGCCCAACGGGGAGCGCATCTGGCGGATGTCGCTCGAACGTATTTATCCCGATCGCCGCACCGGCTATGCCATTGTGCCGCCGAGTTATGCCCGGTCGGTGCAGCAGGAATGTCCGGAGGTGGAAACCGCCGTCCGACTGGCTGATTTTACCGGAGGCGCCACCGTGCAGTGCAAGTATGGCGATCAGGTTTTTGAGGAAAAAAGGGTTTTGGCGGCCGATTCTACCTTTTTCAAGGTCTTTCAGATTCCGTTTGTTCAGGGCCATCCGGAAAAATGCCTGACCGACCCCGAGGGGGTGGTCATGTCGGCTTCGACGGCGCGGCGTTATTTTGGCGAAAAGGATCCGATAGGACAAACCATTGTGCTGATCGGCGGCGCCGAACCGCGTCCGTTTCATGTTACGGGCGTGTGCGCCGATTTGCCGGATGATCGTCATTTTAATTTTGACCTGCTGTTTCCGACCAAAGGAGTGCCTTTTCTGGAAGGCGTCAACCATATCGGTTTTGCCACCAATACTTATTTCCTGCTCCATCCCGGCGCCGATGCCAAAAGGATGGAAGCCCGTTTCCCCGATGTGGTGGAAAAATACGCCGCCGGTGAAATACAGCGCAATTTCGGGGTAAGCTGGCCGGAATACAAGGCTGCGGGAAATGGGTACCGTTACTATTTGACGGCCCTGCCCGACATCCATTTGCATAGCAACCTGGAATCGGAACTCAAACCGGCAGGCAATGCCACGATGGTAGGTATTTTCACCCTCATCGCGTTTTTTATCCTGCTGATCGCCTGTATTAATTTTATGAACCTCGCCACGGCGCGCAGCGCCGAACGTGCGCGTGAAGTCGGCATTCGCAAGGCGCTGGGCAGCGACCGCGGCCAATTGGCCGGACAATTTTTGATAGAAGCGATTTTGGTGAGCAGTTTTGCGACCCTGATAGCCGTCGGACTGGTGGCTTTGTTGTTGCCCTATTTCAATCATCTGGCCGACAAACAACTGAACCTGCAGGATTATATCGGTGGCTTGACCGTACCGGGGCTTCTTCTTTTTGCGCTGGGTATTGGTGTATTATCAGGTATTTATCCGGCGGGGGTGTTGTCGGGGTGTCGGCCTATTGAAGTATTGAAGGGAAAATTTACTGCGCAAAAAAGCGGCGCCTGGCTCCGCAACGGACTGGTAGTTTTCCAGTTTGCGATCTCTATCGGCATGATTATCAGTACGCTGGTGGTATTGGGACAAATGAATTTTATAGCCGGCAAATCGCTGGGATTCCAGAAAGAACACATCCTGGTGCTTCACAATGCCTTCGCTTTACAGCAAAAAACCGAGGCTTTCAAACAAGAGGTACAAAAAATTTCAGGCGTGGAAGCGGTGGGAGGCGGCAGTGAAATGCCGGGCGGTTTGAACTGGTTCGGTGCATCCCTTAAGAAGCCGGAAGACAGTGAAACCGTGACAGGTCGCGGCGTGGTGGTGGATGACTCCTACACACAAATGTTGCGCATGGAATTAATAGCCGGGCGGCATTTCTCGAAAGCGTTTAATGATTCACTTTCGGTGATACTGAACGAACGTGCAGTGAAAGACCTGAATCTCGGCCCCGACCCGGTTGGCCGCCGGGTGGTACAACCCGGCAGTTTTTTGCACCCTGACGGCGGTGATGTCACATTTACGGTTGTCGGTGTCGTCCGTGATTTTCATTTTCAAAGCCTGCACGAGCCGATTGTACCCCTTTTCATCCATCATAACCGGGCATTCAGGGGGATAGACAATCAGATAGCCGTGCGGGTACAACCCGGTCAATTACAACCGTTTATACAAACATTGCAGCAGCGCTGGCGGGAATTCGTGCCGGAACAACCATTTCGCTACACCTTGCTCGACGCCAACCTGGCCGAGTTGTATGCCGAAGAAAAGCGCGCCCAGCATATTTTCAGTTTGTTTGCCATGCTGGCTATATTTATTGCCTGTATTGGCTTGCTCGGGCTGGCTGCCTATACCACCCAGCAACGCACCAAGGAAATCGGTATTCGAAAAGTACTGGGCGCCAGCACCCCCGGCATTGTAGGCTTGCTGGCCAAAGACTTTTTACGTCTTGTGTTTTTTGCCCTGCTGATCGCATCGCCGCTGAGTGGCTGGGCGATGGGCCGGTGGTTGCTGGATTTTGCCTACCGGATAGACATCCAATGGTGGGTATTTGTCGTTGCCGGCGGCGTAGCCGTGCTGATTGCCTTCCTGACCCTCAGTTTCCAAAGCATCAAAGCCGCCCTGGCCAACCCGGTGAAAAGCCTGCGCAGTGAGTAATAAATAAATTATGAATGATAAATTATGAATGATGAATTTTATTGGGCCTGCTAAATTCATCCTTCATCCTTCATAAAAAATGATTGCCATGAAACAATCTTTGCGGCATCTGTTGAAAGATCGTTCAACTACCATGTTGCACCTTACCGGGCTTTCCCTGGGCTTGGGAGTTTGTATGCTGATCGGGCTTTGGGTGAGCGATGAGCTTTCGTACGATCGCTTTCATGCGCAGGCCGACCGGATATACCGTGCGTATTGGGCAGCTCGTTTTGGAGACAACGAATGGAAGATCGCCCAATGTCCGGTTCCATTGGCGCCTTTACTGGCCCGTGAATTCCCGGAAGTGGAGCGTGCTACCCAGTGCGCTCAAGGTGGCATGACTTTGAAAAAAGGCCCGGATTATGTGCGTGAACCCAAAGGTTTGCAGGTGGACGAACAGTTTGCTGCCATTTTCAGCCTCGAATTTGTGGCCGGCAACCCGAACCAGGTGCTTGCTTCGCCCGATGAAATCATACTGACCGAAAGCATGGCCCGGCGTTATTTTGGCGAAAGCCCGGCGTTGGGACAAACCATGTTGCGCAACGACGGTAAAGCCTTCCAGGTCAGCGGCATTGTGCGCGACTGGCCGGCGCAATCGCATCTGAAGTTTGATTTTCTGACTTCGTTAAAAAATAACGCAAGTATTGCACAGCGCAGCAACCAGTGGAGTTCTGCCACGGTACTGACCTATTTTTTACTCAAACCCGGCGCTGATTTCACAGCGCTGGATGCAAAAATGAAAAATTATGTCGCCCGAAATCTGATGACGGGCGACATGGCAGAGGGGAGCAACTTTACCAGTTTCCCCTTTCAACGCCTCACAGATATCCATCTGCACACCGATTTTGAAGCCGAGGCCGGTCATGGGAACATTCGTTACGTATGGGTATTTGCACTGATCGCGCTGGCCATACTGGCGCTGGCTTGTATCAATTTTATCAATCTGGCTACTGCCCGGGCGCTCACACGTTCGCGTGAAGTAGGCGTGCGGAAAGTGTTGGGATCTACCCGTGGACAATTGATGGGGAAATTCGTGGGCGAGACGTTTCTCACGGTAATGGCCGGAGTTTGTCTGGCATTGCTTTGGGTTCGACTGGCTTTGCCGGCTTTCAATACCCTGACCGACAAAACAGTTTCATTTACCACACTCTGGACGCCACAAGCTGTTTGCTGGTTGGGCGGGATGACCTTACTGACCACCCTTTTGGCTGGTGCAGCACCTGCTTTGTTCCTCTCCTCGTTTTCGCCGGCAAATGCCATGCGAACGCAATTAACTCGCCCTGGCAGGAATCGGGTAAGCTGGCGTCAGGTATTGGTTGTAGCGCAGTTTTCCATTTCCATTGCCTTGATTATCGGTACCCTGGTGGTGCAAAGCCAAATGCATTACCTTCAAAGTCATTCGCTCGGTTTTGATAAAGAACAGGTTTTGATCCTGAAAAGAGCCAATGGCCTCGGCCGCCAATATGACGCGTTTTTTGAAAAAATCCGCTCATTAAACGGCATTTCAGAAGCAACCGCCGCCCAGTTTCTACCGGGAAAAGGATTTGACAGCACCATCTTTCTTCCTGAACAACCCGCCAATTATCAGGAAACCTCGTTGAATTACAATTTCACCGACAGTCGCTTTGTACAAACCCTCGGATTAAAGATGAAAGAAGGCAGGAACTTTAATCCTGAAATTGCTGCTGATTCGGCCGATTGCCTGATTAATGAAACCTGCGCCAAACGCCTCGGCTGGACCAATCCGGTAGGAAAAACGCTTACCATGAGCGGTAATCCACCGGGTAAAGTACTGGGCGTGGTGGAGGATTTTCATTTTCAATCACTGCATCATGAAGTAACGCCGATGGTGATCAAACTAGGCGCCTGGCCACTTGGATTTGCAGCCCTTCGTTTGCGTCAAGGCGCAGATGTTGCTGCCTTGGTAGAGCAGGTGAGAGGTGTCTGGAAAGAAATGGCGCCGTCGGTGCCTTTCGATTATTCCTTTCTGGATGAAGATTTTGACAAACAATACGCTGCAGAAATGCGCCTGTCGAAAGTCTTTGCACTTTTTTCCGGGCTGGCGATTTTAATAGCATGTCTCGGACTCTTCGGACTGGCTTCATTCATGGCGGCACAACGCACCAAAGAAATCGGCATTCGCAAAGTACTGGGCGCCACGGTGTTGGGGATTACCGGCATGTTGGCTAAAGACTTTATCCGGCTGGTGTTACTGGCCATCCTGATTGCTTCACCGCTTGCGTATTACATGATGAATCAATGGCTGGCCGACTTCTCCTACCGATTGGAAATGCAATGGTGGATGTTCGCTACCGCTGGTTTGGCAGCTGTCCTGGTGTCGCTATTGACCCTCGGTTTCCAAAGCATCAAAGCCGCCCTGGCCAACCCGGTCAAGAGCTTGAAAAGTGAATGAAAAAGTCATAAATCATGCAAAATATTCGCTTTTTAACCCTTGCCTCGATCGCTGCTTTTGCAACGGGCCTGACCACTATCGGCGTACATTTTATTGATTTCCCGGCCGAAACATTTGAAGCGCGTTTGCAGCTGGCTCGTGATCCGGTTTATGTGGGACAGAAGTGGATGATTATATGCCATTGTCTGATGGTAATTATTTCCATGTTTGGCGCAGCCTGGGTGGCGAGCCGGAATGCAGCGGGTTTTGCAGCGCTTTCGGCCTTGTTTTATGCCGTATTCGGTATCGCCGAAATGACCCGGATGTTTGCGGTACTGGCTTACCTCAATCCGCTTCGCGAAAGATATATGGCTATGGATGATCCGGCTTTGCGCACGTTGTTGCAGCAGCAAATAGAAAATTTCGGCGGGGCAAGCACGGTGCTTTTTCTGGTTTTCATCCTGGCATTTGCCCTTGGCAACTTGTTCATGGGGCTGGCGCTGTCACAAAAAAACGACCTGTCGCGCTGGATGGCGCGCGGTTTTTTAATTTGGTCGGTACTGACGTTTATTGCCTTTTCGAATCATTTTTGGCAAGTGGGGGCGCTTGGCCCGATCATCGAAGTTTGTAATAAAATTTTCCAACCCTTGTTTCGCCTCGCAATAGGGTGGTGGCTGTGGCGAATGGTATCCGATCCGTCCAGTTAACTTCCTTCGCTCTGACGGCCTCGTTGCTTATCCTGTTTTTTTATCCGAAATGCATCTTTTTTCAAATATATGACCAACTTTTTAACAACAAAATCATCGGTGCAAACAATAGGCGCCGTGCTTTTTTGCCTGATGTCAAGTCTGACAAATGCCCAGGAAGAGAAAACGCTGTTTGGCGAAGACCGCTGGAAAAGCAGCGGCGGTTGGGGCGGTTATCGCGCACAATGGAGCAAAATAAACGGCCAAACGGTTCAGATTTCCGGTTTTCATCTCACCGGCGAGTACAACCGGAAATTCCTGATTGGCTATAATTTCAACTTTGTCGCCGATTATATGGAGTTGCCCCACAATGGCGCCGCCCGCCGCCTGCGATTCAACTGGCACTCTATGCAATTAGGCTACGAAATAGCGGCACACCGGCGCATCCACCCGGTTGCCGATCTTGACCTTGGCCTGGGACGTGTAAAAGTAGCCGATGTAGGAAAAGACCCGGTCTATGTGCTGAGCCCTTCTGCCGGACTGGAATTGAACCTATTTCGCTGGTTTCACCTCAACTTTTGCGGCGGGTATCGCTGGGTGTCCGGCGTAGGAATCGCCCAGTTGCAGAACGCCGATTTTTCCGGCCCATTTGGCCAGGTGACGCTCAAATTCGGCTGGTCCGACGATTTTCAACATTAATGGATTCAAAGAAAAAATTAAGCCATGTTATACAACTACCTCACCATCGCGCTCCGCAACCTGCGCAAAAACAGCCTCTACTCCGGCCTCAACATCCTGGGCTTATCGGTTGGTATTGCCGCCTGTCTTTTGATCGCCTTGTATGTCGCGCATGAACGAAGTTATGATCGCTGGAACCCACTGGCCGACCGGATTGTGCGCGTGGTGTCGAATATCAATTTTGCCGGGAGTGAAATGAAAATGGCTGTTATCGGCGCAGCCGTCGGGCCGGATGCCACGCGGGAGTTGCCCGAAATTCAAACCTGGTGCCGGTTCCGTGATCGCGGCAGTTACCTGGTGCGCCGCGATGGTCCCATGCAGTCCAATATCCGGGAAGAAAAGGTGCTGAATGTAGACAGCACTTTTTTCGAAGTGTTTCCGCTGAAAGTGTTGGAAGGTAATGCGGCCCGTTGCCTGACCCAACCCCATACCCTTGCTATTTCAAAAAGCCGCGCCGAAAAATACTTTTCCTCGCCGCAAATGGCGCTGGGACAAACCCTGGTATTAGAAAATACCGAACGCTATCAGGTGACGGCCGTATTTGAAGACATGCCCGAAAACAGCCATTTCCGCGCTGATTTGCTGCTTTCGTTGACCAACGACCAGGAAATAAAAGATTCGCCGGCATTTTGGGGCTCCAACAATAACTTTCACACGTATTTGCTGTTGCGAAAAGGAACCGACAAGACCGTTTTTGCCGATAAATTTCAAAAACTCAGTCGCGAAAAGTTTGTCGTTACCACACAACAAATGCTGGGTACCACGCTGGAGGATTTTGAAAAAACCGGTCAGTACGTCCGATTTTTACTCCAAAACCTGCCGGATATTCACCTGCATTCCGACCTGGATATAGAACTCGCGGCAAACGGCAACATCCGCTATGTCTGGATTTTCAGCGCTATCGCCGGTTTCATCCTGCTCATTGCGTGTATCAATTTTATGAACCTCGCCACGGCGCGCTCTTCCATGCGCGCCAAAGAAATTGGCGTGCGCAAGGCGCTCGGCAGCAGGCGCTCGGCTTTGATGGGGCAGTTCCTGACCGAATCGGGGCTGATTGCCATGCTTGCTACTTTGCTGGCCATTGTACTGGCCGCACTGGCTATGCCCGGTTATCGCGAGCTGACCGGTCGCGAGTTGAGCATGCCCTGGTCGTCGCCGATGTTCTGGATAACAACACTGGGTGGCGCCGGACTGGTAGGATTGCTTGCAGGCAGTTATCCGGCGTTTTTCCTGTCGGCTTTTAATGCCGTCAAGGTGTTGAAAGGCGAAGCGGTCGGGACGGGTAAAAAAAGCGGTGGTTTCCGGAGCGCACTGGTGGTGTTTCAGTTTTCCATTTCAGTCACACTCATTCTGTCTACCTTGCTGGTATTCCGTCAATTGAACTACATCCAGCATAAAAAACTCGGTTTTGAAAAAGACCAGGTCATCATCCTCGACGATGCTTACGCCCTGGGCGACCGGATTTATACCTACAAAACTGAAATGATGAAAAACCCCTTGATCGAAAGTGCAACGGTTTCGGGCTTTTTGCCCGTACCGAGTCATCGCAGCGACCAGGGATTTATGAAAAAGCGCGCCATCGAAGTGGGTGAGATCGTGGAAATGCAGCGTTGGAGGGTGGACAGCGATTATTTTCAGACCCTCGGTATGGAAATCAAACAGGGGCGTTTCTTTGACCCAGAGCGTATTACCGACAGCACGGGTGTGGTAATCAACGAAACTGCCGCCAAACTCTTTGGTTTCGACGATCCGATCGGTAAGAAGATTTATACCATGAATACCACCCCGCAAGGCCCGACCAAACCGGAAGATTTTGATGAACTGGAAATCATTGGCGTTGTGAAGGATTTTCACTGGTCGAGCTTGCGTGATAACATCGGCGCCTTGTCGTTTGTACTGAGAAAGTCGCGGGGAATGGCCTGCTTTCGCTACAAGGGGAGCGATACAGAAGCCGTTATCGCCGCCATGGAACAGCAATGGAAAAGCATGGCGCCCGACCAGCCTTTCAGTTATCGTTTCCTCGATGATGCTTTTGGAAAGGTGTACAGCGCCGAACAGCGCGTGGGAAAACTGGCGGGTTTGTTTGCCCTTTTCTCCGTGCTGATTTCCTGTCTGGGCTTGTTTGGTTTATCGGCATTTACTGCCGAACAACGCACCAAGGAGATTGGAATCCGAAAAGTGCTGGGCGCCAGTGTTTCAGGTATCACCGGGCTGCTGGCCAAAGACTTCCTGAAACTGGTGCTGATCGCCATCGTGATTGCCTCGCCCGTTGCTTACTGGTTTATGCAACACTGGCTGGCCGACTTTGCCTATCGCATCGACATCCAATGGTGGATGTTTGTGCTGGCGGGTTTCGTCGCCGTTGCCATTGCATTCCTGACCGTCAGTTTTCAAAGTATCAAAGCAGCCATGGCCAACCCGGTCAAATCGCTGCGAAGCGAGTAGGGAATCTTTCACGCGTGTTGAACCGCGATTTTGCAGGTCAGTTACATGGAAAGGACGATTTTATGACGTATTGGGAAATAGAAGATTTTCCTTTTTTTGCCATTGTTTTAGCGGTTAAAACATGAAACACATTTTGTTCTCCCTCCTCCTCGCATGCGGTGCTTTTGTACTACCTGCGCAGCAACCACTTAATCTCGATTTTGAACAAACCAGTGTCGAAGGCGCTGCCCGTCCCTGGGGATGGGCGCCCTGGCAGGTGGATCCCAAAACCCGCTGGTCGCTCGACAGTACGGTGGTTGTTCAGGGGAAGTACAGTTATTGCGCAGCAGCGGGGGAGGGGAGCGGTGCTTCCAGCGTGGCATACTGGCTCTCTCCGTATGCGCTTCAGGGGAAAAATGTGAAATGCAGCGGACGAATCAAAACCGACAAAACCGACGGCGAAGTGCAAATTGCCCTCTGGGCCATCAGCGATACCGGCTGGCTGATTCAAGGCGAGCCAAAGGTTTTTTCCGGTAAAACAGACTGGACCGAATGGCAAATTATCGGCCGGGAAAAAGCCGCGGTACATTCCTGGTACCTCGCCCTGAGCATATCAGGAGGGGGGAAAGTCTGGTTCGACGATGGAAGCCTCGCCATTGACGAAAAAGAGGAGCAAAGTATTGCCATGGCTCCCGATTTCAGCGCCGAACAACGCGATTGGCTGAAAAAACAATGCACGCCGCTCCGTACTTTCGAGCCCGTTCTGGCAGGACAAGCGGCCGATTACGCCGATTTGGCGGCGTTTAAAAAATCGGTAGGCAGCGCCCGCGTCATCGCGCTGGGCGAAGCCACACATGGTACCCGCGAGTTCTTCCTCATCAAACACCGTCTGCTGCAATACGCTGTCGAGCACCTCCAGGTGCGTGTATTTGCCATCGAGGCCAACCAACTGGAAGTAGAAAAAATCAATCGTTACGTATGCCGGGGTGAGGGCGCCGCAGAAAAAGTGATTCGCGCCATGTTCAAGGTCTGGAATACCGAAGAAATGCTCGCCCTGATCCAATGGATGCGCGCTTACAATACCCTTCATCCGGCCGATCCGGTGGAGTTCGTGGGCTTTGATTGCCAGGATCCTGCCTTGCCGATGGACAGCATTGCCCGCTTCGTGGCTGAATGGGAACCGGTTTTGCTGGACAGCGTTGCGGCCTTGCAAAAAGCGTATCGGGCTGCCTGGGCGGCACAATATTACCCGCAGGCGCCCGACAGCGTTCGGCTGGGCTGGAAAATCAGCGCGGAAAAAGTGCTGTCACTCGTGGAGCAACACAAGCCTGCCTGGTTGCAACGCGCCCGAAACGACGCCGACAAACAACGCATCGAATGGGCGCATCAGAATGCCCGTGTGGTGACGCAGGCCGCCATCGTCGCCTGGTCGCAGGTGGTGAGCGCGCGCGATACCTTCATGGCCGAAAATATCCGCTGGATTCGGGCGCAACGCCCCGCCGATACGCGCATGGTGGTATGGGCGCACGATTCGCACATAGCCCGCAGCGATCATCCGGATCAAAATTTGAATTACCATTGGGGTAATTCGATGGGCAAATACCTCTCACGTTTGTTTGGCGACGATTATCGCGCGTACGGCCTGTTTACTGCAGAAGGTACCTACAGCGCCGCAATCAGCATGAGCAACCACAAAGTGGTGGAGGCGCCCGGCATGAACGCACCGGCGGGCAGTTTCGACGAAGCCCTTTACCGCGTTGCAAAAGAACGCAACGCAACCACCCTCTTTTGCAACCTGCGCAATGCACGCTCGCAACCCGCCTTGTGCGAGGCGCGTCCGGTGCGATTTATCGGCTATGCGGTGTTCGATGTTGATTTTAGCGCCGTGATGTCGGTCCCCTACCAATTCGACGGTTTGTTTTTTATCGGAAAAACCGGCGCTTCGCGGATGTTGCCCTGAAACTTTTTACTGTCCGTTTTTGAACACCGGCGTTCGGAACTGGACAGGAAATGAAGCGATTTTTATAATTAAATTATTGATTTTCAATTAGATAAAATTTCAGCACGATTCTCGTATCAGAATGGGTATGATTGGCTACAACTTTACCCGCACCTTGCGCGCCTTGCGGCGCGATCGTACCTACACATTGTTGAACCTGCTGGGCCTGGGCGTCGGTTTGGGCGCCGCCTTGCTGATTATGTTGTGGGTGCAAGACGAACTCACTTACGACCAACAGCATACACAGGGAAAAAACATTGCGCGTGTGCTGACCAACTGGGATTTTGGTGGAACCAGAGAGTGGACCACCACGACGCCTGCCGGACTGGCGCCGGAAGCGAAAGCAGAAATTCCGGAGATACAGGAGGCCGTGCGCGTCTGGAACCAGGGAACAAGAACCCTGGCGGTGAATGCGGCTCTTTTTGAGGCCAAACGTTGTTTAATTGTAGATCAGGCATTTTTTGACCTGTTCGATTTTCCCCTGGTAAAAAGTGACGGTTCGAAGCCGCTGGCGACTCCCAATGGTATTCTTATTACCGAAAAACTGGCCCGAACCCTGTTTGCCGACGCCGATCCGCTGGGAAAAACCGTTCGTTTCGACAACAAACTCGATCTGACGGTGACCGGCGTATTGAAAGATCCGCCTTCCAATTCCAGCATTCAGTTTTCCTGCATCATGCCCTGGGAGCCGGTAGCCAACCAGATGGTGCGCGACCCGAAAAACGCCTTTCACTGGGGACAAATGAGTTATACCTCCTGGTTGCTGATGCGTCCCGATGCCGACCGCGAAGCCGTAGGGCACAAACTCGCGGCCATTGCTGCCCGGCACAGGCAGAACCAGTCGCAATTCTGGTATTGCCTGCAACCCTTGCACAACGTGTACCTCGATTCAGCCGGTTTTATCAAATATGCCGACGGCTCGGGAAGCCGCAAAACCATCTCCATTTTCGGACTGATCGGTTTGCTGATTCTCGGTATCGCCTGTATCAATTATGTAAATCTTGCCACGGCCAGGGCTGGCAACCGCGCCAAGGAAGTAGGAGTCCGTAAAACCGTCGGCGCAGAAAAAAGTCAGTTGTTTGGACAATTTTTGTCGGAATCAGCCATGGTGGTGGTTGTGGCTACTTTATTCGGCGTTTTGCTGGCCATAAGCGCTTTGCCGGTATTTAATGAACTGTCGGGAAAGGAATTCCAATCTGCTGATTTTCTACAACCGGAGGTATGGCGGGTGGTGGGCGGAACCGCATTGCTGGCCCTGTTGCTGGCCGGAATTTACCCGGCCCTGTTGCTGACCCGTTTCGATCCTGTTAAGGTATTAAAAGGCCAGTCATTGCTTTCCGGCGGAAGCCCTTTGCTGCGCCAGTCGCTGGTAACCCTGCAATTTGTATTTTCCATTGCGCTGATTATCACGGCATCCGTGATGTCGAGACAGATGGATTTTATGCGCAACATGAAATTAGGTTATGAAAAAGAAAACATCTTATCTTTTAATACCTACGGTTCAAAAACGCCCTCCACGGTGATAAAAAATGAATTGATCGGCCGGCCGGGCATTGCCAATTTGTGCGTGAGCGACAATGGTTTTGTAGATCTCGGCAGTCAGAACGGCGATATTGACTGGGAAGGGAAAGAAGCCGGGCGAGAACTTCCTATCTGGCAGTTGGGAATTGATAATGAATTGCCGGTTATTTTTGGCTTGCAACTCGCCGAAGGCCGCTGGTTCCGACCGGAAATGAACCATGCCGACAGTCTGTCTTTTATCGTCAACGAGACAGCCGCCCGCGAAATGGGCCTGAAACCCGGCGAAGCGGCCGGAAAATGGATCAAGTTCAACGGCGTATCCGGCACCCTGGCAGGCGTGGTGAAAGATTTTAACTTTAAATCGTTGCATACCCCGATCGAGCCGCTGGTGATGTACCAAAACCCGGAGTGGACCGATGTTTTTTACATCAAAACAGCGCCGGGAAAAACCGAAGAAGCCATTGCTTCCGTCAAAGCCGTGTATGAAAAAAACTGTCCGGGTAAAATCTTCAAATACAAATTTGTGGATGAAGAATACGACGCGATGTACGAAACCGAGGCGCGTACCGGTACACTGTTTCATTTGTTCGCCGGTTTGGCAGGACTGATCTCCTGCCTGGGATTGTTTGGTTTGGCTACATACAGCGCTTCCCGGCGTACCAAGGAAATTGGCATTCGTAAGGTACTGGGCGCCGGAGTGGCGGGCATCGCCGCCTTGCTCACCCGCGATTTTGTAAAGTGGGTATTGTTGTCCATCGTATTTGCTATTCCCCTGGGCTGGTGGGCTTCGCAGAAATGGTTGTCCGATTTTTCCTATCGCATCGAACTGGAATGGTGGATGTTTGCCGCTGCCGGGCTGACAGCGCTGTTCATTGCGATTGTCACCGTGAGTTTTCAAAGCATACGCGCGGCGTTGATCAACCCCTCGGAGGCGCTGCGGAATGAGTAGAGAGGGCGAGGATCATGACTTGTTGCGACCGGGTGCTATTTGCAGCCACCTTGCGCAAACGCCCCCGTCGCAACAAGTCAATAAAGTAAATCCTGATCGTACTGTACGGATACGAATGGGATTAACGGGAATTTGCCGACCGGAAACAGTCTTCAGAAACACGGTTCATACTCCTCCCTGCTATGAAAAACGCCTTGTTCATTTGCCTGTTGGCGCCACTTTCCTTTTTACACGCCGGCAACCTCCGGTTGCTCCAGGTAGAAGTGGAAAACGGTCCGCGTTTCAGCGTTCGTTTCACCATTGCCTGGGACAATGCCTGGCGCAACGAACAAAACCACGATGCCGCCTGGATTTTTCTCAAATTCCAGCCCAACGACCCGGAATACAATGCGCGTCATACGTTGGTACAGCCTTCCGGTCATACATTACTCGGAAAATCATCTGCGACTTTACCCGATCCTGTAATCGAACCTTCCGACGACCGGGTGGGTGTCTGGGTGTATCCATCCAAAAATCATCGTGGTCCAGTCGCATGGACTTTGCGTGTGTATTTCGATCCTAAAAGTATTGGCCAGTTTGACAGCTGGCAAGGCGCCTGGCAACTGTACGCGTTAGAAATGGTACATATCCCGGAAGGCGGCTTTACCACCGGCGACCCCGACACCAGCGCACTCAATGCCGCTTCTTTTTATCGTTCGGGAGAAAATGGTCGTTACGACGGATTGTACACGATCAGTGACGAGCAACAGCCGATTCAGATCGGGGATCAGCCCGGCAACCTGTGTTATCGGGCTTCCGAGCCTGAATACCAGGGCGATCGCAAGGGTTGGCTGCCGGCCGCTTTTCCCAAAGGCGTTCAGGCTTTTTATCTGATGAAATACGAGATCACACAGGGGCAATACGCCGCGTTCCTCAACAGCCTGGGCAACGATGTCTCCCACGAACGGGTCAATTTCGCCGGAAAAATTTATTACCACAGCCGCGGCAGCATTTCCCAGATCAACGGACGGTTTGTGGCCGGCAGTCCAGACCGACCCCTGAATTTTGTGGGTTGGGACGACGGCTGCGCCTTCTCCGACTGGGCCGGCTTGCGCCCCATGAGCGAACTTGAATTTGAAAAAGCCGCACGCGGAACCGGCCGGCCATTACCGCATGAATATCCCTGGGGAACCGACAATAAAAACCGTCTGTCGCGGTATGTTGACACCGACGACGAACTAAAATGCGCGCCGGGTATAGAAGAAAACCAGTTGAATGCACAGAATCGCGATGTATTTGGCGCCTCGCCGTACTGGGTCATGGATCTGGCCGGCAGTTTATGGGAACGCGTAGTCAGTGTAGGGCACCCGGCAGGTCGCGCCTTTCGGGGAACACACGGCGACGGCCGCCTCGAAGGCTACGGTTTTGCCAGCAACGACGACTGGCCGCGTGGCGACCACGATCCGGTGGCGGGGTTCGGTTATCGCGGCGGTGGCTACTACGAACACGGCAAACCTGCCGGCGATTTCAACCCGCACAGTCCTGTCGGTTGGCGCAATTTTGCCGCCTGGTCGGGCGGGCCGCGCAGCATTGCTTACGGGTTTCGTTGCGCCCGAACGGCCAACAAACCCGCCTCCGCCCAACATCTGGTACCATTGGTCAAAGACTTTCTGGCCGCTCGGGAGCGCAAAGACGAGGCGGCATACCGAAAAATGGTATCGCCCGACATGCGTATCTGGTATGAAGAAAAAAAAGGAGCGGGGCGCCCCTGGAACCCCCACAGTCCCTGGGCACGCTGGGATGAATATTTCAATGGAAAAAAGACCTATGGCGAATTCTGGCAGGACAGCAATGCGGTCAGTGTGACAGTGACGGAAACCAACGACTTCTTTACCCTGATCGAACGTCCGGCCTCCCGGGTGCAACTGACCTGGTGGTTGGACAGGAACGGCAAAATAGAAGCGTATCTGGTGAAGGGTATTCCCGACCCCGGCACAACCGACCGGCAGGCAGCATTTGAAACATGGGCGCGACAGCATGAGCCTGCTGAACTTGCCTACCTTCTCCCGGATGGACGCATCAGTCCGGAAGGTGACCGCCCCGAACGCTGGAAAAATATCCTGTTGCGCTGGCGCCATGTCATAAATGCAGAGAAACAAATCCGCGAAGCAATTGCCGCCTTTTCCCGGCAGGTAGTAGCCGGCGACTGGGCAGCGGTAGCGGATGCCTATACCGAAGACGCCAAAATATTTCCGCCCGGCGCTTCGGTACTGGAAAAACGCGCCGCCATCCAGTCCTACTGGGCGGGTTCGCCCGACATTACCGCACATCAAATTATTCCGGCAGAAATCAGGGTCAATGGCGCCGAAGCCTGGGATTGGGGCTATTATCAGGGCGCCTCAGTGGACAAAGACGGCAAGGAAAACACCTGGAAAGGCAAGTATGTGATCGTCTGGAAAGAAACGGCGCCGGGCGTCTGGAAAATGTATCTGGATAGCTGGAGCCGCATCAACGGCGATTGAATACGGCGACCAGGCTTAAAATTTAAACAAATCCTACCAGAGAACTTATGATAAAAAATGCACTCCTCCTCGCATTGCGTCAGCTGTTGCGCGATCGCAGCACGACGCTTTTGCATCTCACCGGTCTGACCCTGGGAATTGCCGGCTTCCTTTTTATCCTGCAATATGTTTTTTTTGAAAATAGTTACGACCGTTTTCACGCCAATGCCGGGCGCTTGTTTCGAATTGCCGTTGATATTGAACGCAATGGCCGCCCCAACATGGCTTCGGCGGCGGTATATGCCGGCGTGGGGCCTGGTTTGAAAAATGATTTTCCGGAAGTGGAAACTTACACCCGTATGGCCCATGGCGAATCCTTGTTGCATATTGGCAGCGAGCGTTTCAGGGAGGAACAATCCTGGTATGTAGATACCGATTTTTTCACCATGTTCAGTTTTCCCTTGCTGAACGGTGATGCCGCCAGCGCCTTGCGCGAGCCCGGCTCGGTGGTCGTGACGGAAAAGATAGCCCGAAAATATTTTGGGCATATCAATTGTTTGGGACAAAGCATGGAGGCGGATAATTTTTTCGGCAACCGTATGTATAAAATTACGGGTGTAGTGAAAGACCTGCCGGAAAACACCCATCTGACCGGGCAGATTTTCTTCTCCTATTCCACCCTCGACACGCGCCCGAATTTTGTACCCGATTGGGGTTGGCGTGATTTCAAAACCTATGTTTTGCTCCGCCAGCAGGCGGATCGTCCTGTTTTTGAACAAAAAATTACCGCAGGCGACTGGATCGGCTCGAAGTCGCCCGTGTTTGCCGAGCGGGAGATGCGGCACCATATCCTGCTGCAAGCCGTGCCGGAGATTTACACCACCGGGCTTCGGCTCGAACAAGAGTTCAAGCCCGGCGGCGACCCGACGGCATTGCGATACCTGACACTTATTGCGGTACTGGTGCTGGGGCTGGCCTGGATGAATTACGTCAATCTTGGTACGGCCAGAGCCATTGAACGGGCGCGCGACATTGGTCTCCGGCGCGTGATCGGCGCGCAACGCGCGCAAGTGTTGGGTCCATACGTAGTTCATGCCTTGTTGTTGAATGTGCTTGCGCTGTTGCTGGCGCTTGGGCTGCTTTGGGCCTTGCAGCCCTATTTCGCCCAGCTGATCGGGAAACCCGTCGGTTTTGCATGGCTGGAGAATAAAGATGGCTGGGTGGTGGCCATGGGCGGTTTCCTGGCAGGCATGCTGTTGGTTGCCCTCTATCCGGCCTGGGTGATTTCAGGAATGTCGCCCTTGCAGTTCATGCGAGGGAAAAAAGCGTTGCCGGGGAGTGGGCAGGCCTGGTTGCGCAAGGGATTGATTGTGTTTCAATTTGGCGTTTCGGCAGCGCTTATCGTTGCGACGCTGGTGGTGTGGCGACAACTGGAGTTTATGCGGCAGGGTGATTTGGGTATCCAGATTGATCAAACGCTGGTCATGCGGGCGCCTATTCCATTTGATGAAGCGGCCTATTCACGTTATCAGGTTTTTCGGCAAAAGTTGTTGGAGAACCCGCGTATTGAGGCCGTTACGGCCAGTCACAACGTTCCGGGTGATGAAGATACCTGGAACAATGGCATACGGCGTTTTAATGCAGCTGATCCGGCCGATCGGGCTGGTTTGATCGCGCACATCAATGCGGTGGAACCGGAATTTTTGACACAATACGGGCTGGTAATTCGGGCGGGTCGTAATTTCGACCGTACGCATACGACCGACCGGCGGGCCCTGGTGGTTACAGAGACCCTGGCGCGTCGGTTTGGCTACCAGACACCGGAATCCGCCTTAAACGCCCGTTTTTTGATGCGGGGTGATACATTTACAGTAGTGGGGGTTTCGGCCGATTACCATCAGTACGGGTTGCAGCGCGCGGCCGAGCCGTATGCGTTTTTTCAGGAGCCGGAAGAATTGCGCCGTTTTTCCGTTCGGTTGAGCGGGCAGGATATCGCGGCTTCAGCCGCATTTGTGGAACGTACCTGGAAGGAAACCTGGCCGGCAGGTGTGTATGAAAGCCGGTTTCTCGATGTGCATTTTGATCAGCAATACCGGGCAGAAGTGCGCACGGGTCGGTTGTTTACCCTGTTTAGCGGACTGGCCATTTTTATTGCCTGCCTGGGGCTTTTCGGGTTGTCGGCCTATATGGCCTTGCAACGCACGCGGGAGGTGGGCATACGCAAGGTGCTGGGCGCCGGCGCGGTAAGCATCACTGCTTTGCTGGCCGGTGATTTTGTCCGGATGGTTTTGCTGGCTTTGCTGCTGGCGGCGCCGGTGGCGTATTGGTCTATGGATCAATGGTTGGGCCATTTTGCATTCCGCACTGATTTGCCGGCCTGGATATTTGGCCTTGCCGGCATGCTGGTTGTTTCTGTGGCCCTGGCTACGGTAGGATTTCACAGTATCCGAACAGCATGGGCAAATCCGGTGGATAGTTTGCGGGAGTGATTATTTTTGGCGGAGCGCCTCGGCTTTTTGGAGCAGCCAGCGCCAGTCGGCGCTTTGCTTTTTTTCGTGGATTCTTTTTACCAAAAGTTCCGATCGTTTGACGTCGCCCGGGGTTGAATTCATAATTTGGGTGAGGATATTGACGAAATTGACATTTTGAAGCCTTAATTTATCTGTAAACAACTTCTGTGAAGTTCTGCTCATGAACATCTTAAACGCGTCTAATTTGTAAGGAAACAGATCGGATTGCATTTCATACAACGCTCTTAATTCGAGTCGCTTGCCGTTTAACAAATAGTCAATAGAAGGAGAGGTGGGGGGGATAATTTCGAGGCATTCCTCATACTTTCCGATACCAAACAGATAAATAGCTTTCCCAAGTCGGTAAAAATCTTTGGTATCATTGTCATCAATGATATTGTTTTTTTCTGATTCTATGAATGCACGGAGCCAGTCAAATTGTTTTACAATTGCAGCGACGAGTGACACGGCCAGAAATGCATTGGCGGGCAGACCGCCTTCATAGTAAAAGTATCCTCTTTTTAGATTGTCCTTATATAAATCGAAGAGTGTGTAACGTATTGCTTCATTGTCATAATTCAAGTTTGCAACTAT